>JAKOPZ010000046.1 GCA_029778615.1 Chloroflexota bacterium | reverse complement strand
TATTCGTCCGCATAGCGTTTCAAAAATTCGCGCGCGGTTGGCACATCATAAATCGGCTGTGTCAAACAAAAATCCGCGCCCGCTTGAATTTTTTTGTGCAGTGTTTTGATTTCACGCGCGACATCGCGCGCATTCGGGTCGCAGGCGACACCGGCGGTGAACGAACACGGCGCGCCGATGGACGTACCCGCGTGGTCAATACCCTGATTGAAATGCTGCTTGACCAATTTCACCAAACCGGACGGGACCACATCATACGCGTCCGTCGCTTGCGGATAATCGCCCGTCGCCACCGGGTCGCCCATGCACGCGAAAATGTTTCGGACGCGTAACGCATGTGCCGCCATCAAATCACCATGCACGCGCAAAAGATTTCTGCCGCGCACGGGAAAATGCAAAACGCTTTCCGCACCGACTTCGGTTTGAATCAGATGCGCGACTGCCCACGCGCTCATTCGCATTTGCGCGCGCGGCGAATCGGCAACGTTAATGACATCCGCGCCCGCTTGTTTCAAAATCAGCGCGCCCGCGAGAACGGCGTCGGGATTGAATCCGCGCGGCGGGTCCATTTCCACGCTGACGACGAAATGTCCCGCATCCAATTTTTGCTGCAAGTGTGTTGGCGGTTCGTGCGAGATGGGTTTTGCTTCTTTTTCGTTTGATGCAGCGGAGGTTATGCGCGTGCGTTTTTTTGCGGTACGCGCGTACGCGTCGAGCGCAAGACGCATGTTGCGAATATGCTGCGGTGTGGTGCCGCAGCAGCCGCCGATGAGTTGCACGCCCGCTTCCGCGAAACGGCGCGCGTAATCGCCAAAGTAATCGGGCGTTGCGGGATAAAAAATTCTGCCGCCGCTCGCTTCGGGAAAACCCGCGTTCGGCTGCGCGGAAAAATAAATCATACCGGGACGACGCGGGTCGTCGCGGACGGTGTGAATGATTTGCTCGATGACGGGCAGCACGCGCGCGGGACCGACGGAACAATTGACGCCAATGACATTCACTTTGAGCGCGGCGAGCGCGTGCGCGACTTGAACGGGCGTATAGCCGTAGGTTGTCACGCCATCATTTGTGAACGTCATTTGGGCGATGATGGGGATGGGCGTTGAATTCAACGCCCCCACGTCTTGCGCGGCGCGAATGGCTTCGGTGATTTCTTGGAGATTGGCGAACGTTTCAAAAATCAGCGCGTCGGGTTTTTCGGAAATGAGCGCGGCGATTTGTTCGCGGAACGCGTCGTGCGCTTCTTGGCGCGAAATGGGACCAACAGGCGCGAGTTGTACGCCGAGCGGTCCGATGGACGCGACGACGAACGCGTTTTTTCCAGATGTGTTAACCGCATTGCGCGCAAGTTTCACGCCTGCCGCGTTGATTTCCGCGACGCGATGTTCCAAACCATGTTCTTGGAGTTTGAAACGATTCGCGCCGAAGGTATTGGTTTCAATCACTTCGGCGCCTGCGCGCAAATACTCTTCGTGCAGTTCTTGAACCAACGCGGGTTGTTCCAAATTCAACGCGTCAAAACATTGTTCGAACGCGACGCCATGTGCGTACAACAATGTGCCGGTTGCGCCGTCACAGAGCAGGGGAGCTTGCGCGAGGCGGGTGAGAAAATTGTCTGCCATGATTATTTCCAAACAAATGTCCGCGTTCCACTCGGCGGACTGACCGCGCAGGGCTGCGTCGCGTCGGGCGACGCGGGACCGCAGCCGATGCTTCGTACGACGACGACGTACCAAGCGTATTCGGTATTTGGAATTCCCGAAGGGGATGTGTCGAGGCGATATGAAGTGCCGCGTCCTGCGTCGAACGCGCGTGTGATTTCGTTTTCGCCGTCACTGTAACGCAACGAAATAATGTACGACGCGGAATCGGGCAGCACGCCGACAGCCGTCCATTGAAAAATAACGCTGCCGTTCATTTGCGCGTTTGCGCCGGGCGAAAGCAGCGCGGGCGCATTGTAGGTGTACTGCGGCGTTGGCGTTATGGTGCGTTCGATATTACGCGTGGGCGTAAACGTCGGTGTCCACGCGCCGACGGGAATGGTAATCGCTTGTCCCACGCGTATGGTTGTGTTGGACATTTTGTTGACTGCCATAATCGCGTCAACGGTGGTGCTGAACGCTTTGGAAATGGTGCCGAGATTGTCACCCGATTGGACGTAATAAACAACAACCCCCGCTGTGGGCGTGGGGGTTGTGGCTTGAGCGGTCGTTTGAGTTTGCTGAAACGCAATCAACGTTGGCGTCGCATGAGTGGTCTCGGTCGGCAGCAGTGTGGCGGTTGCTGCCGGCGGCGCTTCGGTGAGCTGTGCCACTGCCCCCGGTTTCGGTGTCGGCGTTGGTTGTGGAATTAACAGCTTGTCGCCCACATGGATCAAATCACTGGTCAAATTGTTTGCGTCGCGGATTTGGTCTACCGTGACATTGAATTTGTCCGCAATGGTGAGCAGCACGTCGCCGCTTTTGACAATGTATTCGACCATGTACGGGGTGGGACGGCGCGTGGGCGTGGCGGTATTGGATTCGGGTGTTGCCGTGACTACGACGGTCGCGGGCGGACGCGGAGTGCGCAGACGCGTGGGCGTTGCAGGCACGACGGACGCGACGGGATTGGGAATGCCGGAAAAAAAGACGAGCAAGCCCGCGACAATGGCGACGACGGCAATCGCGCCCACGACCAGCCAGGGCGAAAAACTATTTTCCTCGCCGAGATGCGCGGGCACGCGCTGCACCATACGTTCAATCCGCCAGGGTTCGGGCGGTTTGTTGCGCGGGCGATTGGAGGGACGATTATTCGACATTGCCTTGAAAAATCTGACAGACTGGCAAATTTTGTTTGAGAATCGTTTCGGAAAAATGGCGCGCGAGGGAGTGAATCACCAGAGAGTGAGACAGCAGTCCGGGTTTCTATGCGGCAAAACGGTACCCTTGTCCGCGCACGGTCAGCAAGTAAACAGGGTTGGAGGGGTCTACTTCAATTTTTTCGCGCAGCCGGCGAATGGCAACATCCACCAAATTCGTTTTGCCAAAATAATCGTAACCCCATACATCGCGCAAAAGCGTCTCGCGTTCCAGCAGCCGTCCGGCGTGCATCATCATATAGTGCAGTAATTCCAATTCAATCGGCGTCAGCGCGACTTGTTTTTCCCCGATGCGCGCCATGCCGCGGTCCAAATCGAGCGAAACGTCGCCGAGCGTTTGCACGCGCGCACTCTTTTCGCCGGACTTTAATCTTTCGACACGTGCCAATGCCGCGTTCACACGCGCCAGCATCTCTTTGAGCTCAAACGGCTTGGTGATGTAATCATCCGCGCCGAGCTCCAGCCCCTTGACCACCGTTTCCGTCTCGTGCAGTGCCGAGAGCATGATGATTGGCACGGGCGAAATCGCGCGCACATCGCGCAGCATGTCGAAACCGTCTCGCTGGGGCATCATGACATCCAGCAGCACCAAATCAATCGGATTGCTGCGAAATGCTTTTTCGCCTTGCAGTCCGTTCGTCGCCGTCACGACCGCAAAATCGGCGCGTTCGAGCGCGATGCGGAGCAAGTCCACATGTTTGGGGTCGTCGTCAACGACGAGAATGCGTTTGCGTTGGTCCATGTGTGTCAAGCTGACCTAAAGAGTTTTCGTGTGTCCTTGCCAAAAATCGCGGCGCACGCTTTGGAAACCCTGTGGGTCTTGGTTTATCGCGGCGGGGTGATTCTAGCATAGGTTCAACAAATGCCAAATGCCTACAATGGAGAATTAGATTCGGCGTGTGCGCCAGAGAACAAACAAAAGAGCGAGAAGGGCAACGAGCGAAATGACCGCTCCCGCGAGGCGCGGGAGCGTCGTGCCCCAGTGCGTTGAAACGGTGTGCGTGCCAGCCGGAACATTCACCGCAATCAGTCCTTGTTCGCCAAAGGGTTCAAGCGGCGCCGCGTTTCCATCGAGGATTGCCGTCCAGCCCGGAAAGTAGCGCGTGTAAAACATGATACGGGCAGGAGTGTTTGCCGTTACACGCACCGTATCGCCCGAAGGTCGGCGCTCGAGCAATTCAATCTGCGCGTCTCCTTGAACGACGACGGCTTTGGTGGTGAGGTTCCCCGCGCGGTATTGATTCACCAACGGCGAATCGGCGGGACGCGTCTGCACCCAAATCGTGTCGCCGAGCAATTCGTGGTCGTTGACCTGAAAATCCATCAACGTATTCCACGTGAATTGCGTTTCCGTATATTGGGGACGCGCAAACGGAAACATGGCGAACGCAATGACAAGCGAAAATACGAGCGCTGTAGCGAACGCCTCGCCGCCGCGTTCGCTCTTGCCGTAGCGTTGGTTCACTGCGCGCACGGACGCGCCCGCGAGAAATGCCAACGCGAACGCGCTGACGAACAACACGCGCCAGGGAAATTGCGTGAACGCCACAATCGGCGCGGCGAGTTCCCATAACGGGGTCGAGATGGCGAGCATCGCAAACACCGCGCCGAGTGTGACGAGCGCGAAATAGAAAATTTGCGCGCTGATTTTATCACCGCGTTTCAGCGTGAACAGCGCGAGCGTTGCGAAAAACAGTGGCATGATGCCGAGCTGCAAGGAAAATTGGTCATTGCCATTTGTCCCTGCATAGCCATAGCCCCAGAACGGCGAGAGGAGCTGGGACGGATTGACAAAGTGCAGGCGAAAATTGAAAAAGCCGCCGATGAGCGGGTCGTTCGTCAGATATTTTTGTTCCAACAGAATTGGAACAAAGAAAACTGCTGCGAGTGCGACGCCCCAGACGATTGCCAAGGAGGCGCGGAGGAGGGGAGACGCGGTGATTAGGTGATTAGGTGATTGGGTGATTGGGTGATTGGGTGATTGGGTGGTCTCTGTTCTGTGCTCTGTGTTCCGGCTTCTGCCAGAAAGCCACAGCACCAACATATATCCCGCGATGACGGGCGAAAAGAGTACCGTCATTTGTACATGCGTTAGCAGCATGGCGCCATACGCGAGCGCGGTGAGCGGAATATAAAAGGCGCGGCGCGTAGAAAAAATTTGATAGAGACCCCATAGAACGAACGGTGGAAAGACGAACGCGAGGAATTCCGCCATCGCGCCGCGCACGTACAAATCCACCACATGATACGGCACAAACAGATACGCTATCGCGGCGACGAGTCCCGCGTGCTTGTCCATGACGCGCGCGGCAAACCAATACATGCCGAGCGCTCCCGCGAACCAGCCCACCGCTTCTACCGCTTTGATGCTGGCGGGAAAATCGAGACCGAGCAGATGAAAAAATTCTGCGCCATAGTACGGGAGCGGCGCGAGAATCAGCCACACGGGATAGCCGTACCCAAACACCATATCCGCCGCCCAGCGCGGAAACAACGCGCCATCGCGCAGCGCCGCGTCGAACATTTGCATAAAGTACACGGTGTGACGCGCGTCGTGCGCGAACATGAAATAGCCGGGGGCGGAAAGCGGCGCGGCGAGAAGCGTCGCAAACGCGAGGAGGACAAACAAATGCGGGGAAAAAATTTTATCGCGCACGTAGTATAGCCCCTTGTGGCGGTCTTGTTGGCGTCGAATGTGGGCGTGAAACGTCAAACGTGAAACCTCAAACGTCAAATTTCCGTTTACGGAAATTCCACGTCAACATTCCGAGTGTTATCAATAGCGCGATTCCCGAAATAATTGTTCCCGCCGTGCGCGGCGGGGTGTCTTGAAAGCGCAGCCACACGCCATGCTCACCTTGCGGCAGCGTCACTTTGATTCTGCCGTACGGCGGCTCGATTTCAATGGGCAGCTCACGCACAATGTCGGTGGAACGCGAGGGCGTGAGGTACGCGCGCCAGCCCGGATACATTTGCACATTGAACACAATGGTCACATCGCCGTTCGGCGCATTGTAATCCACGCGTTCGCCGTCCACGCGTAACGAAGTTGGAGTGACGCGCAAGAAAAGCCAGTCCGGTACAGTGCTGAAATCAATTTTCGAGCGCACGTTTTTTTGTTGGAGGTAATTGTCCGCGAGTGGTGACCACAACGGCTGTTCGTTTGCATACACGGTGGTGCCCGTCATTTCGTTCGCGGAATTTTCAAAACGCATCAAGCCCGCTAGACTTACGGGACCTTCGCGCGGTTCGAGAATATTTTGTGATGTGATGTACGGATAACTGCCCAATACGATGAGCGCGGCGAGCGCGACGGTGGCAAGAGAGAAATTTGAGATTGGAGACGGTGGAGCGGTGATGCGGCGATTGGGGGCTTTGTCATTCGTCGTTCGTCGTTCGTCGTCCATTAACATCACACTCGCGCCGACGATGGAAAAAAAGACGGTGGTGAGCGTGAGCAAGCGCCATGGAAATTGCGCCACGCTTGCGAGTCCGAACGCTTGCCACGCGGGCAGTGAAAATTCAAACATCAAGAGGATGACCAATAGGGAGAAAATAAAAAAGAACAAAACATACGCGCGTTGGTGGCTTGCATTGTGCGCGTTTGATTTGTTTATCATGACGAACAAGGAAAAAATAAAGAGCACGACGGGCACCAGTCCGAGTTGAAAAGACAAGCCATCCACCGGACCTTGCCGGCTGATGCCGAATCCCCAGAACGGACTGAAGAGCTGATACAGTTCTACAAAATGGTCTTGATAGTTGTAATAATTCTGCGTCCACTGCGCGACGTTGATGAATTTGTATTCCAACACGAGCGGCAGCATGAAAATGCCCGTGAGTCCGAGTCCGAGCGCAAGCCCGAACGCGGTGGGCAGCGATGCGCGGAACAATTTTGCAATACCGTTTTTTGAAACGAGCGGATAGCGCGGATTGCGAATCCGCAGCAGCAAGAAAATAATCCACGCGCCCAGAACAATCGAAAACAATAACGCGATGCCATTGTGGGCGAACACCATACCCGCGTACGCCAACGCCGCAAACAACACACTGCGAATATTTCGCGAGTGAACCGTTTCGTAAAATGCCCACAGCGTCAATGGCAAAAACACCAGCGCGACCGATTCCGCGAGCGCCGCGCGCACATACACGTCAATCAAGTGGTACGGCATGAACACAAACAACAGTCCCGCCATGAACGCGACGGTGCGCTTGACGAAAAGACGTTTTACAAAACCGTACATCGCCAAGCCCGAGGCAACCCAAGCGAGCGCAAACACCAATTTCACTGCCGTGACAAAATCGAACCCGATGAGGTGAAAGAGTTCGCCGATGTAAAACGCGAGCGGTCCGTAAATGTTAAAGAGCGGATAGCCGTACCCGTACGTCATGTCCGGGAACCAGCGCGGATACCAAACGCCCCCGGTGAACACGCGGTCAAATTCAAACAAAAAGTACACCGAATGCCGCGCATCGTGCGCGCCCCAAAAATAGCCGGGCTGGAGCATCGGTCCAAGCGCAAACAGTGAAATTGCCGCGAGCGCGACGGCGTAATAATCAACGCGCACGCGCACGCCGACGCGCGCGAACACACGCCGCAGCGCGTCCAAGCCACTGTTATTCAGCGAGCGATTGATGGTGATGGCTGATTGCGTCATTTGGTGTGCAGCAGGCAGCAAGCAGCAGCGAGCGAACGAGTCCTACTACCTGCTACCTCCTACTTACTTGAGCTCCTCAATCCTCACCATGTCCATTCCCAGTTCCGTCAACGCGCGCTCGCCTGTCGTACTCTGGTAAATTCCCAATTCCATGTGATACCCATCGGGCGGACCATTCAAATCAATTTGCACCGCGTGCGTGTCCGAATATACGCGTCCCGGAATCCATTGCAGCGTTGATTGTGCGGGCGAACCTTCCTGGTCGCCCTGTCCGCCTTGCGGCTTTTCGTCCGTCGCGCCCCACGGCTGACCGTTTTCATCGAGGATGTGTAAAAAGACTGTGTAATCGCGATTCGGCTGCTTGAGTGCTTGCCAGGTCAATTGCAGCTGTACTGTCGCGCCGTGTCGCCACACACCAGGCGGACGCAAAATTTTCGCATCGAGGAGCGCGAGCTCGTCGTTATTGAAACGCGCGAGGGCGGGTTTCATCGGCGCCAAATTGGTAAATTCGGGCGCAAGGTACGGATACACCGCGAGCAGCGGCACAATCAATAACGCGGTGAGCAGGGGAATTTCCTGGAAACGCGCATCGGCGAGGACGAGCGTTACAGCGGCGAGCGGTAACAAAATGCCAATGAACGCGAGCAATTGAAACGGATATTGTAAAAATAAATTCAAGCCCCAATCCCACAACGGCGCGGCGCTCGGCGTCATCAAAATTGCAAGGACAGTGCTCGCCACCAGCGCGAACGCCACGCGGCGTCGCGCCAGATTTTCGTTCCGGCGTTCCAGTACCAGCGCGACGGCAAGAATCGCCAGCCCGAGCGCGGCGAAACCGATTTGGTACGGCGCGTTCTCCATAAAGTCGCTGCGCGGCAAATCGGTGCCCCAACTCGCGCTCAAAAATTGAAAGGGGTATACGAACGCGGGCATGAAACCATTCGCCGCGCCGAAACGCGTTTGAGGCAGCAGTGCGGGCAATTGCAAGACGATGCCGAGCCCAAGTCCGCCCAACATCGCGAGGGCGGCGCGCGTCGGAAATTTTGCGCGGCGCCATTCCGAAAAGAGAAGCCAGAGCAAAGTGAACAAGGCGTACAGAATTGCCAGACCCGTCTGCGCGAGGACGAGCGCGGCGAACGCGGCGGCACAGTACGCGGCATCACGCCACACAATTTTTTCACGCGCGGAAAAATGGATTGCGCTCCACAGCGCGAACGGAAACAACGCCCACGCGACAGCTTCGCCAAAATTACCGCGCAGGTACACGGCGGCAATGTGCGCGGGAAAATACACATACAGCGCGGCGGCGAGCAACGCGGCGGCATCGTTTTGCAAAACGCGGTGTGTAAGTTTGAACATGCCGAACGCGGACGCCACAAACGACAACGCGTAAATTATTTTTATCGAATCGAGAAACGAAAAACCGACGAGATGAACGAGTTCCGCCAGCCAATAGCCGAGCGCACCGTCTATACGGAAAAAATCGTACGCGCGTCCCCACGTCGGCGCCCACGCGAAAAAGGTCGCGAGCCGATTGTGCAAGTCAATCAAGTTATAGACGGCGCTGTAGCCCGTGTACGATTGAAAAAATCCGGGATACGCCAGCGGAGCGATGGCAAAAAGGGTGAGGACAAGACCGAGCGCGGGATAAAGCGTATTCGCATTGGCGCGGATGCCGTTGGGTAAAAAACGCCAGCGGCGCGCCACGCGTTCACTGTTCACAGACACGCGGACGATTATAGATTCGCTAATGGCAGATGGCAAATTTTTTGACAAAGCGTATCCCACATGTTATATTCGCTTTGGCTCACAGGGCTGTCGTGCTCGGCGGACTCTGTGAGTTGTTGTGTGTTAGGTTCCACGGAACCGCAATCAAATATTGCTGGACAACTCATCCAGAGGAGGCGGAGGGAACGGCCCCATGATGCCTCGGCAACCGATTTGGTCAGACCGTCGGATTGTCGGATAGTCGGATGGTCACGCGTGGTATAGACCAACCGACCAACCGACCAACCGACCAACCGACTAAATGAGGTGCCAATTCCGTCAAGTCCTTGCGTGTGTTTTTTATTGCCGTCGCAAGCAACTTGAAAGATGAGGAGGAGACTCCACGTTTCTGCGTAGCTCCCCTTGTGGGAGCTTTTTTTTTGCATATGCGGACTCTTGAACTGCGCGACGGTGTCGTGCGCATGATTGACCAACGCAAGTTACCCGCCGAACTCGTATACGTCGAGATTCGCGATTATCCGACGATTGCGCGCTCGATTTCGGAAATGTGGGTGCGCGGCGCGCCCGCGATTGGCGCGGCGGCAGCGTTCGGCATGGCGCTCGCGGCAATGCAATCGGACGCGACGACGCGCGAGGATTTTATTCAAGAATTGGAACGCGTAGGGCGCGAATTGAATGCCACCCGCCCGACGGCGGTGAATCTCGGTTGGGCAATTCAACGCATTTTGAAAAAGCTTCGCGCGGCAAATTTGTCTGTGAATGATTCGCGTGCGCTGGTGGTTGCCGAAGCGCAAGCGATTGCGGAAGAAGATGTCGCGCTCAATCAACGCATGGCGGGATTTGGCGCGTCGCTCATCAACGACGGCGACACGATTTTGCATCACTGCAACACGGGTCCGCTCGCGACGGTGGATGTTGGCACGGCATTGGGCTGCATCATCGAGGCGCATCGGCAGGGAAAAAAGATTCACGTTCTCGTTGACGAAACGCGTCCGCGCTTGCAAGGCGCGCGTTTGACCGCGTGGGAATTGATGCAGTACGGTGTGCCGATGACGTTGATTGCGGATAACGCGGCGGGACATTATTTGTATCGCGGGATTGCGACCAAAGTTTTCTATGGCGCGGACCGCGTGGCGGCGAACGGCGATGTGGCAAATAAAATCGGTTCGTACAAACTCGCCGTCGTCGCGCGCGAAAACAATGTGCCTGTGTATGCGGTGATGCCCACTTCGACGATTGACATGTCGCTGGCAAGTGGACGCGAAATTCCGATTGAGGAACGCGGCGCAGAAGAAGTGACGACGATTGACGGCGTGCGAATTGCGCCGGTTGGCGTTCAAGTCGGGAATCCCGCGTTTGATGTGACACCGAACAAATATCTCACGGCGATTGTGACGGAACGCGGCATCGTGTATCCGCCGTTCACGGAGAATTTGTTAAGGGTGATGGATGGTGTGGAGTAGGAATTCATGTTGAATACCGCTATAGCATTTCCCAAAGCGATGGAGCAGGACATTCAACGCGCAATAGAAATTTTGCGCGAGGAAGGATGCTCGCAAGTTTTTCTATTTGGCTCTGCAACCACGGGGCGACTGCGCGCAGAATCCGACATTGACTTGGCAGCGCGTGGCATTCCACGCGGACGTTTTTTTTCGTTGATGGGGCGTTTGTTGTTCGAGTTGGAACATTCGGTTGATTTGGTGGATTTAGACAGGCAACGCGATTTCGCCGAACATTTGAAAAGAGAGAATGCCCTTGTCCAAATCGCATGAGCAGGTTGCTAGCGAGATTCTTTACTTTTATCGTCATTCCTATTCTTTTTTGATTGATTGGGAAGAATTGAAAAAGTTAGTTGTGCCGCTTGAGCAACTTTGGCAAACCGTTAAAGGCGAATTCAACGGCTTTGTTGAAACTCTCACTCCTACAAATGAATGAAGCATTTCTCACCCAATTCCGCGCGACCCTCGAATCCGCTTCCGCGCGCTTGCTTGAAATTCCCGAAGTGGAAACGGAAGCGCCTTTGAACGACGGCTGGTGCGCGAAACAAATTTTGGGTCACTTGATTGATTCGGCGGCGAACAATCACGCGCGGTTTGTGCGCGCGCAATTGCAAGAAGATTTGGTATTTGAAGGATACGACGGCGACGCGTGGGTGCGTGCGCAAAAGTATGCACAAGCAGATTGGGTCTCGTTGGTAGATTTGTGGGCGAACTATAATTTGCATTTGCTTCACGTCATCGAAAATATTCCTGACGAGATTTTACACACGCCGCGCGCGAAACACTCGCTGGATAAAATCGCGTGGCATCCCGTTCCGGCAAACGAACCTGTGACACTGGATTATTTCATTCGCGATTATTTTGGACATTTGCAAGAACATTTGGGGCAGATTTTTCATAGCACTTTTCCATGAAGCAAAAACAGTAGAACAATATCAGTGAAAGCCAAGTTGAAGAAGCATTTGTTTCCAACTTACTCTATCTGCAACAGGTACTTGGGTTGGAATCATCGCTCAGTGTAATTGCGCGCCAAATGTGGTTGCGCGATGGTGAGAGGCGCATTGATTTGCTTCTGGCGAGCGGCAAAACGCTGCATTTGTTAGAGCTTAAAATAACTCGATTTACTGTTGAGTGGCTTGAGCAAATTTTGGATTACAAGAATGAACTAGAGTCGTTGCAACAGCAAGACCTTTTGGTTTCTGGTGAAATCCAGCCGTATCTCTTGGTCGTAGAAGCTACTCAAAAACAGATTCAAACCTGCGCAAGCAAGAATGTTCGACTGTTGATTTACGAACCTCTGCAAGTTTTGCAAAACTATTTTCGCGTGTTGTCGGCAAGTGCACCGTTCTTGAGAATCAAACCAAATGATTATGGGGTTTATAATTTGGGATTGATGAACCGAACGTTGGATGTCCTTGCAGGCGGAGGGGTAAACCAATCGGATATTGTTGCACGAGGGAACTTGCGCAAAGCGAGTGTGCAACATCACTTGCGTGTCGCGAAGGAATTTGGATTGGTACGCGAACGCGGTAACGTCTATGCGTTGACTGATTTGGGCGACGAATACGTTCAGGGGATGAACCAAGGCGCACTCATCGGGCAACTTACCAAAGCGCAGATTGAGCTCTTGAAAAGATTCATTGCCCAAGACCCGTTCTATTCTTCAACGGTTTTTGGAATCTATGCGATTGTAGAAAGTGCATTCACGCTATCACGCAATATCTATCCAATTGCTCTTGATGACTTGCGGCAAATGTTTCGTACGATTAGTGGCAAGGTAACCGAGTGGCGCTCCGCACGCGCGCTGAGTACTGCAACCTATACATTTTTGAATTTTGCAACCGATTTGGAACTACTTGGCAAAATCGGCAAACAAATTGTGATAACACCTGCGGGCTTTCGGTTTATCCTGATGCTCCAATTGCACAAGAGCATTGAAATGATTGAAAGTCTTTCCTTGAGCGAGTCCTCGCTTGCGGCATAATCCAATTTGAAAATGAAAAACGCGATTTTCCTCCTGACGGGCAAACGTTACTGTGACATCTATCGCAGGAAAACTTTTGAATTGTTTGACATCATCAAAGACCGAATCATCATTCGCGAATTTGCCACAGCCAAGGAGCTTCGCAAATTCAAAGCAAACATTGCCGAAGAAATGGCGGGCGAGGATGACTATCTTGTGTTGACGGAAAATCAAGTGGAATTCATTATGGAACATGCGCCAGGCAATCAAGAATATGTTAGACCAAAACCAAAAACTAAACGCAGAAAATGAATGGGCGTTCTTGAACGCGGAGTTGTTTCAAAATAAACCATTGGTTGCTCCGTATCCAGAAAATATTGTACAAGCGCGGGAAGTCTTGCTCAAGTTGCAAGTTCTACTGTCTGCGTATGAGAATGAAACAGATGCGGACAGAAAAGCAGAATTTGAGAAAAAATATTTGACGTCCAGAAATGCCTATTTTCAACTTGCGTACAAAAAATGAGTTGAGCGTGGAAATAATAATAAGGTGAGATAAAGAGGAATATTTGGAGATTGTGGCGCAAAAGATTTCTTTTGAGCAGATGGTGAGCTGGTCAGAAATAGAAAAATGGTAAACTGCCAAAGCGCCGATTTATCGCTCCTAGGATGCGAAGTTGAACCGCTACCATCAGCCGTCCAGCCACTTTGGTCTTACATCTACCATCTTTGCTCTAATTATATCATACACATCAAACACCCATAGCGGAGTTATTTCTTGAGCGTCGTCATCACCGGCAGCATTGCCTACGATTACATCATGTCCTTTCCGGGGTATTTCAAGGACCATATCCTCCCCGAAAAAATTCACGAGATTAGTGTTTCGTTTCTTGTGGATTCGATGAAGAAACAGCGCGGCGGGATTGCGACCAACATCGCGTACAATCTCGCGCTGCTCGGCGAACGTCCCAAAATTATGGCGACGGTCGGCGAAGATTTTGAAGATTACCGCCGCTGGCTCGAATTGCATTACATTGATACGTCCGCCATCATTGCTATCCCCGACGAATTTACCGCGTCGTTTTTTGTTTCCACCGACAAATCGCAAAATCAAATCGCTTCGTTTTACACCGGCGCGATGGCGCACGCACATCTCGTTTCGTTTCAAGACCATGTGAATGGCGGCATCGAACTCGCGGTGATTTCGCCGAACGACCCGCGCGCGATGGTGCAGTACGTTGCCGAGTGCAAAGAGCTGGGTATTCCGTACATTTATGACGCGTCGCAGCAAATCATTCGTTTGAGCGGCGAGGATTTGCGCGAGGGATGTACGGGTTCCAAAATGATTGTGTTGAACGATTACGAATTGGAAATGTTGAAAAACAAAACGGGTTGGAATGACGAACAAATTGCGGCGTCCACCGAAACGTTGATTGTCACCTACGGCGAAAAAGGTTCCAAAATTCACCATCGCGGACGTGTCATTGAAATTCCGATTGCGCCGCCGCGCCAAATTGGTGAACCCACCGGCACCGGCGACGCATACCGCGCGGGGATTGTCAAAGGGGTGCTGCACAAATTTTCGTGGGAATTTACCGGACGGCTCGGCTCGCTCGCCGCAACGTATGCGCTCGAACAATACGGCACGCAAAGCCACCGCTACACGCTAGAAGAATTTATCGAACGCTTTAGAAAAGAATTCGGAGAATGGGAGGAGTTAAAGAGACTAGAGACTAGAGACTAGAGATTCCTCATTTCATTTGGAATGACAAGTCTCCAATCTCTAGTCTCCAATCTCTACCGATTTTATGCCAGTCAAAACATTTGACGTTCGCGACGAATCGCTTGCAATTCAAGGACGCTCGCGCATTGAGTGGGCAGAACAAGAAATGCCCGTCTTGCGCCAAATCCGCGAACGCTTTGCCAAAGAACGACCATTGAAAGGAATCAAAATCGCGGCGTGTTTGCACGTCACCACCGAAACCGCGAATTTGATGCGAACCCTTGTCGAAGGCGGCGCGGATGTGATGTTGTGCGCGTCGAATCCGCTTTCCACACAAGACGATGTTGCCGCGTCACTCGTCGCGCATTGGGAAGTTCCCGTATATGCCATCAAAGGCGAGGACAACCAAACATACTATTCGCACATCAACAGTGTCCTCGACGCCGACCCGAACATTACGATGGACGACGGCGCGGATTTGGTTTCGACGATTCACAAAGAACGCCCGGAACTAATGAAACGTTTGCTCGGCGGCACCGAAGAAACAACAACGGGTGTGATTCGTTTGCGCGCGATGGCGGCAGAAGGCGCGCTGCACTTTCCGGTGATTGCGGTGAACGACGCGCAGACCAAACATTTTTTTGATAATCGTTACGGCACTGGACAATCCACCATTGACGGCATTTTGCGCGCGACCAATGTTTTGTTCGCCGGAAAAACAACCGTCGTTGCCGGATACGGCTGGGTCTCGCGCGGCATTGCCAATCGCGCGCGCGGGATGGGCTCGCTCGTGGTCATTACCGAAGTGGACCCCGTGCGCGCGTTGGAAGCGGCGATGGACGGTTACGAAGTGATGCCGATGTTGGAAGCGGCAAAGGTCGGCGACATTTTTATCACGGCGACCGGCGACACACACATTCTCGATAAACAGCATTTTCAAGTAATGAAAGACGGCGCGCTCTTGTCCAACTCGGGACACTTTAACGTCGAAATCAACATTCCCGAATTGGAAAAAATGGCTAAAGAAAAACGGCGCGTGCGCGAATTTGTGGACCAATACGTTTTGCCCGATGGACGCCGCCTGAATCTTTTGGGCGAAGGGCGGCTCATCAACCTCGCCGCTGCCGAAGGACATCCCGCGAGTGTGATGGACATGAGCTTTGCCAATCAAGCGCTCGCCGCCGAGTTCATGGTCAAGAATCATGCCGAATTGAAACCGCAAGTGTACTCGGTGCCAAAAGAAGTGGATAACGAAATCGCGCGTTTGAAACTCGCCGCGATGGGCATTCAAATTGACACGCTCACCGCCGAGCAAGCGAAATATCTCACGTCATGGGAAGAAGGAACGTAAAAATTTATGATTGTTGATTTATGATTTTTGATTTCACTCTCCACGTCGTGACAAATCATAAATCCAAAATCATAAATCATAAATCGAAAAACCATGTCAACAACATTCATGACTTCGCCCAAACTCTTGTTCACTTCGGAATCGGTGACAGAGGGGCATCCCGACAAAGTTTGTGACCAAATTTCCGACGGCGTCCTCGATGCGATTTTTGCGGTTGACCCGTATGGACGCGTTGCGTGTGAAACGGCTGCCAGCGGTGGACTGGTCGCGGTGATGGGCGAAATTACGACCACCGCGTACTTTGACGCGTACGATATTGCGCGTGACACGCTTGAAAAAATTGGTTACACCGACAGCAAGTATTGTCTGGATTACAAAACGGCGGGCATTACCGTTTCCATCAAAAAGCAATCGCCGGATATTGACCGCGGGGTGAGCCACGCGCTGGAAGAACGCGAGGGCGACACCGACCCGATTGACCGCATTGGCGCGGGCGACCAAGGGATGATGATTGGATTCGCGTGCAACGAGACCGCAGAGTACATGCCGCTGACGATTTCGCTCGCGCACAAATTGACGAAACGGCTCGCCGAAGTTCGCAAAGATGGCGTGCTGCCGTATCTGGGTCCGGACGGCAAATCGCAAGTGACGGTCGAGTACGCGCATGGGCGACCCAAACGCGTCGAGACCATCGTCATTTCAACCCAGCACTGGCAAGATTTGGACCAAAAGAAAATTGCCTCCGACATTCGTAGATACGTGATTGAATCGGTGGTGCCTGAAGAACTGCTAGATGAAAACACAAAATATTTTGTGAATCCGACGGGCAGATTTTTCATTGGCGGACCGATGGGCGACGCGGGACTAACGGGACGAAAAATTATTGTGGACACGTATGGCGGCGTGGCGCGTCACGGTGGCGGCGCGTTCAGCGGCAAAGACCCGACCAAGGTGGACCGCAGCGCCGCGTATGCTGCGCGTTACGTGGCGAAAAATGTTGTCGCCGCGGGACTCGCGGAACGCTTTGAACTCCAAGTCGCGTATGCGATTGGTGTGGCGCATCCCGTTTCGATTAACGCGGAAACGTTCGGCACCGAAAAAATTCCGCACGACAAAATTATGGAACTCGTGCGCGCGCATTTCGATTTGCGTCCGGCGGCAATCATTCGCGATTTGAATTTGCGCCGCCCAATTTATCAAGCGACTGCCGCGTATGGACACTTTGGGCGTCACGACATTGACGCGCCATGGGAAGCAATGGACAAGGCAGAAATCCTGCGCGCGGAAGCGGGATTAAACGGAAAATAGTTTTGAAAAAACGAAACCCGTCCTTACAAGGACGGGTTTTCTGTTTCTCAAATCAAGCGTATTGACAATGTAAATACGTTGGCATAAACTAAACACGATGAACGTTACGCACAAAGTTGACGGCATTGATTTTGAATGGGACAGTGAAAAGGCGGCGAACGTTGCCAAACACGGGGTCACCTTTCAAGAAGCGTGCCAAGTATTTCTGGACCCCTTTGTGCAAATGGTGGATGCGTGAGAGGTTGATGATGAAGCGCGTGAGGCAGTTGTGGGTCTGACGAAAAAGTGGTCATTGCTTTACGTCGCCTATGTTTGGCGCAAAGCCATTCGCTTGATTTCCGCACGTAAAGCAACCAAACCCGAACGGAAACGCTATGAAGAGCAGTAAATTGAAAACTCGACTTGCCAAGAATCGCCCAATGACGACGATTACGTTGCGGATGCCCGCCGATGTGATTGAGGATTTGAAACGTGTTGCGCCACAGCGCGGTTTTTCGGGCTATCAACCCTTGATTCGCGCGTATGTGGGACAAGGATTACGCGAGGACTTGGAAACACTCGAAAGCAAGCCAGAAGTAAAAAAACTTGTTTCCAGTCTCCGCAAACAAGGCGTACGCGAAACAGTGCTGAAAAAGGCAATGGCGGCAGCGCACCCAAAAGCGAGCGAGTAAATTCCTTGTAACCACCAAAAAAATCCGAGCGAAACAATTGCCCCGTTTTTTTTATCAGTCCAAATTGCGAATCGCCGGTACCAACAATCCTGCCGCCGAAACGATTGCGGTGAACAGCCCGCCGCTGATAAAAACCATCGGCGCGCCAAATTGTTCCGTCGCCCACCCCGCAAGCAAGAAACCGATTGGCAGTAACGCGAACGAACCCATGTTGTCAATGCTCACCACGCGCCCCAACTTTTCATTCGGCACCATTTCTTGCAGCGTGTTGACCCACGTCAAATGCCCCATTTCCAAAAGCGCGCCGTTGCACAGCGCGGCAGCAATCAAAACCCATAAGGGCGGCAGCAAGCCAAACAGTCCGAGCAGCAATGCCGCAATCGTACCCGCACCATACATCAACCAACCGCGTTTGCGAATCCGCGCATAACGCCCCAGAAAAATTCCACCCAGCACGTAACCGAGCGAAAACATCGCATACAACAGACCTAACATTTCGACGCTCGCGTGCAAATTGTCGTTGACAAGAAATGGCATCGCGACGCTATACGGTCCCGCGAGCGTGATGTTGGTCAAGGCAAACACGAGAATACTAATCCACAGCCATTGCGATTGCAGTACGGTGTCGAATCCTTCGCGCAGCTCGCGCAAAACGGATGCGCCTTTTTCCGCAACCGCGCGCGGAATGTTGAGGTGCAGCAGAGGCAGCAAAAACAACGCGGACGCGAAAAACGAAATCCCGTTAATTAAAAATGCGAGCGGTGAACCAATCAACGCGACGACACCCGCACCCAGCGCCGGACCTGCCACACGTCCCAAATTTACGCTCATGCTCGAAAGCGAATTCGCGCTCGGCAAATCTTCTGGCGGCACAATTTGAGGGACGAGCGCGCTGAACGCCGGTTGAAAGAACGCGTCTACAACTCCAAAAAATAAACTCGCCGCGACAATTTCCCAAATCTCCAGTTGGTCTGTAAAGGCGAGAAAACTGACGAGCAGCACCACCGCGCCGCGCGCCACATCCGACGCGAGCATCAAACCGACGCGCGAGAATCTGTCCACCGCAACGCCACCGATGAGATAGAAAATAACAGATGGGGTAATCGCCGCAACGAGGACGCCGCCCATCAACGTCGCGTCGCCGGTTTTTTCTAGCACCCACCACGCGAGCGCAATTTCGTACATGAAATCGCCCACGCGCGAAATGGTTTGTCCGAGCCAGAGGAGGAGAAAAGAGCGATGGCGGAGGGAACGGAATAAAGACACGTTGAGTAGCAGGTAGCAAGCAGCAGGTAGTAGGGAGGACGTGCTACCTACTACCTGCTACCTCTCCCCAATTCTCCCGCGCCATCTGCGTCTGCGGATGTTGATCGCCGAGCGTCGCTTGAAAAATTTCCAACGCGCGTTGAAACATTTCGCGGGCGTCGTCAATCTTGCCTTGTGCTTGCAAGAGAACGCCGAGATTGTTCATCGAGAGCGCGGTGTCGGGATGTTCGTCGCCGAACAATTTTTGTTTGATGGCGAGTGTGCGCCGCATCAACGTTTCCGCTTCGGCATAATCGCCGCGCGCAAAACGCACATTGCCGAGATTGTGCAGCACAGCGGCGATTTCGTAATGTTCGGCGCGATACAATTTTTCGTACTCTACCAGAACATCGCGATAAATTGTTTCCGATTCGTCGTAGCGTTCGAGTCCGTCGAGTACGCCCGCATACGCGACCGCATCGGCGAGCGCGTTGGGATGTTGCGAACCTAAAGCGTTCGCTCGAATTTCCCACGCTTTGCGCGCGGGTTTTTCGCCTTCGGCAAAATTTCCGCGCGCATGTTCGAGTCCGCCGAGATTGTGATACAGCGACGCGGTGGAAATGTGTTCGCGTCTGTATTCGCGTTCGATATTTTCTAACGCGGTTTCGTACAAAATTTTCGCGTCGTCGAATTTACCCGTGTATTTGTAAAGAATACCGAGATTGTTGCGCGCGTTGGATGCTTTATCGCTCGCTTCGCCAAATTCAGCGATTGCCAACGCGAGTGCGCGTTTCAAAATGATTTCGGCTTCGGGATAGCGCGCAAGGTGACGTTGCAAATTGCCGAGGCGGCTCCACGCTTCAATCCGAACATGCGCGGCATCGTCTCCCGAAAAATCGTCGCCGAGCGCGTCAACAATTTTCACTGCGCGTTGTGCTGCCTCTATCGCGCCTTCATAGTCCCCGCGTTCGTCGCGTATGGACGCGAGAACATTCAACAAATTCGCGGCATCGGGAGAATTTTCGCCGTCGGCATTTTGAATAAACACAATCGCTTGCACGCACAATTCTTGCGCGCGTTCCAAATCGCCCTGTGCGCGGGATTCCAATGCTTGATTAAAGAGTTCAACGGCGAGGTCGGCGGGGTCGGACATGTGTGGTGAATGGTAGGGGCGAAGCATTTTCATTCGCGGATGCGACTCGATGCGCGAGCGTGTCTGAAAATGCTTCGCCCTTACACGATAGACGGCGACGATATTAACAAAAAAGACGTTGGCGAGCAACGTCCTTTTTGTTTGAAATCGTCTGTGCAGTATTCAACGGATGATGTGCGACCGACGCTTAGCGATTCACTTTCAAGCCGCCGAGGTTGTGATTGAGATGAATGCCGCGCATCCCTTGTACTTGGATTTTCAAGCCCCCTTGATTGTGATTTTGGGACAACGCGTTGACGATTTGTGGTTTGATTTGGAGCGGGCCGAGATTGTGATTCTGTGACAAGGCACTGACGAGTTGCACTTTGACTTTCAGCCCAACCTGATTGTGATTCTGCGACAAGGCGTTGACGAGTTGCGGTTTGACGCGCAACGTGCCGAGATTGTGGTTCTGCGACAAGGCGTTGACGAGTTGCGGTTTCACTTTCAAGCCGCCTTGATTGTGATTCTGTGACAAGGCGTTGACGATTTGCGGTTTGATTTTCAAACCGCCGAGATTGTGATTCGGTTGTAATCCTTCGGTGATTGTGATTTGGGTCTTCATTTCGATTGCCTCCTGCGGCATCGGATTGTGATGCCATGAATCTTGGATTTTTTGGTTCGTCCGTATTTCCGAACTCTTGATGCCATTGTAGCAACCGAAAGCTACAAAAGAGCTACACCAAAGGTTTGACCGCAGAATTTGCAAACTATTCCATGAACGCGAGGTTGACCGCTTTCTCCAGTGACATGCTTTGTCCTTGCTTCCGCGAGTGTTCAAACGCTTCCGCACCCATGTTCTTGCTCAAAGCTGCGCGCGCGCTTTCGTACCCTGCTTGAAAGACTTGCTCCAACGGATAATGCAGCTCGGCGTGTAGTTTTTCCGCCGCGCCAAACAAGCGCGCGGCGGCTTGATGATTTTGCTCTGCCAGCAGCACCGCCATTACGTCGAGTGCCGTAGCAATTTGCGGTCTTTCGCCCAGTTCGTAGAGGAGTCGCAGCGCGGCACGCGCGTCGGTCAACGCGTCCGCCGACAAATTCATCGCATATTTGGTCCAACCGCGAAACAACTGATTTGCTGCGATGAGGTCGGCGGAACCCAACGCTTGTCCCGCGCGCAGACTCGTGTCGTAAAAATTCAACGCGCTTGCAAAATCTTTCCCATACAACGCGACATCACCCAAATTGTGCAACACAAACGCTGCCGTGCTTTGTGAACGCGTTTTTTCGGCAAGCACCAAACATTCTTCAAAACACTGTTTCGCTTGCGCTAGATTTTTCGCGTCCATATACAGCGTGCCCAAATTATTCAACAGCCACGACGCGATGCGGTCCAAACTTTTTTCACGCGCGATGGTCAATCCTTCCTGATAGAGTTCGATGGCGCGCGGGGAATCGCCCGCTTGGTCGCTTTGAACGCCCAAATTGTTCAATGCCAACGCCATGCCCCACCAATCCGCGTTCGCGCGGTACAACTCTAGCGCGCGTGAATGAAATCCAATCGCGCCTTCAAAGTCACCGCGCCGCCATGCCATCGAACCCGCGCCGGTCAACGCGCGCGCACAATGCGCCGAATTTCGCGCGCGCTCATCCAGGTTCAACGCGCGGTGGAGCCATTGTTCCCCTTCCACAATGTAACCGCCCGAATTCCAAAAATGCGCCAATGCCCCCGCGAGCCGCATCGTCGCGCCAAGTTTCGTTTCGGGCGTCGCGCGTTCGATGCTCCATTCGAGCGCGGCGCGCAAATTGTTGTGTTCCACTTCAAAAACTTGCATCCATTTTTTTTCGTCGTCATTCCACAGTGCGGCATCGGCGCGTTCGGCAAACGCGGTGCAAGACCGATAGTGTTTCGCGCGCAATGGCTCGAGCTCGTTCGCCATGCGTAAATTTTCGCGCGCATATTCGCGAATCGTTTCAAGCATTGTGTAGCGCGTTTCGTCGCCGTCCGTCAGAATGACCAGCGACTTGTCAACAAGCCGCAGCAGCGTGTCCAAAATTTTCGCGCGCGGCAATGAATCATCCGCGCAAATCTCTTCCGCGCGCTCAATTGTCCAACCGCCTGCAAACGCACTCACGCGGCGGAATAAAATTTTTTCCGCATCATTCAACAAATCATGTGACCAATCCATCAACGCGCGCAGTGTTTGTTGACGCGGTAACGCAGTCCGCGCGCCGACGAGCAAATCGAAACGTTGGTCGAGCCGTGCGGCAATCTCGCGCACCTGCATCTGTTTTACGCGTGCGGCAGCAAGTTCAATCGCGAGCGGAATCCCATCGAGCCGTGTACAAATCTGAATCACAAATGCCGCGTTTACGTCGTCCAAAATAAATTGCGGCTGCGCCAAACGCGCGCGTTCCACAAACAAACGCACTGCAGAAAATTCTTGCGCCAAGTGCGCGAGCGAAAATTTTTCCACGCGCGGCACCGCCAACGGCGCAACGGGATAGACCTGTTCTCCCGCGATGTTCAATCCTTCGCGGCTTGTCGCCAAGATAGAGACTGGAGAACTGGAGATTAGAGACTGGGCAATGCGCGCGCACGCGTCAAGGAGGTGTTCGCAATTGTCGAGAATCAACAACAATTCGCGTTCGCGCAAAAATTCGACGAGTGTTTCCGTAAGCGGCACATTTGGCTGTTCCTGCACGCCCAACGCTTTGGCGATTTGCTGCGGCACGAGCGCGGCATCAGACAATGGCGCCAAGTCCACAAACCAAACACCCTGTTCAAATTCTTCCACGAGCGCGCGTCCGATTTCGAGCGCGAGGCGTGTCTTGCCGCTGCCGCCCGCGCCGACAAGAGTGATTAGGCGTAGGGGCGAATGCATTGTGCGTTCGGCAACGGACACCGAACGCGATGCTTCGCCCCTACCTAACAACGCGCGTATCTCATTTAACTCGCGTTCGCGTCCGACGAAACTCGTCAACGGTTTCGGCAAATTGGTGAGTCGCGCCGCACGCGAACCCGTTTCTTCTTGTTTCTGAATGCTCGCATACAACGCGCGCGTTTCCGTTGAGGGTTCCACCCCCAACTCGTCGCGCAGAGCGCTTGCACAAGCGTCGTACTGCGCCAATGCCGCGCTGCGATTGCCCAACGCGGCATAACAAAACATCAAATGTTGATGCGCCTCTTCGTGCGCGCGGTCAATCGCCAAAATTTTTTGCCCCAACGCAATCGCTTGTGTGTACTCGCTCGCCGCCCGCGCGTTTTCGATAGAACGGACGAGCGCGTCAAGATACTGCGCGCGATATTCCTCGCGCACCGGGAAAATCCATTCGTCATAGAAAGCGGGAAGGAGTTCCGCATAATCGCTTAGGGCGGATGGCAGATGGCTAATGGCAAATTCGCGCTCGGCTATCGGCAATCGGCTATCGGCAATCGGCTGGAATTCGCGCGTGTCCACCCACAGCGGAAAATCGGGATTCAACTGCACCGTGTCGCGGTCTGCCAGCAAAGCGTCCGTACCCAGTTGTTGGCGGAGATTGTTGAGCGCGCGGCGGAGCGACGCGCGCTTGTTCATCCGTCGAATCACCCCACAACAGCGCGGCAAGTTTTTCGCGCGCGTGTTCTTGCGGAAAGAGCGCGAGGTACGCCAACAACGATTCCACTTTGCGCGAATAGAGTGGAATGCGCGCCCCGTCACGTTCGAGCCGAAACCCGCCGAGCAGATACAAGCGATATTCGTTCGCCATCGCGTGAAATTATGAGGCAGAAGAGTGGTTTTCGCGCGCACGCACTGAACCTTTCACCGATACAATTCGTCTCATTCGTATCACAAGTACGATGTATAATTCATCCGCAAGGACTGTAATCCCACAAAGGAAATTAGAGATGACAAGTTCAATTGCCTACCGCATTCGCGGCGGACATCCCGTGTGCGGCGAAATCAAAACGTTGGGCGCGAAAAATTTTGCGACGAAGGCGATGGTCGCCGCGCTCTTGAGCGAACAAGAAACCGCGCTGACCAATGTGCCGCCGATTGGCGACACGGACATTACGCGCGAAATGTTGGAATCGGTGGGCGTGCGTGTCGAGGTGTACGACGGAACAATGACGATTGACCCATCCGCCATGAAGTCGTCGCACGTGCCAACGCCGCATTCCGGCAGCAATCGCATTCCAATTTTGCTGCTCGGCGCGTTACTGCATCATTGGAGCGAAGTGTTTGTGCCTGTCCTCGGCGGCTGCAAAATCGGCACGCGCGGCGTTGATTTTCACCTCTCCGCGATTCGCGCGTTCGGCGGCATTATCGAAGAAACGGACGATGGTTTCGTCGCGCGGCGTTACGGCAAATTACGCGGGGCGCGCATTCAATTGCCGTATCCGAGCGTCGGTGCAACCGAAACGTGTTTGTATCTCGGCGTGCTTGCCGAAGGACGCACAGTGATTACGAACGCGGCGATGGAGCCCGAAATTTTTGAATTGATTACGATGCTGCGTTCGATGGGCGCAATTATTTTTACGACGCCCAATCGCGAAATTCGGATTGATGGTGTAAGCGCATTGAGCGGAACGAATATGCCCATTCTCGGCGACCGTATCGAAGCCGCATCGTGGGCGTGTCTGGCGTGTGCTTCAGACGGCGACATCACCGTTCACGGCATCCGCCCGGACATTCTCGGAAATTTTTTGTCGTACTATCAACTCGTCGGCGGCGGCATCGAATTGATTGGCAGCGACAGCATTCGTTTTTTCCGACACGGCGCGATTCGTCCGACGATGATTGAAACGGATGTGTATCCCGGTTTTTCGACGGATTGGCAGCAGCCGTTTGCGGTGCTGCTCACGCAAGCGGATGGCATTTCGGTCATTCACGAAACGGTGTACGAAAAACGCTTTGGGTATTTGAAAGCGTTAAACAAACTCGGCGCGAAAACGCAATTGACCACGCATTGTCTCGGCAGTGTGCCGTGTCGTTATCTCGACCAAGGGCATGAACATAGCGCGATTATCACGGGACCGACGCCGTTTCATGACGCGGACGAAATTACGATTCCCGATTTGCGCGCGGGGCTCGCGTATGTCATCGCCGCCGCGATTGCCGAGGGCGAAACGCTGGTGAATGGAATTCCCTTTTTGGAACGCGGGTACGGCGACATTGTGCCGCGCCTCGCCGCGATGAATTTGCAGATTGAAAAAGTTTCCCTCCCGAGTCCCGAAAGGGTGACTGCCTGACGCGAAAAAAAACTGCCGAGTAATTCTGCTCGGCAGTTTTCTATTTACTGATTCACCTTACGCATGTCATTTCGAACCCCTCAATCCTTCGGGGTAAACTCTGTGAGAAATCTCAATTTTTTCCACCGAGATTTCTCGCCAGACCGCTCGAAATGACAATTCTGCGTA
The DNA here is from genome assembly GCA_029778615.1 of Chloroflexota bacterium. GTDB lineage: Bacteria > Chloroflexota > Anaerolineae > UBA4142 > SHND01 > SHND01. The sequence continues at coordinate 18,129 of JAKOPZ010000046.1, read as the reverse complement.
AGGTGAATTACTGAAAAATTTTCCCCATCGCCGCGTGCAATGCTTCTTTTGCCGCAACTTGGCCAATTGCTTTGGGCACGAGTGCTTCCATCACGACGAACGAATTTTTGTCGCGGACAAGCAGTGCCGCGTAATGATTGACAGGCGCGGCGCGCCAAAGCCACAGCCCTTCATCCCCAAAACTGTCTACCTCTTCAAAATGTACTTGCGCGGAATCATTGGGCAATTTGCGGAATGTCTCGAAAATGGAATTCCAATCGCCCGCCGCGAGCTGCGTTTCCAACATCAAGAACGGTGTGGTCTCCGCGTCGGGTTGTGATTGCAAAATGATGTCGGCAATGCGCGCGAGCTCCAACGTCTTTTCTCCTTGCAATCGCTCCGCCGTGACCGCCCCCAGCGCGGTCTGCGGCGTCCACACATACGGCGATGTCATTGGGTCAACATCATTTTTGGCTCCGGCGACAGTGGTATAGCCACAAATTCCGCGCGGCTTGTAAAAAGAGGTATCGCCGGCGAGTACGCTGATTTTCACATTCGGCGCCGGTTCGGCGTTTACGTCTTGTCCCAGAATCGCTGCGGCATCGGTTTGCGTCAAACCCGCGCACGTTGTCGGATTGGGCGCGATGGGAGTTTTGGTGGGGATTCCTTGCGGCGACGCGAACTTGCGAACGACGAGTGTGGCTTCGTACTCTTGCGGCGCGATGTCTTGCCCGGGAATATCCGCGTGCGGGTACGGTGTGAGCGCGCTGAGTTCCATGCCGTACAAACCTGTTGCGGGCGTGCGCGTATTTTGCTGCGAGCTGTCCGTGTTGAGCACAAACGTTGTTGTTTCACCATTCGCTGCGATGAGCGTCACAGTGACGGGCGCGTTGCCGCGCACCGCACACGCGACGTTGTACGGACAGCGCGAATCGTGTCCTACGCTGACGAATGTGACCGTCGCGTTTTCATCTGCCAGCGTTACGCTTTGTCCTACGCGCAAAACAAATCCTTCATTCTTTTTTACCACCGTTGGCGGCGGCATTTTGCGTACCACAATCGTCGCGGAATAATCCACCGTGCGAATGTTTTGGTCGGGCGTTTCGGGATACGGTTGTACGTCGAGGAGTTCGACCGAATAATTTTGAAAGTACGCGCGCGTGCGTCCGTCAGGCGGCGACGTGGAGAGACCAAAGAAACCGATGCGTTGATTGCGTTCCAGCATGAACGACATGAGCGCGCGTCCCGCTTGCGCGCAATTCACGCTTTTGGGGCAGCGCGATTCTTCCAACACACCGTTCAGCGTGATGCTCAATTGCGCGTCGCGAACCTCCGCGCGTTGAAACATTCTCAACGCGAACGGTTCGTCGAGCGGATACGTTGGCAAGCCATTGGGCGGTGCGCTTGTCGGCGTCGCTTGCGGCGCGCGCGTCACGCGAAACGTGACCGCGTAGTCTTCGGGCGCGATGTTTTTGTCTACCTCGCGCGGCGGCTGCACGTCAACCAATTCGACGGTATAATTTTCGATGGTGAGTTTGTTTTTTGCGTCATTGGGCAGCGTGGTCATTTCATAAATTGGCGGATGTTGAACGCTGTTTTCCTGAAACGTAATTTCCAAACGCACCTCGCCCGACCAAAAACATTGCACACCTTTGGGACAGCGCGAATCTTGTTTGATGGCAAAAAGTGAAATGCCAAATTGGTCGGGTGAATCGGTGAGGATGCTTGTTTGTTTGAGATGTAGAGTGAACGGTTCGCCCAAACGCGCGCTCACGAAATCGTTCGAGTTGAGCGAAACGGTTGGCGTCGCCGTAACCGTCTGTGGGTTTGGCGCGGTGGGCGTGGCGAGAACGTTTTGTGCGAGTGACGGCGTGAGGGTCGCGCCGTTTGCCAGCGCGACGCGTTGATAACGTTCGCCGTCCAAAGTCAATCCATCGCCGTTGATGCGGAGCGCGTACGTTGCCTCTTGCCATGGTGTGTCATTTGGATTTGTGCTCGCAACCCACGTCAAGCGCAAATGGTCGGGGTCGGGCATCACCTCATACTTGAACGTCAGTTGATGTTCCCACAAATCCATCAACATTTTTCCGTCATTTTGAAACGTCAATGTTTTCGTTTCGTGCGGCTGCGGCGCGCTGCCGGTTTTCAGCGCGACCAGTTTCCACGCGCCGAGCAATTGCAATTCGCGCTGTTTGTTGAGCGTGATAAATTCGGCAGGGTCGCTCGGACGCGGCGTGCAGGCGAGTCCCAGCAAGGCAAACGCTGCAAAAACGAACAGAGTAAATTTTTTCATTTGTGAGTTCTGATTCCTTTGGCAAAAATGTAATGCTGTTTTGTACAGGCAAGACGCTGGGCGCGGCGTTTTCGTTCAGTGTCCGAACGCGCGTGGGCGAATTTGCAAATATACGTGCGCGCGTGCCAAAGGTTTCGCTCGCGCGCGACAAAAGAATTCGTGTACAATGCGCGGGCGCGCGGTTTTGTATATCGTAAAAATTTACGCGCGGGAGTGAGCGATGGGTTGTTTTGTTGCGACAGACTTGGAAGGCACCTTGAGCGCGGGCGAAGCGTGGCGCGGGATTGCGCATTATTTGCGCGCACACGGACGCGCGCGCGCTTTTCAATTTTTCTTTGCCGCGCATTTTGTCCCCGCGCTGTTGGCGCGTGTCGGCATTTTGGACAAGCAATCGTTTCGCAATCGGTGGCTCGCAGACCAGGCGAAATTGCTGCGCGGATTTGCCGAAAACGAATTGAACGCGCTCGGCGAGTGGGTTGTCGAAAATGAATTGTGGACACAGCGCCGCGCCGCCGTCATTGCCGAGTTGGCGCAGCATCACGCGGCGGGCTGTACAATTGTCATGGCTTCCGCCGCCTATGAACCGATTGCCAATGCGTTCGCGCGCAAATTGAATTTGGAACGAGTGCGCGTGCTCTCCACGCCGTTGGAAATGGTGAACGGACGCGCCACCGGAAATTTCGCAGACGCAATCGGCGTGGACACACGCAAAGCGGAACGCGTGCGCGTGTTGATTGGGGATGGCGAACTCGTCGCCGCGTATGGCGATACCGCGCCCGACGCGCCGATGCTCGCATTGAGCCAAGAGCCCGTCGCCGTGGCGCCCGATGCCGCGCTGGAAAAAATCGCGCGCGCCAAACATTGGCGCATTTTACGCGCGGCATAGAGTTCGCCCGTTTTGCAACGGCATCGAGGTTTACGCGGAATTTATTTTCTCGACGACACATCGGCGAACGATTCGGGCGACAACGCATAAGCGACGGCTTGGGCAAAGGGCATGGCGCGTCCTTCTGCCCACCGTTGATTGAACGCGCGTTCGTCCAATTGAGCGCGCGCCAAGTCAAGGTCTGCCCCATAATTCGCGCGCCAACTTTGCGCGACCGGACCGCGCAGCGCGCGGTTCAATACGTCTGCCGCGCCAAACAAACGCGCCGCGCGCGCCGCGTGTTCTTGGGTCGCCGCGATGCCCGCGAACCCTTCCAAACATTCCGCGCTTTCGCTCTCCAAACCCAATTCCACACACAGCACCATACATTCGGCGAAAAATTTTTTTGCCTGCGCTTGTTCGCCGCGCCGATGCAGCGCGCCGGCGAGTCCCAACAGCGCGCGCGCATAGGCGACGCGGTCATTCTGTCGAGCGAGGGTATTGACGCGTTCTTGAAAGTACGCCAATTCGGTATCCTGTTCCTCCGGTTCATTCGAAGGCGCGCCGAGAAAAAAATGAACGGTGCCGATGCGCGCGCGGTCGCCGGTTTGTTCAAAGAGCGCGAGCGCTTTGGCTTTGTACGCGCTGGCTTGCGCACGCTGTAGGGTAATGCGCGCGATGAATGCCAAATAGGACAATGCGACCGCGCAGCCCCAAAGGTCGCCGACGCGATGGAATTCCGCGAGGGCGTTGGCAAATCTGTCGCGCGCCGCGAAAAATCTGCCGCGTGATAATTGGATGCCGGCAAGTGTGCACGCGCACCAGGCTTTGTCGTACCGAGTGCCCACGCGGTCAAATAACGCGTCGGCTTGTTCCGCGAGCTGGCGCGCCGTTTTCAAGTCGCCTTGCAGTTGGTACGCGGTGCCGGAACAGGCGAGAATTTGCGCGGCAAGATATTCGTCGCCGGGCGGCGCGTTCAAACGCTGTGCCGCGTCAAAGTGTTTGTGCGCCCCCGGCTGGTCGGACATGAATGTCGCGAGCAGACCCGCGCTGAAATGAGCGCGTGCCCGCGTCAGCGCGGACGCGGTTGCTTCGGGCATTTCCAGAAAACGTTCGAGCCAACGGCGTCCTTCCGCCCAATGGTCGTGAATAGTCCAAAAGCGTCCGAGCTTGTGCGCCATTTCCAAACCGCTTTCGGTTTGTCCGTTCGCCATCATCCACTCGAGCGCGGCGCGCACATTTTCCAAATCACGTTCGATTTTATCCAACCACTGCGCCTGCGACGGTCCCAACAAATAGGGCTCTGCCTCGCGCGCGAGTTCAAGAAAATAGAACGCGTGTCGGCGCGCGCATTCGGCCGCTTCGCCTTGCTTGTCCAAACGTTCGAGCGCGTACGCGCGAATGGTTTCGGACAGGATAAAGCGCGGGGCATTCAAGTCGCCCGCCACGCGCTGCACCAAACTTTTTTCGACGAGCCGGGTCAACAGATTGAGCGTGACATGCGGGTCGTGGTTTGCGAGCTGCTCGGCAGCGTCCAGCGTCCAGCCGCCGACAAATACGGCGAGCGTGCGAAATAATTTTTTCTCAGGCGCGTCGAGCAGCGCATAACTCCAATCCAGTGTACGTCGAATCGTTTGATGACGCGGCGCGCGGTCGCGGTCCCCATCGCTCAAAAGGTCGAGACGATTGGTGAGACGCATGAGCAGCGCGTCCGGCGAAACCAAGTTGACGTGCGCGGCTGCCAATTCAATCGCGAGCGCGAGTCCGTCGAGCCGCGCACAAATTTCCGCGACAGCACGCGCGTTGGCGGCGGTCAATTGAAAATTGGGCTGCGCGGCGGTGGCGCGCTGGACAAACAGCGCGACGGCGGGATAACGCGCGATGCTTGCGGCGAGGTCGGCGGCAGGGGCAGAGAGCTGCGCGAGATTTGGAAAGGGCAGGGGCATCACGGGAAAATTTTGTTCGCCGTAAAGACGCAGACGTTCGCGGCTCGTGACGAGAATTTTTAGGTGGCGACACGCGCTCAAGAGGTCGGTCACGCGCGGCGCGGCATCCAACACTTGCTCAAAATTGTCGAGCAGCAAAAGCAGTTGCTTGTCGCGCAGAAATTTTTCCACGCGGCGCGCGAGCGTCTCGCCGCGTTTTTCTGTGACGTTTAATGCGGCGGCGATAGCTGCCATGACCGCGTCGGGGGCGGTGACGGACGCGAGCGCAACAAACACCGCGCCCGCGCGGAATTGGTCTGCCACATTTTCTGCCGCGCGCAACGCGAGCCGCGTTTTGCCTACGCCGCCTTCGCCGGTCAAGGTGATGAGCGGAGTCTGCGCGTCGCGCAAATACGCTTCCAGTTCTGCCAATTCCTGCGCGCGTCCAACAAAAGGGGTGAGCGCGCGCGGCAAATTACTGTGCGCGCCCAGATTGAGTTTTTCCGCGAACGTGCCCGCGCGGATTTGGTCGCGCAGCGTCGTCGTTTCGGGCGAAGGGTCCGCCGCGAGTTCGCGCGCGAGCAGTTGTCTGTATTTTTCGTACTGGGCGAGCGCCGCATTCGGTTCACCGCTGCGCGCCAAGAGTTCCATCATTTGCTGCTGCGTCAATTCGTTCAACGGGTCAATTTCAAACAAACGCGACGCGGTCTCGATGCCGCGCAGGTACTCGCGCGCGTGCAAAAAATAGTCGGTTAGATTTTGGAGTGCGACGACGGCGCGCCGCCGCAAACGTTCTTGTTCCAGCAAGACCCACTCTTCAAAACGCGGACTCTCGCGAATATAAAACCCTTTGAGAAAATCGCCGCGATAGAGCGCGAGCGCGCGTTCCAGCGCGTTGGCTGATTCGCGCGTTCGCGCGCGCAGAGCCGGCGCGCGCAGAGCCGGCGCTGCGGCAACACCGGCAAGCTGCGATTCAAACGCGGCGGCATCGTACCAAATTTCGGCGGATGGATTTACCTCTACACTGTCGCGTGTGATGAGGAAAAAGGGAGCGAGGAATTGGCGAAGGTCCGAAAGGAGGACGCGGAGGTTGGCGGCTGCCTGCGTTTGTTCATCCCACAACAGGTCGGCAAGGACGTGGCGCGGCTGCGGTTGCCGCGTGGCGACCAAGTACACAATCAGTGCGTCCACCTTGCGCGAGTGGAAACCGGTGAGCGGCGCGCCATGGCGTGCCAGTTCCAGTCCCCCCAGCGTTGAAACATGCAGCACATCGCTCATGACAATTTTTTCCGCGCGAGACAGTGCGGGAAATTATATATCAGGACGGGCGTTGTGAATTTTCTGCCAGCGGCGGGAATGCGCGGAACGATTGCGGAACGTTTGCTTGCTAGAATCCTGTATCTTTTTGGAACGGTTTGTGATACATTCATGCCCAACAATCCGGCGCCCGACTATTTGGCATATCTGGTCCGGCTGTGGCGTTCCGCCGAAACCGGCAGATGGCGCGTCCTTGTCCAAGACCCTCATTCGAATCAACAACTCCGTTTTGATTCGGTTGAGGGGCTTTATCATTTCTTGCAAGAACAGTCGGGCGAGTCACCTCGCGTTTCCACGCCCACTCCCGCTTCAACAACTCAATTTGTAGAGTCCAAAGAGAGTACCGATTCCGTGTAAGTGTCTGGTCCATTTTTCTTGTCGAGGTGGCGCATGGCGAAACGCCTTTTCATCCTTCTCGCGCTTGTGATGAGTGCAAGCGCGCTTTTCCTTTTGTTGGCAGCCGCACGCGGCGGAAATTTTTTTGACGCGCGCGGTGAAATCAAAAACGCGTGGCAGTCCGCGCGCAATACGGGCGGCTATTCCTTTCGCGCGGACATTATCGAACGCGCGATTCCTCTCGCCCAAACCTCCAACGTCGGACGCACCAGCAAAGAATATAACTATCACCTCGAAGGCGCGACGAGCGGATTGAACGCGCCCGATATTTCCACGCGCAAATTTGAAATGGCGTTTTGGGACAATGGCGGCGCGGTGCTTGACCCGAAAACTGCCGCGCAGTTTCAAATGACGAACGGCAAAGCGATGGCGCGGCGCGGCGATACGGATTGGGAACAGATTGACGACATTTCGAGCGGGTTCGCACCCGACGGCGATTTCATGGCATTTCTCGCGGGCGCGAAAAATATCGTGAATGAAGGAAGCGAAACGCGCGATGGAATTTCGTTCACGCGTTACACGTTCGACATTGACGGACCCGGTTTTGCAATGTTTGTGCGCGACCAATTGCAAGCGCGGATGCGCGAAAAAGGTGAACTGCCGTACGCGATGAATCTCGATATGCCCGCGCAGTACGAACACATGACGGGCAATGGCGAATTGTGGGTACGTGACAACGGATTGCCACTGCGCCAAAAAATCGTCGCACATTTTCCGCCCGCGTCCGCTAAAGATGATTCGCGCACGGATTATGAATTTACGGTTGATTTTTTCGATTACGCGCTTGTCATTGCGAGGGACGAAGCAATCTCCAGCGCGGCGAGTACGCACAACGCGACATCTGTGTCACCTCGCGCGGGGGAGATTGCTTCGTTGCACAGTACGCTCCTCGCAATGACAAACGCGCTCGTCGCAATGACAAGCAAGGGCGCGGTGTATTTTTTCGCGATTGCGGTGTTTGGATTGTTGATTTTGTTTTTTGCAAAACATTATCGTGACCGCCGCGTGTACGCCGCGCTCGCGCTATTTGTAATTTTTGCAATGGAGGCGAATCCGTTGATGCAGACCGCGCAGGCGTCAACGTTCGTGAACACACAGCGCGCGAAAGCGGAACAGCAGCAAGAGAAAACGGACGTGCAAAAAGCGGAACGCGAGTTGTATGAAAAATTTCAAGCGTACAACGAGTGGAAGCCGCAGAGTGACCCGCGCGCGTTGGTCGAGAGTCGAGAGTCGGGAGTCGAGAGTCGAGAGTCAAGAGTCAACAGTCTCCAGTCTCCAGTCTCCAATCTTCCTGCATCCGCCGCGAGCGCAAACGCAGCAGCGACGTGCACAAATCCGTTGGACAGCGATGGCGATGGGTTGTGGGATTGCGAAGAAGATGCGTTGGGGACGAATTCTGTCGCGCGCGATACGGATGAAGATGGCGTCAACGACAACGTCGAAATCAATGGTTTTGGTTTCGGCGGCAAGCAGTGGTATTCCAATCCGCAAGAACCAAGCACGATGCAAGACAATATCTTGGACGGAAAAAAATGCAACGGCTCGAATTGCGCGGTGGATACGGATGGTGACGGTACGCCCGATTTGTTTGACCGCGATATGGACGGCGACGGTGTGCCGAACGCGCAAGACGAATCGCCGTTCAAAAAAGCGGACGGGTTTAGCGGCGACAATCCGTTTCAACTCATCATCAACAGCGCGCAGCAAGACAAATATGTGTACGCCGATTTGTTGATTCGTCCCACTGACCCGAAACATTTGTGGTACGCGTTCAATGTATTGGATTGGCCCTCGGGCGACAAAGAGGGACAGATTCAACGCGATGATTGGAGCGGCGATAAAACTTTTTACGATGTGTGCCGCCATCAAAATCCGCCGAGCGTCAGTCCGTGCAAAATGAGCCCCGACGACAACGGCGACATTAAATTGCTGCCGATGTTGGAAATTGAAATTCCCAACGGCGCGCATTTGCCCGCGCAAACGGACCTCGACGCGTACGGCATTATCAAAAAGCAAGGCGCGTCGAACACAACGTTTGTGTATGCGCCATTGCAAATTGTCACTGACCCACGCACGCAAGACCGCGTCGCATTCAGCGCAAAAATGTTGTACAAGCCCACCGCGTCGAGTTGGGGCAGCGCGCACAAGATGCGTTTGGTGTGGGCGATTCAAATGTTGGTGGACGAATGTCAAGAGTCCGAAGGCGGCGTGTGCAAATCGTACGTCAAGGACGGCGTGGACTATCATAATCAAACACAAATCGTTCAAACGTACTATGACAATTTTTCCATCGCGAGTTTGAGCGTGCGGGAAAATCGCGGCACCGATTTCGCGATTGTGTACGAAGACCCTGCGGTGGACGATGACCTCAATCTCGATTCCGCGCTCTTGCGCGCGGCGATGGGACTCGACGCCACATTTTTGCGCGGACGCGATTGTGATGTGACGACGAGCAGCGGTTCGTGTGTGGCAGATGGTTTTAGTGACATTACCGCGACGGGACGTGGCGCCGCAAGCACCGCGTTGGCGAAACGCTTTGACCGTTTGCAAAATGGCGGCGTGCCTGATTTGAAGCGTTGGGGCATTCCGAACATTATGCGCGTGGTGACCAAAAGTTACGCGCATCAAGATACCGCGCTCGTGAACATTGGCAGCGTCGAAGCGAAAAAGATTTTGGACGACAATTTCACGCCGCGTTGGAGCGCGGCGAATCCGATTCAACCGACGCTGTTGTTTGCGTACGAAGACAATTTTCGCGCGCTCAATTATTCGCCCGAAAGTGACAGCAAAGGCGGAACGGTGTGGAACGGCAGCGCGGTCACGGTGAATTTGGACAAGACGCAAGTAACGCTTCAGGGCGGTTTGAATTGGACGCCGTATGCGTACAACAACGTCACGGGCAAGTGGGCGGCGCAGACGATGGACAAGTATTGGCAGGAGTTGGACCGTCGGTATGCGAACGTGGGCGACACGGGCGATTCGCAACTCGTAGTGGACGGCAAAATCGCGTTCATGGAATTGCATTATCTCGCGGTGAATCGCGGACTCACCAATGTAATTCGCGTGGCAGACCAGGACACGATTCAAGTGAATCAAGTTCGCACGGACAGCGCGCTCGATTCGGCATTGGGCGGAGTGGCGGGCGGTGCGCGCTCGATGGTGCAGAACGTTGTCAAACAGGTTGACCTCTATCGCAACCTCGAAAAACTAAAGTTGTTTGAATTTCTCGGTGGGGTCAAAGACCAAAACCGAACGCTCAAAGACGCGGGCGTACAAAACACATTGAGCGCGCAAGTCACGAAATTTCAAAAAGCGCGCGAGGCATTCAAAAAAGGCACGTGGAATACAACGGGCGTCGGCGATGTGTTGGAAGCCGTCAAGACAACGGTTGTCGTCACGATGTTGGTGGTTGGCGGAATTTTGTTTTTGGCGGGTACGTTAAGCGGCAATTCCGCGCTCGTGTTGGCAGGCGCGATTTTGATGATTGTGGCGCTCTTTGCGATTCAAATTGTTTTGACAGTTTTGAAAATTATCAAGCTCGTCAAGGAGCTCACCAAAGTCGGCGTTGCCGCGCTCGAGGCGGCGTGGAGTGTGTTGACCGCGAACTCGAAACTCGTTGGCTCGTCGTTGAAAGCGAGCGTGATTGGACTCATTTTGGAAGTGACCATCGCGATTGTGTTGGCGGTGGTCGAGTTTCTCCAAAATGATGTGACGTGGGGCAGCATCGCGGGCAACACCATCGTCGCGTACACTATCGCGTCGCTCATCGTCGCGCTCATTTTCTTTTTGATTCAATTTTCCGTCATCGGCACCATCGTTTCCTCGCTCATCGCGTTTGTGGATTTGATGCTGCTCATTTTGTGCAAAGCGAACGTGAGCGGCACGTGTTGGGGCATTTCGAGTGAATTGACGCAAGCGATTGCGGGCGCGCTCTACAAATATCGTTCCACGATAAATATGGAAAGTCCCGAGCTCATCAAGTTTGCGGATTTGAAAATGTTTCAATCGAATCCGAATCTGGGAATGCGCGAGGACAATAAAATCCGTTATCAGGTCAACGTCGAAACGAACGCGATTCAAAATCTCGACACGCCGAGCTTTGTGCGCGGTCCCGAAGAGCTGCTGCGTTCGACGTTCAAATACAAATTGACGTGGAACAAAGATGCGTCGCTCGAAGGCGCGGAACTCGAACAAATGGTGTCGGGTTGGAAAAATCTCACCGCGTTCGGACCGCTCAATCAATTTTATCGCGCGAAAAATACGCAGACACTGCAAAGCGAAGAAAAACAACTGCCGCTCGGTCTGAATCAAAAAATGCCGCTCTATTTGAAAATGGCGTACGCGGTGCGCGGCTATGATTGTTGGTTCTTGAGCAACTGCAACAAACAAACGCTCAAAGGTTCGGATACGATTGAACTCGGCGATTTGGTCACGTTCGACGTTTTTCCCAACACGCTCGATAAATTTTACGCGATGCAGTGGGGCAGCAATGACAAGCTCGCGTTGTGTTATCCCGCAAACAACAGCGTTCCGTCGGGCTGCACCTCGAATCGTGACCGCGACGGTGACGGCATTCTCGCGTCCACGCGCGACGAAGATGATTCCACATGGGACCAAGACCGCGATGGTGTACCCGATGGCGTCGAACGCGCGAAAGGAATTGATTGGCGCGACGCGGATACGGACAATGATACGTTGAGTGATGGATTCGAACTCGCGCTCGGCATTGACCCCAAAGCGCAAGACACGGACGGAGATGGTCTGCGCGATGATGTGGAATTGGCAGGGTACGTGTTCACGTACAACACCGGTAAAACAACGCGCATCATTACGTCACCCGGCGACGCGGATGAAGATTGGGATGGCTTCAACGACGCGCTCGAAAAACAATTCGGACTCGACGCGCGCGCGATTGATGTGAATCCGTTTCAAATCACTGCCGTTCTGAACGATGTGGACAATGTGGTGAAACCGGGCGACACGGTAAATTACAAAACGACTCTGACGAACGCACTCAAGCCCGGCGATTTCGGCATCGCGGAACAAATTTATGCGACGGGCAATTTCAAAACAACATTGCCGAACGGAATGAACTTTGTTGCGACGGGCAATCCCACGAGTGTTTCGCAAGATGTTGTTTCGGGCGGCAGTAGTTTTACGATTGACCGCGACATCAAAATTGCGAACGGCGCCGCGTCCGCGTCCACCGAAATTTCCAACATCGCCGACGGCAAATTGTATCGCGGCGTGCCGACGACGAATCTGCTCGGCTCACTCACCAACGCGTTCCCGTTGAAACTCAAAATTGATAACGACAATCCGACGGCGATTGCGACAAGCGATGTCGCGGCGGTGAAACCAAATACCGCGCTCGTTCTCGGCGGTTCGGCAAATGACCCCACCTCGCGCGTCAAAAAAGTAGAAATTCAAATTGACGGCGGCGCGTGGCAAGACGCCGCGCTCGGCGAAACGTTTTCGTCCGCGTCCGCGTTACAGCAGTGGTCGTTCACGTGGAACGGTTCCGCCACGCAAGGCACGCACACCTATCGCGTGCGCGCGACGGATTCCGTTGACCGCGTGGGGAACGAATCGCAACAGTATTCGATTATTGTGGACGGCGTGAGTCCGACGATTGCGGGAAACAACGGCGGACGCATTCGCGCGGTCAAAGATTTTCGCGACAAGTGGCTCATTCGCGTCAGCGGCACGGCAAGCGATAATGCTTCGGGCGTCGCAAGTGTGGAGGTGCGTTCCAGCACGTTTTCGGCGTCGTGGCAGAATGGAAACTTTAATCCCACAACCGGCGCGTGGTCTATCAGTTATCAACTGCCCGATTATGACCAACGTAACGAAAGAATTAGCGACCCTTCCGGCAATCAAATTTTCCAAATTCGCGCGACCGACAAAGCGGGGAATGTTTCTACGGTTTCGAGTTCAACTTTGGTGGAAGCGGCGGCGGCGAACGATGTTACGGTGCCCGTTGACCAACGCGCGCCGAGCAACACGCTCGATACGCCTGCGAATATCAATTCCGTCAAACAAATCAGTCAGCCCATCACCATCGGCGGCGCGGTGGAAGAAGCGGGACCGATTCAATCGGGCATCGCGAAAACAGAAATCTCATTCACCTCGCGCGCGTTGGCAACGTTGGTGGAGCAACCGTTGCTCTGGCTTTCGCTCGACGACCCCGAAGGTGTGACGACGTTCAACGACAGTTCGGGCAACAATCGCAGCGCATTCTGTACCAATTGTCCGACGGCGGGCGTTGAAGGACGCTTTGGCGGAAGCGCGGCGTTTTCTCGAACGCGTTCGCAATCCATGTTCGTACCAAACATGCCGCTGCCCACCACGAATTTTTCCACCGTCGTTTGGTTCATGGCAGGCAACGCGGGGGCGGGCATCGCGTCGTTTGAAACATCGCAAGGCGTTGACCGCCAAATTTATTTGAATGGCGGCAATGTGTGTTCGAATGTATTCAATGGCACGCTCGAAACAATTTGTTCGACCGGAAAAAATTACTCGGATGGACAATGGCATCAAGCGGTGCAGGTTGTCGGCAACGGGCGACACGTTTTGTATGTGGACGGCGCGCGCGCGGAATTGGGTTTCAAAGCGAGTTCGGCGTACACCGCGCAAGGCAATCTCAATTTTGGATACGCGCCCGCCGCGTCCGAATACTTGCTCGGCAATCTCGACCAAATCATGGTCTTGAATCAACCATTGTCCGCCGACCAGGTGCGCGATATTTATCAAGTGTGGCAAGCGACCGCGCTCACCAATTCGGGTAACAACGTCAATTCCGCGCGTTGGAGCGTCCAGGTGCCGCGCAACATCGAAGGTGATTTCAACATTGATTTGTCCTCGACCGATGTGTTGGGCAATCGCAACGATGCGCGCACCAGTTGGACATTGTGGAACGGCGAGATTGATACGAAACCGCCGCGCGTCGGAATGAATTTTTCGTACGGCTATGGCTTTACCGATGTGGATGTTTGGGCAGAAGATTTGAATCTCTCGACGACGAGTCTGCAATCGCCGTGCGGAAGTTATCAATCGAAATACAACACGCTCAATACGCCGCCCGACGGGAGTCAGCGCCTCAATCGCATTACGGCGTCGTGTCGTTTGAATGGAACGATTACGCAGGGCTTGACCATCAAAGCGTGTGATGCGTTCGGACGCTGCGCGTCGTATTCGCCGGTACGCAGCGACATGATGTATTTGGGAACGAACAGAGAATTGCAGAGGCGCGCGTTGCCGAACGGTACGCCATCGCAACTTTTCACCGCGAACGTCGCCGGCGCGATTGGTCCGGACAGCGCGCGCAATAAAATTTATTGGGCGGATGGAACGAGCGTGCGCCGTGCGAATGTGGACGGCACAAATTCCGAAACGCTTGTCTCGGGTCTCACCAACGCCAACAATATCGTCGTCGCGCCAGACATTGGAAAAATTTTTTATACTGCGAACGGCTACCTCTATCGCGCGAATTTTGACGGTTCGGGCGCGGAAGCATATCGCATCCCTGCCAGTCCGCGCTCGATTGCGCTCGATGCGGAACGCGGACGTTTGTATTACACGGAATCGTTCTCGACATCGTACGATGTCATTTACGCCATCCAGATTGATTTTGAAGGCGCGCGCACGCCGATTGCGTTTTCCAAAATTTCGACGTACCAAGAATTTGGACAGACGTTTCAACAAAAAGGAGTCATCCTTCGCCTCGCGGTCAATCCGATAAACGGTATCGTGTATTGGGTCCAAAGTTATCGTGACCCGGAGACGTTAAAAGTCAAAGCGCTCTTTCGTTCCGTTGACCCGTCACAAGTTTTTGGCAACAACACCGCTGCCGTCAATGGCGTGGGACAGAGTGAGATTTTGATGTACCCGAAGGGGAATTACGCGGCGGGCACAGTCGGCACATTGGGCATTGACCCGGTGGCGAACAAAATGTATTGGAGCATAAACAATAACTTGTGGCGCGCCGATTTGACCACATCGCTGGTGCGGATTGCGAATCCGTGCGCGCCGAATTGTTTGTACGCAAACTATAATTATGAATGGACAAACAATGAGGAAATTATCACGCGCTTTACCGATACGAGTGTTACGTTCGGCGGCATCGCCATTGACAGCGCGTTTGGAAATGTTGTCACCGCGCCCGATTTGGAATTGACGCAAACCGCGATTCCGAGCGCGGGCGTCGCAGGCAATCTACAAACGTTCGCGGTGACAATTAAAAATATCGGCATCTCGAACGCGTCAGGCGTCGTTGCCACAAACACAATTCCCAACGGCGTCACATTCATTGATGCGAAAACCGACCGCAATGAAACTTGTCCCGCGCCCGTCAATCGCGTCATTACATGTTCGCTCCAAGACATTGGCGTTGGCGCAATCGTCACCCTTAATGTGCGCGTCACCATCAATGCGGGAACGACGGGACAACTCACCAATCAAGCCAGTGTGACAATGTTTGATACGGATGGAAATCCGGACAACAACAGCGCGTCCGTTAGCGTCAACGTCAGCGCTCCAACGGCGACACTCACGCCAACGTTCACGCGCACATTCACCCCAACATTCACGCCAACGCCGACAAGCGCGGGTTGGACATATTGCGCGAACGAATCTCAACCATGTACGTTCACGGGAACGAAAACCGTGCGTTATGGCACAAACAACAACGCGTTCTTTTATCTCATCAGCGCCACCTCACCCGTAACGTGCGACAACGCGACGTTTGGCGGCGACCCCGCGCCGGGACAATTCAAGCATTGCGATTATCACGAAGCGTTCACGCCGACGCCGAGCAACACGCCGACGTTCACACTCACGCCGTCGAACACGCCAACCTTTACGCCAACGTTCACGCCATCGAATACGCCGACCTTTACGCCGACGTTCACACCATCCATTACGCCAACTCCGACCGATGAAGGTTGGACATTCTGTGCGGTTGAAGGACAGTTTTGTACTTTTAGCGGAACCAAGACTGTCCGCTTTGGAACGAATGGCAGCAACTTTCTCTACAAAGACGACAACGGAGCATCCGCTTGCGTTGTTGCTTGGTTCGGCGGCGACCCCGCGCCCGGCGAGTACAAACACTGCGATTACCACGACCAATTTACGCCGACGCCGACCAACACGGCGACGAGCACTCTCACGTTCACGCCAACCGATACGCCGACCAATACATTCACGCCAACCGATACGCCGACCATTACACCAACGCCAACCCCATCGGATACGCCAACCGACACGCCAACAAATACACCAACGGACACACCAACCAACACGCCGACGGACACGCCAACCAATACGCCGACGTTCACACCATCCAACACACCAACCAACACCAACACGCCGACGAATACTGCCACGCGTTCGCCCGGTACGTCCACACCGGATGGCACGTTCTATGCCAAGCGATTGTTTTGGTCACGCCCGTCGTACAGTCAAATCATTTCCGCGCCTATCGCGGATGTGAGCGACGAAAGTGTTGCGCTCGACCGCAGCACAGTGAACATTCGCGGCTTTGTCATTGATGGCGTGAATCATTATTTCTATTGGGCAGAAGATACGCGCATCATGCGGAGCGATATGGACGGCTCGAACGTTGTCCAGATTTTGGACAATTTGGTCTTGCCGCGCGCGCTCACGTTCGATGTCGCCACCAATGCACTCTTTTGGCGCAACAGCGCGGTGACCGGCACGATTCAGATGTACGATTTGGATACGTCAACACTAACGACGTTCCCCGAACCGACGGGTCCGCACAACGGTTCGAATGGTTTGGCGGTGGATTCGGAACGCGGGCGCGTGTATTGGAGTTCGTTCTTTGGCATCACGTGGGCTGACCTGTCCGATTTGGCAACGCAAACAACGCTCGTATCGTCCACGCCGCTCATTACGGGCATCTATATTGATGCACCGAATGAAAAAATTTATTGGACGCAAGAGGGAACGATGCAGATTCGCCGCGCCGATTTGCCGTCGGGCGCGAATGTGACAACGCTCGTAACGGCAAGCGAAGCGCCGTATGGAATCACAGTGGACACGCTCGGCGGAAAAATCTATTGGGCACAAGCGCGCAAAATTTATCGCGCGGACTTGGACGGCAGCAACGTTCAAGGCATTGACGCGAACCCCGCGCTCACCGAAGACCGCAATCTCAACGCGTTCGTGCATCTCGGCTACGCGCCGATTCCACCAACGCCAACCGCGACGCTTTCACCCACAGTCACCAATACGCCGACGAACACGCCGACCAACACACCGACGTTCACGCCAACCAACACACCCACGTTCACACCGACCAACACACCAACCAATACACCAACGCCCGTCATCAGTCCGTTCGTCGTACAAACAAACGGTGATGGTGTTGTCGCCGCGTGCAGTGGCTTGAATTGCAATACACTGCGCGATGCGATTGACGCCGCCAACAACAATCCCGGCGCGAATGCCATCACATTCTTGGGCAGCGTCACCGGCGACATTGTTCTCACACAAGGCGAACTCGCGATTACGGATAGCGTCAATATCACCGGACCCGGTTCGTCAACACTCGCGGTCAATGGCAACAACGCGAGTACGGTTTTCAATATCAGCGGCGGCACCGTCAACATTTCGGACTTGACCATCAAGAATGGCAGCAGCGCACTTTTCGGCGGCGGTATCTATGCAAGCGGTTTGGGAACAACCTTGCAGCTCACGAATGTTGTCGTCGCCAACAACACCGCTGTCGCCATCGGCGGCGGCATTTTCGCCGACACGGGAACGTTCACCATGACCGGCGGCTCGGTACATGACAATGACATTGTGGGCGATGGAATGAATGCGGCGTTTGGCGCGGGCATTTACGCCGGGCGGCACATGACGCTCACGAACGTTGATGTGTACAACAACACGATTACGCCAAACGGTTCGCAAGGACGCGGCGCGGGGATTTACAACAGCGCGACGAGCGGCGCCACATTCACGAATGTAAAAATTTACAGCAACAGCATCGAAGCGGGCGGTTACAATCCGAGCGACGGCGCGGGACTCTATTCGTTCCGTTCGCTCACCATGAACAGCAGCGTCATATACAACAACACCGTGAGCGGCGGCAATGGCGGCGGCATCGCGTTCAGCGGCGCGGGGGAAGGCAGCACCGCGCTCAACATTATCAACTCGACCATTTCCGGCAATCAAGCGACGGGCAGCGGCGGCGGCATCTATGCCGAAAAAGGGAATTTGCGTTTGTACAATGCGACGATTGCAAACAACACCGCCGACAGCGACAACAACGACGACGCGGACGGCGGCGGTCTCTACATTGGGTTGCCAATGACCTTTGTGCCTGCCGT
>JAKOPZ010000267.1 GCA_029778615.1 Chloroflexota bacterium | reverse complement strand
CTCACCAGCGCATCAATTTGTTCCCGCGTATTCATTTCCGTCACGGCGATTAACATTCCATTTTTGATGTGCGGATAGTCGTTCGATAAATCATAACCGCCAATCATCTTGTTGTGATACAACGCGTGGTTGATTTCGGAAACGGGACGCGGACATTCGACGACGAATTCGTTAAAGAATTCCGTGTTGATAACACGATAGCCGTCGAGTTTTGAAATTTCGTTCGCGGCGTAATGGGCTTTTTGATAACACAACTCGGCAACTTGGCGCAGCCCTTGTTTTCCCATCGTCGCCATGTACACGCACGCGGCGAGTGCGTTTAGTGCTTCGTTCGTGCATATATTGGACGTCGCTTTTTCGCGGCGAATATGCTGCTCACGTGCTTGAAGTGTCAACACAAAACCGCGTCGTCCTTTGGTATCAACGGTTTCGCCAATCAAGCGTCCCGCCATGCGCCGCAGATATTTTTCTTTGCACGCAAAAACGCCGAGATACGGTCCGCCGAAACCGAGCGCGTTGCCAAGCGATTGTCCTTCGCCAATCACAATGTCTGCGTCGTAATCGCCGGGCGGTTGATACAAGCCGAGCGCAATCGGATAAGTGCTGACAATGAAAAGCGCGCCTGCCGCATGAACGCGGTCGGCAATCGGTTTCAAATTGCGCACATTGCCAAGAAAATCGGGATTGGCGACGAGAACGCCTGCGGTTTGATTGTCGAGGTGTTTATCGAGAACGGCGTCGAGCGAGAGTGAAACATCTTCATCGCCCACAATCGGGATGTGTTGTCCGTCCAAATACGTTCGCATCGTTTCGCGGTAATGCGGATGGAGTGTGGGCGAGACAATAATTTTGTTGCCGCTGCGAACCGAATTGATTGCCATGACTGCCGCTTCCGCCGCCGCCGTCGCCGCGTCGTAATGCGATGCGTTCGCCGCGTCCATGCCCGTCAAATCGCAAATCATGGATTGGTATTCAAAAATGGTTTGGAGTGTGCCTTGCGAAATTTCGGGTTGATACGGCGTGTATGCGGTAAAAAATTCCGAGCGGAAAATCAGATGCGGAACGGTCGCGGGGACAAAATGATTGTACGCGCCCGCGCCGAGAAAATACGCGTACTCGCCCGCGTTTGCGTTTTTGTTTGCCATGCCGCGCAGCGTTCGCATCATGTCCATTTCGGACAGCGCGGCTGGCAACTTGATTTCAGGATATTGCGCGTCTTCGGGAACGTCGTTGAACAAATCGTCAACGGAAGTGACGCCGATGGTCTTGAGCATTTCTGCGCGGTCGGCGTCGGTGATGGGAATAAATCTATGGCTCATGATTTTAGCTCATACCATTCTTGACGTGGACCGTGCAGCACGAGCGCAATTTTATTGAGAAGATTGCGCCCAAGCACGCCCACATCATCATTTGTAATCAAAAATTGTCCGCGAAATATTCGCCCCTGAAAAAATAATTCGAGGCGAACAACGTGCGCGACACTCGTGCTTCCATCAAAACTCATCAATTCGCGCGTTGTTTCAGTATCGACGCGCGAACCAAGTGCATCAACCGCAAAGCGTGGAACGAGTGTTACATCCGCGCCCGAATCAATCAACATGGGCACATTCGATTCGATGCGCGCGGATTCGGAATCGCGCAACTCGACAAATGCCAATGGCGCGGGCGGGTCAAACCGCAGTCCATCATACTTCATTGTTTTGCTCGACGACCTCTAAATCAAATTCATGAATTTGCGCTCGGTCTTTGAGACGCGGACTGTAAATGCGCGCATTTTTCTCACGTTGTGTTTCGGCAACGACGATGATGACGCGCGCCCCCTCTGGCAATTGTGCGGGGGTTGTTAAACGCACTTGCCCATTTTCAATAATCCCCTCAAACGTCAAGAGGTTTGTTTCCATTTCGTCTCGCTTGCTGCAACAAACGTACCACAGCGTTAATGAATTTCGCCTGACTCGATTTTACTTTTGTACGTCGCAGCGTCCATCAGTTTTTCCAAGTCTGCCGCGTTGTATGGAAAGACTTTAATGAGCCAGCCCGCGCCGAACGCATCGGTGTTGACCGTTTCGGGCGAATTGGTGAGCGCATCGTTCGTGGAAGAAATCGCGCCGCCGATGGGCATGTACACATCGCTCGCGGCTTTGACACTTTCGACGACGCCGAACGATTCGCCCGCCTTTAATTCCATACCGACGGTAGGCAATTCGACAAACACAATATCGCCGAGCGCGTCTTGCGCGTAATCGGTGATGCCGACAATCGCGGTGTCGCCGTCAAGTTTCACCCACTCGTGCGTCGCCGCGTATTTCAAATCGTTGGGATAGGTAATTTCTTTGCCAGATGACATGATGACCTCGATTTATGATTTTGGATTTGCGATTTATGATTTCGGATTTCAAATCAACAATCAAAAATCATAAATCAAAAATTTTCTATCTGCCGCGCGCGCGATTCGCATAAAACGGAGTTTTCACCACGCGCGCTTTTGTCGGTTTGCCGCGAATGATGACATCAAACTCGGTTCCCACTTTGGCGAGTTCGGGTGGAACATAGCCGAGTCCGATATTTTTTTCGAGCGTCGGCGCGGGCATTCCGCTTGTGACAACACCGACGACGTTGCCATTCGACGCGATTTCGTAACCGCCGCGCGCAATCCCGCGTTCGAGCATTTCAAAACCGACGAGCTTCTTGCTCGTCCCTTCCAACTTTTGTTTCAATAACACATCGCGTCCGATAAAATCTTTGTTCAAATCACACGCCCAACCGAGCGCGGCTTCAATCGGCGTGGTGTTGGCATCAATCTCGTGACCGTACAATGCGAACTTGGCTTCAAAGCGCAATGAATCGCGCGCGCCGAGACCAATCGGTAACACGCCATCGTCTTTGCCCGCGTCGAGAATTGCGTCCCACACATGTTTGCCGTGTGCGTTTGGAATAAATAATTCGAAACCATCTTCGCCCGTGTAACCTGTGCGCGCCAAAATGCCGCGTTCGCCGTGTATGGAAAATTCGCGCGCGGCGTGATATTTCAAATCCTTCAAATCAAAGGATTCGAGTTTTTGCAAAACCTCTTCCGCTTTCGGTCCTTGAAACGCGAGCATGTAAAATTCTTCGCTCACGTCTTTTAACGTAACGTCGAATCCATCCGCTTGTGCGTTCATCCAAGAATTGTCCTTATCACGATTGCCCGCGTTGACGACGACCATCCATTCATTTTGCAGGCGATACACGAACGTATCATCCACGCACGTTCCATCGGCGTAACACATCACCGCGTATTTCGCGGTGTTAATTTCCATAGCGGAAAAATTCGCGGTGAGGAGATGATTGAGAAATTTCAGCGCGTCGCTGCCTGTGACGCGCACTTGCCCCATGTGGTCAATATCAAAAAGTCCGGCGGCGTTTCGTACGGCGCGGTGTTCGTCAAGAATGCCTTTGTATTGCACGGGCATTTCCCAGCCGCTGAATTCGACCATTTTCGCGCCGAGCGCGACGTGGGAATCGTACAGCGGAGTACGTTTCAATTCCATAAGGGAGTGTCCTTGAGAAAAGTTGCGCGAAGAAGCTGCGCGGTGAGAGAGGCAAGTGTCATCATTGACAACCACATGATAACGCAAACGCTCCGCGCGCGCAAGAACAGAAACTGTTTCTTTGGCGCGGTTTTATCTTTTCTGTCGGTGAATTGAGTTCGACAATGATTTGATATAATGCGCGAATATGAAAAGAATTGTCGCGCAGGCGCCCACG
The DNA here is from genome assembly GCA_029778615.1 of Chloroflexota bacterium. Taxonomy (GTDB): domain Bacteria; phylum Chloroflexota; class Anaerolineae; order UBA4142; family SHND01; genus SHND01. The sequence continues at coordinate 13,045 of JAKOPZ010000267.1, read as the reverse complement.
CGCATTGATTTTGTCGGCGGTTGGACGGACGTGCAGCCGTTTTGTGACACGGAAGCGGGTTTGGTTATCAATGTCGCGTTCAGTGTACGCACACGCGTTGTGGTGCGTGAAATGGAAAACGCGCGGCAAGCGGATGACGCGTTTATTCGTGCCGCGTGCGAACGTTTTGGATTAAAACATGTCTTGGTGGAATTGACGAGCGATGCACCGTTGGGTTCGGGGCTTGGCGGTTCGGGCGCGGTGGGGGTCGCACTTGTCGGCGCGCTCGCCGCGTGCGCCGAAAAAAAATTATCACGCCGCGAAATCGCCGAACTCGCGCATCAAATTGAAGTGGAAGATTTGGGCATCATCGGCGGCAAGCAAGACCAATACGCGGCGGCATGTGGAGGATTTCTCGCGCTCTCGTTTTTGGGTGATGCGGTTGAGATTGAGCAACTTGAAATCGCGCGTGAACGCGTTCAAGCATTGCAAGCGCGCAGTGTGGTCGTCTATACGGGACAGTCGCGCGTTTCGGGCGCCATTCACGCGCACGTTCAGGACGCGTTCCGCGCGCGCAACGCGAACACGTTGAATGCGCTGGCGACGATTCGCCGCGTCGCGCGCGAATTTCGGCAGGAATTGGAGAATGGTTCGCTCGACGCGTTGGGCGAATTGTTGAATGAAAATTGGAGCGCACAAAAACGCTTACATTCTTCAACGACGAACGCGCGCGTGGACGAATTTTTCCGCGTCGCGCAAAACGCGGGCGCGCTTGGCGGCAAAGCGTTGGGCGCGGGCGGCGGCGGCTGTTTGTATTTTCTCGCGCGTCAAGGTGAGGCGGCGCGCCTAAGCGATGTGCTGCGCGCGGCGGGCGGGAAAATTTTGGACGCGCCATTCGATTTAGCAGGCATAGAAATTGCGGCAGAGAACAATTTTTAATCTGGCGTTTATTTGGTTCGTCTAGAATGCTTGCGCAATCGTTTGCTCGCGCTGTTTGAATTCGTTATAATTATTGTGCCTCGCGTTCCGCGTGAGGTCTGCGGTTTTGCCGCACCGTGAGAGGAGTCGAGATTTGGAACCCCGGAATTATGATTTGAATGAGGCGCCGCACCCCGGCGCACACGTTTTTCCCGCTTCGTCAGAAGCCGTGGCAATGTCGGAAACTGTGCCCACGTTTCCCGATTACACGACGCAGCCCGCCAAAAGCAATTGGGGCAATGCGGCGCGCGAATTGGTTGAAACCGTTTTGCTCACCCTGGTCATTTTTTTCATGATTCGCTTTGCGATTGAAAATTATCGCATCGAAGGCGAATCTATGGAACCGAATTTTCACAACGGGCAATTTTTGTTGGTCAACAAAATTCAATATTTGCTTCAACCGCCGCAGCGCGGCGATGTCGTCATCTTTCGTTATCCGTTGAACGAGAAAAAGAATTTTATCAAACGCGTAATTGCTCTGCCGGGTGAAAAAGTTGAGATTCGCGCGGGCAAAATTTTTGTGAACGGCGTGCGCGTGCCCGAACCGTATCCGCTGCGTTTTGCCGATTACGATTACGGTCCCGTGACGGTCGGACCCGACGAATATTTTGTGCTCGGCGACAATCGCCCGTACTCGTCCGATTCGCATTCGTGGGGTATGGTGCCGACCAAAGATTTGATTGGCAAGGCGTGGGTGAGTTATTGGCCCTCCGACGAATGGGGCGTAGTGCCGACATATTCGTACGCGTCAGAACAGTAATGGCTGAGGGATGAAGGATGAAGGACGAACGCACGTTTTTCCTTCATCCTTTTACATTGATGCAAGATACGCTCCGCGCGCGGGTTCGTGAAATCGTCGAACGCGTCGTCGCCGAACAAAACGCGCGTGTAACGGAACGCGGTGTCGCGGATTCAGAACCCGATACGATTGCTATCGGCGCAGACCACGGCGGATTTGAACTCAAAAAAATTCTGATTCAAGCGTTGACCCAACGCGAATATCGCGTCCTCGACTGTGGCACATTTTCTCCTGACCCGGTAGATTATCCCGACATTGCCTATGCGGTTGCAAAATTGGTGGGCGACGGCGCGGCGCGGCGCGGGATTTTGATTGACGGCGCGGGCATCGGTTCCGCGATGACGGCGAACAAAGTGCCCGGTGTGCGCGCGGCAAATTGCAATGATGTGAAAATGGCGACCAACGCGCGCGAGCACAATGACGCGAACGTTCTCACTCTCGGCGCGAAAATGATTACCGAAAATGACGCGCTCGAAATTGTAAAAATTTTTCTCACAACGAATTGCACCGAGGCGCGTCACCAAAAACGCGTTGCAAAAATTATGGAGATTGAAAAAAGGTATTTGCGAAAGTGACGGGTAGACAGGTGGACCAAAACATAGTTCCTTGTCTACCTGATTCCTTGTTTCCTTGATGCCCTGTGTCAAACTTGACGCCCCTCATTGACGATTTAACAAACGCGATTACACGCGCGCTGCAAGCGAACGCGCGCAAAGTGTGCGATGATTCTGTCGGCGGCGTATGTGTAGATTGCGGCGTGTGCGCGGTTGTGTGCGAAGGGCGCGCGCGGAAAATTTTGGACGCGGGCGCGGCGCGCCTTACCGCGCGCGGTTTGAACGCGGCGGATGTGCCGCGCGACATTGCCGGGTACATTGACCACACCTTGTTGAAACCCGAAGCGACCCCCGCCGAAATTGAAAAATTGTGCAAGGAAGCGCGCGAATATCATTTTGCCGCCGTGTGCATCAATCCGCCGTTTGTGAAACAATGCGCGGAGCTGCTGCGCGGCAGTGGCGTACAAATCGCAACCGTCGTCGGATTTCCGCTTGGCTCGCACACGACCGCGACCAAAGTGTTTGAAACCGAACAGGCAATTGTGGACGGCGCGACGGAAATTGATATGGTCATCAACATTGGCGCACTCAAGGCGAAACGCGATGATTTTGTCCGCGAGGACATTCGCGCGGTGGTGGAGGCGGCGCATCGGCAGGGCGCAATGGTCAAAGTCATTATCGAAGCGGCGTTGTTGAGCGACGATGAAAAAATTCGCGCGTCGCGGTTGTCCAAAGAGGCGGGCGCGGATTTTGTGAAAACGTCAACGGGTTTCGGACCCGGCGGTGCGACGACACACGACGTTGCCCTGATGCGCGAAACTGTCGGACCGAATCTCGGCGTCAAAGCAGCGGGCGGCGTGAAAAATCTGGAGCAAGCGCAAGCGATGATTCACGCGGGTGCCACGCGCATCGGCGCGAGCGCGGGCGTGAAAATTGTCCAAGAGGCGCGTGGGGAGAAGGTGGAGGTAAGCGCGGGGGGCAAGTACTGAGGTGGGGATAACGGGTGATGAGGTGAACGGGTGAAGGGGTGAGGGGGTGAACGGGTGAACGGGTGAACGTAGAGACGTTTCGGTGAAACGTCTGTGGGCAGAATAAAAATGGAAAATCAAGAACGAAAGAGCGTTTATTTTTTTGGGGGGCAATGACTCTGCCGCGTTTCCTCCTCGTCCTCTCCGCGCAATCGAATCTCCTCCGCGCCGCGCTCGTCACGCGTGATTTCAAAATTGTTTCCTCTGCACAACAGACTTTTCATATTGCGGACAATGAATTCGACCCGCTCGAACTCTGGTATAAAACAAAACAAGTGGTCGCCGCGTGTTTGGACATTGGACGCACACAAATGCGCGAGATTGCGGGCGTCGCCATCGTCGCGCCGGAAAACTATTCTGTTATTTGGTCGGAACAGGCAAGGGAAATTGCCGCGCGCGGCGTGGTCTCGGAAATACAAGTTGTGAGTACGCACGCGGCAGAATCCTATTCAGGAACGTTGGGCGCATGGCTGGTGTGGAACTTGACGGGCGTGTTTCCTGAAAAAGATGCAAATGCTTTTGGGAAAACGCGCGTGCGCGCGCCGTTCGACGCGGAACTGCCGGTGGTGGCAGTGTTGAATGCAAGCGAGCGCGTGGGCGACGAACCGATTGTGGCGGCGGCGCGCGCCGCGTGGCAAAAATTTCCCTGAAAATAAAAAAATGGATTTGCAAAGCAAATCCATTTTTTTATTTTCCTATCCCATGTGCATCGAAGGTCCTTCGCGCAAATATTTTTCCGGGTCTTTTTCAAACGCGCGCTGACAGCCCTTGCTGCAAAAATAATACGTCGTGCCATTATAGTCAAAAGTGAGCGCGCCCACGCCTTCTTCGACCATCATGCCGCACACGGGGTCCATGTGCTCGACGACGTTTTGGGTTTCCGATTCTCCGTTCATCTTGTTCCTCCTTGCAAGTTTCAGTGTGCGCGAAAATTGTTTAGGCGCAAACTGTTGGTTACGACGAAAATGCTCGAGAACGCCATGGCGCCTGCCGCAATCATCGGGCTCAACAAAATTCCAAACCACGGATAAAGCAAGCCCGCCGCAATCGGAATGCCTGCGACGTTGTAGGCAAACGCCCAGAAATAATTGCGGTGAATCGTGCGAAGCGTCGCGCGCGCAAGTTGGAGCGCCGTGATAATCCCGCGCAAATCGCCGCGCATCAACGTAATATCTGCTGCTTCCATCGCCACATCCGTTCCCGTTCCTAACGCGATTCCCACATCGGCTGCCGCGAGCGCGGGCGCGTCGTTGATGCCGTCGCCAACCATCGCCACGCGTTTGCCCTGCGCTTGCAGCTCGCGCACCTTTTGCTCTTTGTTTTCCGGCAGCACTTGGGCAAAATAGTTTTTGATGCCAAGTTGTTTCGCAATCGCCGACGCTGTGCGTTTATTGTCGCCCGTCAGCATATAGACCTGTACGCTCATTTGCTCCAGTGCTTGAACGGTTTCGCGCGCTTCCGGTTTCAATGTGTCCGCGACCGCGAGGATGCCTGCGACGTGCCCATCAATCGCCACAAACATTGGCGTTTTGCCTTCATCCGCCAATTTCTGTGCGCGCTTGTCCAATGTGCGCGTGTTGACTTTTTCATCCACCATCAATTTGCTGTTGCCGATGAGGACATCAAAACTATCCACGCGCGCGCGAATACCCTGGCCCGCCAATGCCTGGAACTCTACAGCGGGCGCGAGCGAAATGCCTTGCGCGTTTGCGTATTCCACAATTGCTTGTGCGACGGGATGCTCGCCGAATTTTTCCGCCGATGCGACGAGCTTGAGAAATTGGAGTTTGGAGCTTGGAGCTTGACTTGGCTCGGCGCCAATCGCCAAACGCTGGTCTTGAATCTCCAGTACGTCCGTCACGGTCGGTTTGCCTTGGGTCAGCGTTCCCGTTTTGTCCAAGACGACAGTGTTGAGTTTGTCTGTGGTTTCTAACGCTTCACTACTGCGAATCAGTACGCCGAGTTCCGCGCCCTTACCGGTGCTCACCATAATCGCGGTGGGCGTCGCCAAGCCCAACGCGCACGGGCACGCGATAATCAAAACCGAAATTGCCGCTGTCAGCGCATTTGTAAATTTCGCGGGCGATGGGTCCAAGACGAACCACGCGACAAAGGTGAGGGCGGCGATTCCCAAAACGATGGGCACAAAAATCGCAGAGATTTGGTCGGCGACTTTTTGAATCGGCGCTTTGGTCGTCTGCGCGTTTTCGACCAATTTCACAATTTGCGCGAGCGCAGTCTCTTTGCCAATCTTGCGCGCTTCGAATGTGAACGCGCCCGTCTTGTTTACCGTGCCGCCGAGCACGCGGTCGCCGATATTTTTTTCGACGGGTGCACTTTCGCCCGTGAGCATAGATTCGTCCACGCTTGACGCGCCGCCAAGCACAACTCCATCCACGGCGACGCGTTCGCCGGGGCGCACCACAATCACATCCCCCACGCGTACGGCGTCCACTGCGATTTCGCTTTCCGTTCCATTTCGCACGACGCGCGCAGTTTTCGGCGTGAGGTTCATCAATTTTTTGATTGCCGTGCTGGTGGCGCCTTTGGCGCGCGCTTCCAAATATTTTCCAACTTTGATGAGCGTGATAATGACTGCCGCCGTCTCAAAGTACAAATGCGCGCCGAGATAAAAATTGAACTGCTCGGCAAGCAAAATGAAAACGCTGTACCAAAACGCCGCGCTGGTGCCGAGCGAAATCAAGACGTCCATATTTGGCGCGCGATGCCGCAGTGCTGCCAGCGCGCCGCGATGATACGCGCGTCCGACATAGAAATAAACAGGCGCCGCGAGCGCAAGCAAAATCCAATCGGTGTAGGCATTTTCAAACAACCATGGCAAAACATCATGCCGCAAGAGTACGCCGTGAATCAAATCGCGCCCCATGGACAAGAGAAAGAGTGGAATCGTGAACACAAGTCCGATGATGAGGTCGCGCTGTTCACGCTTTAATTCGCGTTGACGCGCGGCGGCTTCGCGGTCCGTCCCTTGCGCGGCAATTTCGTCTTGTGTGCTTTCGGCGATGCGCCCGCCCGCGTGTTCAATCGCCGCGCGCAATTCGGCAATGGTCACGGCGCCGGGAATGATTTCAATTTTCAAAATGCTGTCCGCAAGTTCGACGTGCAAGACGCCGGGAATCGCGCCGACGGTTTTTTCAAGCGCCCCCGCGGCGTCCGCGTTTTCGATTTTCAAGTCAACGTGGTCGGTGAGAACATCATAGCCCGCATCTTGGACATGCCACACCATATCCCTGACCGTCGCCGTTTGCGCGTCAAATTTCACGGTGGCGCGTTCGGTGGCGAGGTTTACCGTCGCGGTCTCGACACCGGGCGTATCTTGCAAGCCATGCTCGACATGCGCGACACAGCTGGCGCAGGTCATGCCTTTAATCGGAAGGACAATTTGTTCGCTAGCCATTTCAGTTGATAGGAGAATGACGGATGACGGACGCCGGACGCCTGGTCCGTTGTGAATCGTCATTCGTCAGCTGTTACAATTTGTTTGCCGTTTCAAAAACATCCAACAATTCGCCAATCACGCGTTCGCGCTCGGCAGGTTTGTTGGAACGAATTGCGGTGGTTACACATTCGCTGAGGTGTTTTTCCAGAATCAGGGTGTTGAGTTTGTCAATTGCTTTTTGAATCGCCTGCGTTTGTTTGATAATATCCACGCAGTACGCGTCGTCTTCCAACATGCGGACGATACTGCCCATGTGTCCTTGAATTGTCCGCGCGCGATTTAGTAATTGCGTCTTGTCGGTATTTGCCATAGTCATCCTCTTGTAAAAATGAGTGACTGTCCCGGCATCGTTCTTACCCACCCCATAGGGGAGGGGGTCTCAAGATACGTCTATAGTGTAGGTAAAATGCCGGGCGTGTCAAGTGACAATTGTCCCGTCGGCGCGTGTGCGAGCGCGGCAAGATTTGTTTGCGGCGGCGTTTCGTAAATAATAATGGAGAAATGATGCACCCGAGTTGCGTCGAGAGGCGCGGGAGGAATGAAAAATGAAACAAGAGACCATGACCAAGCATACCGTCAATCCCAAGAACTGGCTGCTCGCGTTGTACACAATGCCCAAGTTTCAAGAGGGTGAATGGGTGGACCCCATCACGCGCTGGTTGATTGCCTCGCGCGTGGCAGTGGTTGTGATGAGCGTGATTTCGGGTCTGCTCGGCGGCTCGCTCGTGTTGGTGGGCGCGCCAACACAGTTCAGTTTGAGCTTGACGCTGTTGACGACGCTCGGGCTTGCGCTCGCGCACACGGGCAGCAATTTGGTCAACGATTATTGGGACGCGCGTCACGGCATTGATTCTGCCGATTCGCCGCGCGTGAATTACGGACCGCAAGCATTTGTGAATGGCGAATTTTCAAGACGCCAATTGTTGGTCAGCACAGCCGTTGTCCTTGCGGTCGCGGCGTTGATTGGTTTCTATCTTGCATATGTCGCGGGACCGCTGGTGCTGGTGTTTATGGCGCTCGGCGCGGCGGTTTTGCTTTTTTATTCGGGCGACCCGTTTCCATTGAAATATCGCGGCTTGGGGGAATTTGCAGTCTTGTTGGTGTGGGGACCGCTGATGGTTGGCGGCACATACTTTATCCAAACGCAAACGCTGCCGCTGTGGGTAATTGTCGCGTCGCTGCCGTACGCGCTCGGCGTGACGACGGTGTTGTTTGGGAAACATTTAGACAAGGTGGATTTTGACGCACGCAATAAAACACATACGCTCGTCGTGCTGCTTGGCGAAGGGCGCGCGCGGTGGATGACCAAAATTCTCGTCGCGTTGATGTATGTGAGTACGGTAGCGCTTGTGGTTACAGGAGTGTTTTTACCAACCGCGTTGCTGGTCTTGTTCGCGTTACCGTTGGCAATGTGGCTGTGGAAAATTTTTAGCGCGCCGAAACCAAAAACGCCGCCCGAATGGGCGATTGGCTGGCCCCTTTATTTCGTCGGTGTCGCGTTCATCCACAATCGCAGGTTTGGCATGTTGTATCTGTTGGGCATCGTTCTGAACATTGCCATCCATCTGCTGTTTCCCGGATTGCAAATGCCAAAATTATTCTGAATAAAAAACCGCAAAGGTCCGGGACCTTTGCGGTTTTGATTTTACGAATGATACCAAAATTGGTCCCAGCACTGCCAAAAATTTTCGCCGCGCGAAATGACCGTGCGGTCATTGTCCGTGATTTCCACATTCGGCTTGCCGCGAAAATCAAGCGCGCGGTCAGGCGTCGCGAGCATCACTTTGAAGGTCGTCGGCGAACTCGGTCTGTACGGTTTGAGCCGCGTCAAATTTTTCAATGCGTCTTGAACGCGCCGCTCAATCAATTCACACGCGTCACGGGGCGCGAGGTGCTGCGCGCTGAAACGATGAATTCCAATTTTTGTCGGCGCGGTGACAACTTGGTCGCCCAACAATTTTTGCACTTCGTTGCAGGTTGCCACATCGCCCGCGACGAACGCGACGGGACAATCCCATGTGCCGCACACCGCCGCGCAGATACCGCTTTCGCCTACAAGGTCGTCGTTAATCCATGCGTTGTACCATGCTTCCGACGAAACAGTGTGACACAACACGCCGTCGGGGGTTCCCGCCATCGCGTGCGCGCCGACGAGCAGCGCGGCATCGCAACCTTCTTGTAACGGCTTGGTGTAACGCATCCATTTTGCGCCGAGTACGTATTCGGCGTGCGGCTCGCATTGATTTAGCAACAGCGAATTGAATGAACCTGCGCCGCCCGCGCCGTGACAATCAATGACGACAATTTTGTCCGCGCCCGCGTTGCGCGCGCCGCGCACTGCCGCGTTCACTTCGTTCGTCATCAGGACGCGTCCTTCTTGGTACAGCGCTTCGCCGTACGAAACTTGCGCCCAGTTGTGGATGCCTGCCATCCCTTCCATGTCCACCCAAATTGTTACGCGCATTTCGAGTGCTCGGCGATGAGCAATGAGGTCAAGCCAAAGAGCACAAGTTCAATACTCATCGCTCATCGCTCATTCCGCTTGGCTAAAATTGAAATTGTCCTTTGTACGGCACCATGCGCTTGCTGTAATTTTTTACAAAGCGCAAAAGTTTTCGTTCAAGGCGTTGGAATTTTTCATTCCCCAGCGCTTCCTGACATGTTTCGGCGTCCTGAACGACGAAAACAATCAAGCGGCGCGGGTAATCGCCGTAAACCGTTTCCCACACTTCGGCAAGTTCGAGTCCGATGCGATTCACTTGCGGCACAAATTCGCCGGTGACGAAACGATAATACGCTTCCTGCACTTCATCGGGAATGTCATATTCGAGCAGCAGTTTGACGGGTTTGTTTTCGTTCACGGTACGCTTCCGAATAGAAATTTGGGTTTAGGGCGACGCGGAGGTGTCGAGCGCGCGCAGGTATTTCCAATCGTAAATGCCAAAGGTATGCCCATCTGCCCAATTGAAATGAAGGGCATAACTGCCGACGGGTTGAATATCTTGCAAAGAGTTCAATTCCCCGCGCGCGTTCTTGACCGCTTCCGATGGTTCATGTGACGCGGAAGTTTGCACAAGGTCGTGAATCCACGGGCGGCATTCGGCGCAAGGACATGCGCGCCGCAGGGTATCAAAATCCCAAGTGCTTGCGTGTCCGTCGTCCCAATTGATTTGCAATAAACGCTGTTCAAGGTCAACGACAATGCCGACGGGTTTAGATTGTTCCGTCGCGCTCATTTGGAATAGAGCCGCAGCTGCAAATCATCCACGCGCTGTTCCAGCATTTCAATTCTCGCGTTCAGCTGTTGGTGATACGCAATTTGTTCGGGTGTGTAATCGCGCGGAAAGCGGTCGGGCGTGCCGAGTGGGTCAGTATTCGGCGGATAAAGGCGCGCCTTTTCGGCTTTGGCGTCCGCCAGTTCTTGTTTCGCACGGTCGAGCAATTTTTGAATTTCGGGATTCGGGCTGTTCATTCCGCTGCTCCAAAAATTTCCAGAATTTTCAGCATTCTAGGGCGTGTCCGCGAAATCGTCAACCAATGCGCGTTGGGGATTACCCGCGTTAAGAGTAATCACCCAATGCGCGCAGTACACAAAAAGAGAACGCTCGAGTCGCGCTCTCTATTTTGGAACGAGCATTCTGTTGTGTCGCAACCGGACGATGCGTGTCGGTGTCGGAATTCAACTGGTGCGTGGAATTTTCATACTGCGCCACAGGAGCAAACCGCTCACAAGCGCAATGAGAATTCCGAATGCGCCGACGAGCACCAATGCCAGACTCGGGTCCGTGCCGGATACATTGAACCGAGACTGTTCGGCGTGCACCATTGGTACGAGGTCGCTTGCTTGGACCGCACTGACTGCGAGCCCGACCCAAACGAACACAAGCGCGCACCAGACAAACAAGAATAACGGATGTTTGACCACAAAGCCCCCCTCAATTTTTTTGTTATTCTACCATCGCTTGCCGATTTTGCGCGATGATGTTATCCTTTTTGCGGATTGACATACACACATCCTTTTCGCGCAAGCCCTCCGCGTCCGGGCGCCTTTGGAATGTTACGATGCCTGCTCAAGCTCTTTATCTCAAATATCGCCCACAGTCGTTTGACGATGTGCAAGGGCAAGACCACATTACGCATACGCTCAAGAATGCGCTCGCCTTGAATCGCATCGCGCACGCGTATCTTTTTACCGGCACGCGCGGCACGGGCAAAACGTCCACCGCGCGCATTCTTGCCAAAGCGGTCAACTGTCTCGACCCCGATGTGAACCGGCGTCCCTGCAACCGCTGCGCCATTTGCCGCGCCATCAACGAGGAACGCCTGCTCGATTTGGTTGAAATTGACGCGGCGTCCAACACGGGTGTGGACAATATTCGCGACTTGCGCGACAAGGTAGATTTTCGCCCGAACCAAGCGCGCTTTAAAGTGTATATCATTGATGAAGCGCACATGCTTTCCAATGCCGCGTTCAACGCGCTGTTGAAAACACTGGAAGAGCCGCCGCCGCACGTGATTTTTATTTTGGCAACCACCGAAGTCAATCGCGTGCCTGCGACCATTTCTTCGCGTTGCCAGCGTTTTGATTTCAAACGCGCCTCGCTTCAAGAATTGATTGACCAACTCGGCGATATTGCCCGGCAAGAAGAAATGGAATTGGACCCCGCCGCGCTGGAATTGGTCGCGCGGCAGGCAAATGGTTCGTTTCGCGACGGGACAAGTCTGCTCGACCAACTCACCGCGTACAGCGGCGATACGATTACGCTCCGCCATGTCGAGGTGTTGCTCGGCGCGGCATCGCGCGAAATCATTCACGAAATTGTAGCGAGCATCGCGGCGCGTGAGGTGGGACGCGGCATTGCGGCACTGGACCGCGCGGTGGATGCCGGCGCGGACCCCCGTCAAATTGCGCGCGATGTGATTGAATATTTGCGCGGCGTGATGTTGTTTGCCGTCAAAAGCGAAACGATGCTGGTTGTGGGCGAAGAAGTGAAACAAGAAATGCGCGAACTCGCGGCGCAAATGAATTCGGAGCAATCCTCGCGCGCGATTCGCTTGTTCGGGCAGGCGGCGCTCGATTTGCGCAACAGCGCCAGCCCGACGCTCCCGCTGGAAATGGCGCTCGTCGAAGCGACCCTTGAGCCCACGCCGATTGTTGCGCCCGCACCCGCGCACACGCCGCGCGCGACGCCTGCGCGCGATACGGCGAACCCGTTTGTGCCGGGCGCGCCGCGCACAAATGCAGAACCAAGTTTGACGAAAAAAGCCGAGCCCGCCTTTCAACGCGTCCCCGCCGCATCGAAAAAAACCAAAGCGTCGCCTTCTGTCGGCGCGAGTGAACCGGAACCGGTTTTGGGAAAATTGTCCATCGCCGCCGTGAAACAAAACTGGAGTGATTTGATTGCGCGTTTTCAAAAAGTCAACAAGTCGTCCGCCGCGTATTTGCGTGATGCCGAGCCGTTGTCGCTCAAGGGCGACGAGTTGACCATCGGCTTTTTTTATCCGCTGCACGCGGAACGGTTCAACAACGACAAGAACGCGCTCGTCCAATTCAATAAAATTATTTCGCAAACGTTCGATACGACCGCGCATCTCAAATGTATTGTTTCGCCCAAGCGCGCGAAAATGCAAGCGGCGCAAGATGACCCGCTCATTCGGACGGGCATGAACTTGGGCGGCAAAGTTTCAAATATTATTGAAGAGGAAGAGGAAGAAGATTAGCCATGAGCAAAAACAAAGGAATGCCACAACGCGGCGGGATGGGCGGCTTTAACCCCGCCGCGCTGCAAAAGCAAGTCGAAGAGCTGCAAAAGAAAATGCTCGAAGCGCAGCAGCAATTGGAAAATGAATCGGTCAGCGCAACCGTCGGCGGCGGAATGGTCACGGTAACGATGAACGGGCATCAAAAAATTACCGCCATCAAAATCAATCCCGACGCCATCAAAGAATCGGCGGACGACCCGACCATGCTCGAAGATTTGTTGATGGCAGCCGTGAACGAAGCGCACGAGCGTTCGCAAACGCTCGCGTCTCAGCGCATGAACGCCGTGACCGGCGGACTCGGCGCGGGCATTCCCGGTTTGGGTTAATGAAAAAACAGATTTTCAAACCAACGCGCGCCGCGTTCCCGCGCGGTGGTTTGAAAGCTGAACGCGCGTGCGGTGATGGAAACGCACGACTTGAATCTTTCCGCGCAAGAGCGTTTCATGCTCTACGCGCTCCGCATAGACAGCAGTGCGCGGGCGCG
>JAKOPZ010000045.1 GCA_029778615.1 Chloroflexota bacterium | reverse complement strand
ACTCTGCACCTTTACCTCAACAACATATGAAATCTGGCATCTCCCTCTCAAAAGTCACGCCGCACCTCGCCTCGTAAGAGCCAGAAGGCATCTCCACTATGCGTAATGCTCCATCTATGGCGAAACGTATTATTGTTGAACCCAGTAATTTCACTATAGTGTTCTGCATCAGTACTCAAATTCGCGTCATTAAAGTCAAAGTTCCGATACTTCGCCCAGATATTTGAGAGTACTTCCAATCTCTTGTTCTGGTACACAGGGTCTGCAAAAGAGCATGCGATATTAAACCAATGTGTATTCAGAGGTGGGGTGTGGTAAATGCAGTACATCCCTTACTCATTCTTTGCCATCGTACCTTTCCATTAGCCTTATTTTTCCACCAGAGGTGGTTCTTCGTTGTGGCAAGCCAGAACCCAGGCGGGTCCTTGGTGATAAGAGTAAAACCGACTTGAAAGTTAGCATTGGGGGAAGCTGTCCCCTCTTCGTCTATTTCTCCATTAGAACGATCTTGGTTGAATTCTTGATTAATGATCGATCCCCCACTTGGATTGCTGTTCAACCCAGGCAGGCGCGTCGTTCTAAAGCTGCAGTTCGACAAATTTATGGACCACTCGAATCTGGATAGTTGTGCATTTAGCGAGCCTGAGGTTTGTCCCTCAACTGTGACCCCGGTTGGCTGAATGGTGGCGTGAAATTCACTTGCGGATACCTCATTGTCAGCAGCGGGAACAAGAGTATTGCACTGTGTCTGTGCAGCAGGCGATGAAGCCAAGATAGAGGTTACTGTTATTCCAACTAGCAGAATCAGCAAAAAACTCACACCAACGATCTTTTTCATTTTGAAGCCTCCTTAAATGATATTTGGATAGATTGTATTAACATTCTTGAGATTGTTAATAGCTATGGGGCAATCGCATAGGGCTGGCACAAAGTCGCGGGAGCTGTCATCGCCTGTGAATGAGTACAGTCGTCACCCCCAACCCCACAAAAATCCAAAACAATGTCACCGAGTGCGGAAAATCTAAATTGAAGAAATAATGGTCCACGACGCCCGCCGTCATCGCGCCAATCAACGCCGCGCACACGCCGAGCAAAATCGGCGAGAGTGTTGAATCATTTTGCAAACCATCAAGCCACGCCAATAGAGAACGATAAAAGAAAATTCCCATCGTCACAAGAAATGTGGCAACGCCGACAAGTCCCATTTGTTCCGCCATCAAAAGATACACGGACGAGACGCCGATGTACGTATCCAAATCGGGTGAACCCAAAAAGCCAACACCAAAAATTGGATAGCGCGAAATCAACGTGAACGCGTCTTGATATTCGCCGATGCGCATTTGCGTCGCGCGGTCTGCGCCCGCGAACGCATCCAGCAAATGCGCGATGTATTCTTGCGTGATGGGAATGAACCAAAACAAAATTGCTCCAATTGCAAGAATCGGAATGAGTCGGCGATATTTGAAAAATGCGATGACGACGAGCGAAACGCCGAATCCCAAAAACGCGCCGCGTGAAAACGTCAGCACCAAACACAAAAACATCGCGGCGACGCTTGCGAAAATCAGCGGACGCGGCAGCAATGTTTTGGACGCAAACACTTGGGGTGTTGCCAAGCCCGCCATCAAAATCATCAAGCCGCCCAACACATTCGGGTCAACCGAAGTCGAAACCGCGCGCATTGTCCCTTCCACATCGTCGTTGATAAAACGCAAAACACCGGGACCATCGGGATATTTTACATAGCGCAGCAGCGAGAGAATGCGAATCGTCACATCGCGCGGCAAAAAATAAAACACGATGCCCAATACCGCCGAAATCGTTCCTGCGATGAGAATGACTCGCATCACGCGCTCCAAACGCTCGCGTGTATTCACCACATTCACAATCAAAAAAAATGTCGCAATTGCTAACAGAATTTCGGCAAAGCGACGAACGATTTGCGTTTGCAGACCCGCGTGCGACATTCCAATCACAAATGAAAAAATGGCAAGCACCATAAATGCCACAATCGGCACGCCAAGAAATGTGAATTGAAATTTGTGGGATGCGCTGTCTGCATCCAATTCGTCTTGCCGCGTCATGGCGCGCGTGAACCACATCGCAAACAACGCGAGCAGCGCGAGGTCGAGAAACGTCGGATTGAAACCGAGATTGACGGGAATGGAAGCGAACGGCAAAAGTATTGCCACGCCCAACACCGCGAACAATCCGAACTCGATGCTGGTCATAATCACCACGCCCGCCGCCAATGCAACAATCCCCGCAATCACAATCGCGGGCGACGAAAACGAAACTGCCGCCGCGAGAAACAGCGCGAGCGCACAGCCAAGCCCCAGCGCGAGAATCCACGCCAGCGTATTGTTTGTAATCAAGCGGTCAGTGAAATTTGTTCGCATATCGCGTATCGTCAAACGTGAAACGTGAAACGTAACAACGAATTTATTCGTTCAATCGCCGTAGGGCGATTTTGCGTTTTTGTTGCTCGCGAACTATGTTCGCAACGAATTACTATTCGCCCGCCTCCCAAACACCAACGCGCCCGCACACAACAACACCATCAGCATCGAAATCCCCGCCCCAATTTTGAATGACATCGGCTCGTACCACATTTCAATTCGATGCTGTCCCGCGCGTACCGGAATCGCGCGCAGTGTGCAATCCGCGCGCAAAATTTCAACAGGTTCATTATCAATTGTCGCGCGCCAACCGGGATAAAAATTTTCGCTGATGACGAGCAAACCGTCGGCGGGCGTGTTGACATCGAGAGTCATGTGTTCCGCGCTATGAAGCGTGATTTCGACTTTTCCCTCTGCCCACGAGCGCGGGTCAATTTTGAACGGCGGATGCGGTGACACAATTGCAACATTTGGCAGAAAACTATCCTTCGCCACATTGAGCGGACTTGCTTGAGGTTCAAGCTCTGCTTCTTGCACGAACCACGCGCGCGGCATTACACCTTCTTCCAGTCGCACCAAGCTGGTCCGTCCGTCTTGTCCAAGAATTCTTCCTGTAAAAATTTTGGGTTGGTCTGTCAATACATATTTTACATTCAACATCTGCCATAGTCGTTCGCGCGAGAATCCTAGAATCGCATCATAGCGCGCCAAGCGCAAAGGCGAAATTCCACCGATTTCTTCAAAATCATACACAATGCCTGAATGAGGCGGCAATTGATTTTCATTCGCCACGCGAAAAATCCCCGTGTCCTGTTTGATAATTTTCACAAGTGGATTTTCACCATAGCGCTCAACCGCTTCGCCTTTGTTTGCGGGCTCATTCACACTCCACAAATCAAACAAAATCAAAACAAGCGCACCCACAACAAAAAGCTGTAGGGAACGTTCGCCGTAACGTTCCTGTTCGCCGTAACGTTCCTGTTCGCCGTAACGTTCCTGTTCGCCGTAACGTTCCTGTTCGCCGTAACGTTCCTGTTCGCCGTAACGTTCCTGTTCGCGCGCGCGTCGCAGATACAAGCCGACCAGCAAACTTGCCAATGCAAACAGCAACAACATCAACCCTGCGCGGTCGCCGAGAAACGAAAGGCGTCCTTCAGGATTTTGTACGCCCGCGACAAAAAACACGAGCATCAACGCCAGCATCAACACCGCGCCGACGGGCAAAATCAAAAATAACTTTCGCGCGCGTTGCAAATCAAACGCGTTCAACAATTCTGTAATTCCATATCCTGCCAACATCGCCAGCGCAAAACTCACGACAAACGCCAAACGTTCTTGCTGCCGAAATAACGCCGCGCCCGGCACAAACAAATAAAAAATTACATACGCGAACACATAAAACCCAAACGACAAAATCAACGCGCCCAACGCAACGAGGCCCCAAAAAACAACATCCGTTTTCCGTTGTTCGTTATTCGTTATTCGCCCCTGTAATAGGGCAAAGATTGCCAACCATAACGGAAAAACCCCAACATACAACGGCGACGCGAACGCGCTCGCATAGCCCGGCAAAATAAATTGCAAAATATCGAGCGTCGGAAAACCCTTTGCCGCGTCCGCAAACGATAACGCCTCGCGCGTCGAGAGCTGTTGATATTCCATTGCGGGAACGAGTTGAATCGCCGCGATGCCGAACGCGATTGCCCCAAGCAAAAGAATCGCACCCAACGCGCGCGAAAACATTTTCGATTTTCGGTTTTCGATTTTCGATTGATTTGTTGGTTGCCGGATACGAAACGCGAAATAAACAACCGAAACACAAAACACAAACAAAAACGTCTGCGGATGCCCCGCCAACGCGGCAACACCCAACACCATTCCCGCCGCAATGAGCCAATTCGTCGCCCGTCGTCGCTCGTCCGTCGTTGCCTTGTCAATGCACAACAGCGCAAGCGGCAGCCACACAGCCGTTTCCAAAATCGCCAACTGGAGTGACGGATAGGAAGTTAAATATCCACCGAACGTAAACACAAGCGCGCTCGTGAACGCGCCCACCCGCGCATTCGTACCGAACGCTCGCTGCAGCGTTCGCCGCGCGAACAAGTACGTGAACGCGCCCGCGAGCCAAAAATGAAACAACGCTTCAAGTTCCAACGCAAACAACGAAAACGATTTGAATACTGCGAGATTTAAAAGTGTGTTCAACAACGCGATGGGATAAAACACCGCGCTCTGAATGTCCGCGAGAAACGGATGCCCGCTGTTGAAATTTTCCGACCACAATGGAATGCGTCCTTCGGAAAAGGCGCGCGCTTCATACACACGGAACGCGTAAAATTGGTCCGTGAAATCGCCTGCCGGAAATTGCGCGCGGTCAAGCGGATTTGGCGTGAGAATGCGCCAAAAAAATAATGCAACCAGTGCCGCAAGCAAAAGCAGCAGCGCAAAATCCACGCGCGAACATTTTTCGGTTTGGCTCATGGCTTGATGGGCAAAGTCAACGGTCCTGCCATTGTGGAATCGCCGATCGGCAAACACGCGTTCGTCAACGCATCGCAAACTCGAAGCAAAATGTCTGTCGCATTTGCCGAATGTTCAAAATCATATTGGTCCACGAGCAACTGATTCTTGCGCCACTCGGTGGTGGGATATTCGCCGCGTACGGGAATCCGGCGAATCGTTTCGAGCGCGCCTTTGCCGCTTTGGAAGGTTTGCACCTCCATTTCGAAATTCTTGTTTGGAGTTTCCAGCGCGCGCCAATACAAAACGACGCGCAATGTATTTCCATCGCGTGTGGTGCGATAACCGCTTAGGCGCAACGTTCCGCCAAATACCGTGCCGCTCGAATTCATCGCGTTCAAAAAATAAGACGGCGTGCCGTACAGCTGCAATTGCAATTCGCCTGCGCGCCAATCCTTTAACAAATCATCTTTGCGATGCAACCACGCCTCGACAAATTGGTACGGGTCCCAATAATCAGGCGCAGCGGGAATAAACCACACGCGCTGGTAATTGGCGTTCATCGCGTTCAACTGCTGTTCCGTTTTTGTATCCGGCAAAAAGGTTTCGGGATAAACGACCAGCGGCAGTTTGCTTGTGTCGTAATACAAGAGCGACGTTTCGGGAAAATTTTGCACAATGATATCGCCGCGCTGTGCGTTCGTGTTGATGATGCGCGTCAAGCCGCGCCAATCGGGCGCTTTGGCGTACGCGGGATTGGTCCAATAATTCGCGAGCGCAAGATAGGCAATGAACGCGACGGCGACAACCAACGCAAGGCGTGAGAGGTAAAACGTGAAACGTGAAAATGGGCGCGGCGCGCGCGCGTCAAAAAAATTCCAAACGGCAACCACGCCAAACGCAATCAGCAAATAACACGCGGGCGCGATGCCGTTCAAATAGCGTTCGAGATACAACGGACGAATTGTGTTCAAGCCAAACACGCACAGCGTCGGCACGGCGACATAGAATACAAAAAAGAGACCGCGTTTCCAATCACGCGTCCACCAAAAAATCAAGCCCGCAAACGCGAGCAAAGCAAACGGAACCCAGAGCCACGCGCGCAAATTTTCATCCAACGTATCGCTCAACACAAACGCACTGAACGTCTCGCGCGCAATGTCCCACAACGCAACACCTTGCCGCCCACTCCCTTCGCCGTACGCCGAAACACGATTCGATAGGACGAGCGGATACGGCAAATACAAAATCGCCAACACAACTTGCGCGCCGAGCCACGGCAGCAATTTTTTCAAATCGCGCCACAGCGTCGCAAACACAAACACATTCAGCGCGAGCAAAACGAATGCTTCGTAATAATGCGTGTACAACGCCGCCAATTCTGCAAGAACGAACCAGAGTAAGGGCAAAGCATTTTGCGCCGAGACACGCGGCGATTCTAACGGGCGCGCGGCAAATGGCATTGCCGCTACACGATACCATTTCCAAAAAAATACCAATGCCAACAAAGAGAACGCGGGCCACATCGTATAATTTCGCACATCTTGCGAATGCCAAATTTGGTACGGATTGACCGCAACGAGAAACGCCGCGCCGAGCGCGACCGCTTTGGCAGACGCCATTTCGCGCGCCACACGATACACCAGCGGCACACACAGCACGCCAAAGAACACAGAAAAAAAGCGCGTCACCCATTCGCTGTCGCCCGCCGCGTCAATCCAGGCGCGCAAGGCGAAATACAACAGCGGCGGATTCGGCTCGACAGTCAGCGTCTCTGCCCACATTTGCGCCAACGGTTTTTGCACAAACAAAACGGTGAACGATTCATCGCCGCGCAGGGAAAAAAAATCGAGCCGATACACGCGCAGCGCAAAAGCCGCGAGCGTGAACAGCAAAATCAAGATAAACGCTTTGGATAAACGCATGACGGCTCAATCTGCGCGCCGCGCAATCGCCAGCAGAGAAATTCCGAATGGCATGCGGCGCTCCAGCGCGCCGCGCATTTCGGCCGTGAACAACCGCGTCAGCGTGTGATTCACCACGCGCGGCAGCGGCACAAGGTCGGACTGCGCGTCGTCGCGCGCGGCGGGGCGGCGCGCCAACCGCAGCAGCGCGATGAACGGAAACAGGAGCGTATTGACATACGTGAGCGTTTCGATTTGCAAGCCGGCGCGTTCCAATTTGGCGCGCAGGGATTCGGCGGTGTAACGATATTTGTGTCCCACCGCGACATCGTGCGCGCTCCACAGCCATTCGTACGCGGGCAGCTGCGCAATCAAACGTCCGCCGGGTTTCAGGGTGCGTTGAATTTCCGCCATTGCCGCGACATCGTTTTGAATATTGCAAATCACGTCGAACGAAAACGCCAGCTCAAAGAATTGATTTGGAAACGGCAGCTCCAGCACCGAACCCACGAGCGCGCGTTCGGGCGGAATCCCGCGCCGGTGACAAAAGCGAATCGCCTGCTCGGCAATGTCCACGCCCCACGCGTCGCCGCGTTCGAGGAACATTTGCAAATTTTTCCCTGTGCCACAACCCGCGTCCAAAATGCGCGTCGAACCGTCCGCCGCCGCATACCGCGCAAGCAGTTCGTTCACCATCACCCGCAAACCGCGATACCACCAATATTCTTGCTCGGTCTCAAACATGACGTGATACTCGCGCGGGAGCATCGCCATGCTTGCCACCGAATCCGGTTGCCTCTCACTCATTGAATTCGCAAATCCTCAAACACGAGATGGTCGCCAAGCGGCGCGCCGTTCGCATCGAACGCGGGGAGGCGCGTCAAACTCGCCGCGTCATAAAAACCGATTTCCAATTTGTACGCCCCGGGCGGGGCATCGGGCGCCACCTGAAATTCGTACACGTCGGTAAAAATTTCACCTGCCGCCCAGCTCGTCGTCGGGCGCGCGCCGTCCAACGGGAATTTGTCCTGCTGTCCGTAAATTTTATTTTCCGTGTTGATGAGATGGGTAAACACTTTATACGGCGTGTCCGTTGCCTTGAGCGCGCGCCAGTACAAAATGAGTTTTACCTGCGCGTTCGGTTTCAACGGCTGCGGCGCTTCGAGGTCGTATCCGAGAAATTGAATCGAGTCGCCAAAACGCGCGTTGTACGGATGCGCGATGGAGGGCAGTTCGGTGGAACGCGCAAGCGCGGCGATGCTCACATCGGCAAAGGTGTACGCCTGCGCGGGAAGGAGTGTTTGCGGCGCAAGGTCGTTCAAGCGCACACTCAAATCATACGCGCCCGCGCTGGCATCGCCGGGCACGCGCACATTCACGCGCGCCTGCACAATTTCATCCGCTTGACGATTCGTCAGGTCGAGCGTAAACGGCGCGGCTGCGCGCGCGCGATTCCACACTTGCCACCACGGCGCGCGCAATTCCACTTGTCCCTGCAAGTTCGTCGGGCGCGTCTGTGTCACTTGAAAATACAACGTCAATGGAATTTCACTACCCGGCGCGCTCGCGCGGTCTTCCAAATCATAACCGACAAAACGCACCGCGTCGCCAAAGGCAACGTCGGCATGTCCGTCCAGCAACAACGATTGCGGATTGCGCGGCGGGTCCGGACGCGTGACGGTGATTTCGGCGAGTGGAATCGGCGCATCCGTTTTGCGCGGTCCGCGAAAGACTTGCCAGCGCGTGTTGCTCGCCGTTTCGTACACGCCGAGTTCAATTTTATATTTCCCCGGCGGCGCGCCCGCGTCCACCGCGAAATCGTGTTGGTCCAAATACGTACGCTCGGTTTCCCATTTTGCGAGCGGAAACAAATTTCCAATTGGCGGCGCATCCATTTGTCCCCACACGTTCCCTTGCGCGTCCACCACGCGCAGCGACACGTTAATATCCTGCGCCATCGGACGTTCCGCGCGCCAATACAAATTGACCACGCCGCGCGCGCCCGCTTCGATTTGCGGCGGCGTCGTATAGCCGACCAGCGCGAGATTGTGGTCGAAAACAACCGTGTTGCTTTGGCTCTCTTGCGCGGCGGGTTCCTGCGGCGTGCGTCCATAGGTGAACGCTTGCAAACGAATCTCGGTGCTGATGCCGCGAAAAATTATGCTGTCGGTGGCGTACCCCCAACGATTCAACAAATCGGTAATGTGCAGCGTCGGGTCCGCAACCGGTTGATGCAGTTCCAACAGCCACACGCGCGGGTGATTGCGATACGCGTTGAGAATGGCTTCGCGGTCCAAATATTCTTGCCAGTCTTGCGTGCGCCCCAAATGCGGGAGGGATTCCCACTGCATTCCCGGCGGCAAATAATATTCCACAATCTTTTCCGCTTGCGGCGCGACGAGCAGCAAATAATCATCGGGACGTACGCGCTCGCGCAAAAATTCTGCCCACGCCTTGTGGTCGTCTTTGGCGAACGTGGGATTGAAATACAAATTGTCGAGGGAGGCGAG
This sequence comes from Chloroflexota bacterium, assembly GCA_029778615.1. GTDB lineage: Bacteria > Chloroflexota > Anaerolineae > UBA4142 > SHND01 > SHND01. The sequence continues at coordinate 31,008 of JAKOPZ010000045.1, read as the reverse complement.
TGCACCGCCTACGATAGGCAGCAATGCCAGACCAAGCAGCGCGGGGCGAAGCACAAACGACGCGCGCGAAAAGACAGGCGCGTTTATTTTGCTCACGCGCTGCGCGAGCGCGTCCACGCCCACCGCCAGCCCGATGTAAAACGCGGGACTGGTCGTAATCAAATGTCGCGAGTTGAGATACAGCGGGCGCACGTACGAACCGAGATTCAACGCGAGCGCGGGCAGGAGAATGTAACAAAGAAAAAAGAGCGCGAGCCGCGCATCGCGCGCGCGGACGCGGATGAGCGAAAAAATTCCGACGAGCCAACACGCGAGCAAAAACCAATCGAGCAGCGCGGCTTGGTCGAGCGTGAGCGTCAAGCCCACCGCGAATGAATTCCATACATCGCGCAGCATGATGAAAAGCGGCACAAAGCGCGGACCCACTTGGTCCCACGAGGTCAAATCGGTCTCGCGCGGCATCAAGAACAAAATGACACCAAACGCGACCACGCACGTGGCGGCGATAAACAACAGGGCGCGATTCTCGAGACGCGCGCGCAGTGCGCTGCCGATGGATTGGGTCAATCTCGTCGCGCCGTCTTGCGTCGGCGCGGTGGCTGTGCGCGCGCCGGAAGCAAACAACAAAATCGTCGCGGCGAAAAACGGCAAAAGCACAAAGGACAAATACAGCGTAGCGAGGTCGAGCGCGAACGCGGCGCCGAACAAGAGAAACCAACGCGAAAAAAGATTGCGCCATGTCTGCGGCGCGGTGTAGAGCCATTTCAACAGCGCGTACACACACAGCACGCTCAACAACAGCGCGAGCGCGTACGGGCGCGCTTCTTGCGAGTACCACACATAAAACGGCGAGACTGTCCCGAACAAAACAGTGAGCAACCCGATGGCGCGCCCGCGTCTGCCAAACAGAACGCGCGTGAACGGCACAAACAACGCGAGCGTCAACACATTTGCGATGGCGGACAAAAAGCGCAAGGCAAATTCGCCCGTGCCCGCCGCCTGCACCATGAAATGTAACAGCACAAAGTAAAATGGCGGATGCAGGTCGCGCGTGGTAATGGTCTGAATTTGAATCGTGTTGGAGAGAATGGCAGAGAGTGAATTGGTGGCGCGGTCCCACGAGAGCGATTCATCCCACCACAAACTCATGGTATCGAGATGATAGAGGCGCAGTGCCCACGCCGCGAGAAGGAGCAAAACGAGCCAAACGCGCAGAGAACGGACAAGGCGAAACGTGCCGGGAGAAAAAGGAGCAAACTCTTGCATGAAAACATCGCGCTGACGCGGTGTGCGGTCAGCGCGGAGATTATACGCGCGCACAGACGGGGGGAAAAATTACAGAGACAAAAAAAACTTGGGCAAATGCCCAAGTTTTTGGTCATACCTCGTTCAGCGCAGCGGCAAGCTCACCTCAATGCGGGTGCCTTTGCCCACATCGGTCTCGATTTCAAACGTGCCGCCCGCGCGTTCGGTGCGCTCGCGCATTTGGAGAATGCCGACACTGCCGCGCCCGCGCGCCGCGTCCAGCGCTTTCATCATGTCAAAACCCTTGCCGTCGTCGGCGACGATGAGACGCGCGGTCTGCTCATCGCACGAAAAATCGAGCCATACATTCGACGCGCGCGCGTGTTTGCGCGTATTATTCAGCGCCTCTTGCACCAAACGATACAACGCGGACTGGGCTTTGGGCGCGAGCGGCGCAGCATCGCCCTGCACGTTGAGATGCACTTGAATTTCGTTCGCCATCCCAAAATCTTGAGCGAACTTGACGATGGCGGGCACAAAGCCGAGCGTTTCAATTTCGACCGGACGCAGCGCGAAAATCGTTTGGCGGACTTCGCGCACATCGCGGCGCAGGGTCTGATTTAACTGCTCCAGTTCTTTGCCCAAGTCAATGTCTCTGCCCATGCGCGCGGCGGTTTGCAGCGTCTGCACGCGCATCAGCATAAAGTTAATGTCCTGCGCGAGTCCGTCGTGAATTTCGCGCGCCATGCGCGCGCGTTCTTCGCTGATAACTTTTTCTTCCGACCACGCGTACAACTGCGCGTTCCGCACAATCAACGCGGCGGAACTGGACAGGACCGTGAGCAAATTCAGATGGCGCTGTCCAAACATGCGCGGGTCGCGATGTGTCAACACCAGCGCGCCTTCGACGCGTGTGCCTACCGTCAGCGGCGCGGCGATGAGCGAACCGATGCCGTTCACGCTGTCTTCGGGATTCGAACGCAGAATCGCGTGATTTGCCGCAATCGCTTCGAGCGCAATATCCCCCGGCGCGCCTTCGCCCAGTTCCACCAACGCCGACGATTCGCCATTGTCGCCACTGCGAATAAACAACGCGCCGTTTTGCGCGCCGCACGCTTCCGCGATTTGACGCAAGAGCCGTTCGAGCACATTTTGTAAATTCGATTCGCCGCGCAAGGTCAAATCAATTTCGCGGAACGCGATGGCTTCGCGCGCGCGCAGGCGGTGCGATTCGATGACGGCGGCGGCGGTGTGCGCGAGCGTTTTCAAAACGCCCAGACGGTCGGGGCGAATATTTTTGCCGGGCACAAGATGAATTTCCAGCAGACCAAATTTGCGGTCTCCGCGCATAATCGGCAGCCACAAAACGTCTTGGTGCACGCGCTCGCGTTCGTTCACCGCGTCGGCGGGTGTAACAAACGCGGGCGGTTTCAAACGCCGTTCTTGCTCCGGGTCCAAGCCGGTAGATTTAAAGAGCGTCAATTGTCCCGACAAATCTTCCACCAGCCACAAGACCGCGCGTTTGCTCGCGGCGAGGCGCGTTGCCGCTTCCAATATCGTCGTCGCCGCATCGTCCAAATCAAATGCGCCCGCGAGGCGTTGACTGGTCTCGCTCATGTTGCGCATCACGTCAATCAAACGCGCCTGGTCAATCGCGACGGCGGCTTGTCCGGCGAGCACGGTTGCCAATTCCAAATCACTGCGCGTAAACGGGGCGATGCCGCGCAAACGCGACAAGTTCAAAACGCCAAACACTTCGCCGCGCACTTTGAGCGGCAGAGAGAGCGCGGACCCGAGTTCGGGTTTGCCGAGCGATGCCTGGACTTGGCGGTCCATCGGCGCATCGTCCGCAATCAATACGGCTTCGCCGCGTTCGACCACCATGCCGGAAATGCTCGTGCCCACGCCCGCGCGCCGTTGGTTCTCTATAATTTCCGGCGGCAAGCCATCGGCGGCGGCGATTGCCAATTCCGCGTGTTCTTCGTCCAACAGCATGAGCGAGGCAATCTCGGCGCGCGTTTCCGAGCGAATCGTCGTCACAACTTGATTCAATACTTGCGACAAATCCGTCGCGCCCATGAACGAGCGCGCCAGCTCGTACAGCGGCACCAGCGCATGCAAGCGCGCGTTTTCGCGGCGCAAGTGTTCTTGTTCCAGCGCGGCGACAACGGCGGATAAGAGCTGTTCGGAGGGAAAGGGTTTGACGAGAAATCCAGCAAATCCCGCGCGCACTGCCTGCATGGAAACTTCCCAGCTGCTATAGCCCGTCATCGCAATCCCTGCAATATCGGGCGAGACCTCGCGGATGCGCGTGAACGCGTCAATGCCATTTTCGTCGGGCAAATAAATATCTGCAAGCAGCAAATCGTAGGAATGTTGACGGGCGAGGTCAAGCGCTTGTTGCGTCGTTCCCGCAGACTCGACTTGATACCCGGCTTGCGCGAGAGTGGCGGCGGTCTCGAGGCGCAGTGCCTCGTTGTCGTCAAGAACGAGAATTCGCTCGGTGGGCATGGGGGAAAGGGTAACCGTGACCGGTAAGGAAAGGTTGGCGTTGGAGTGAAATAGTGAATTCATGGCAAGTATAGTCGTTTATAAAAAGTTTGACAAGGCGATTTTTTTTCCCTGTGCTATAATCTTGTTGTTTTTACTGCAAGCGTTCACTCAGCATAGCACCCCAACATTATTTTTCAAATTACAATTTCACCTTACGCATGTCATTTCGAACTCCTCAATCCTTCGGGGTAAACTCTGTGAGAAATCTCGGTTTTTTCCACCGAGATTTCTCGCAAGACCGCTCGAAATGACAATTCTGCGTAACACGAGTTACAATTTCAGCGAGGAACAGATGGAACTCAAGGTCGAGGTCGGCACACCGGCGCAATGGCGCGGCGACGGCATTGTCGTAACGGTTTTTCAGAATGAATCTCTGAGCGGCGACGCGGCTCAGGTGGACCGCGCGCTGAACGGCGCCATTCAACGCGCGCTGGACAGCAAAGAATTTTCGGCGCGCTATACTATACATTACGCTTTTTACTCGATGGGCGCATTACCCGCCGCGCGCGTCGCCGTCGTCGGTTTGGGCAAACGCGAAAAATTCAAGTTGGACCGCGCACGACGCGCCGCCGCCGACGGCGCCAAAGATTTACGCAAACTCGGCGCAAAACACATTGCGCTCGCCGTCACCACCGACGGACTCGACCTTGCCGATGCCGCGCAAGCCACCGCCGAAGGCATTGTGATGGGCTTGTTCCGTTTTCAAAAATACTATACCGAAGCGGCAGACCCGCTCTGGGAAGATGATTTTCGCAATCAAATCGAAAGCGTGACCATTCTCGTGCCCGACGCGGCGCAGTTGGACACGGTGCGCGCGGCGGTGGAACGCGGCAGAATTTTGGGCGAAGCGAACAATTTCGCGCGCACGCTCGCCAACGAACCGAGCAATCATTTGACGCCGCTGCACTTGGCGGAACACGCGCGCGAAATGAGCGAAAAAAACGGTCTGGAATTTTACGTGATTGACCGCGCGAAAGCGCAAGAAAAAGGCATGGGCGCGTTTCTTGGCGTCGCGCAAGGTTCGCAGAATCCGCCCGCAATGATTGTGATGCGTTACTGGGGCGACGCGGAACACAAGGACAAGGGTATCGGTCTCATTGGCAAAGGCATCACGTTCGACAGCGGCGGCATTTCGCTCAAACCCGCCGACGGCATGGAAAATATGAAGGGCGACATGTCGGGCGGTGCAGCGACGATTGCGGCAATGCAAGCTATCGCGCAGTTGAAACCCAAAATCAATGTGACGGGTATTGTCGCGGCGGCAGAAAATATGCCCGGCGGCAATGCGTTCAAACCCGGCGACATTTTGCGCGCGATGAACGGCATGACGATTGAAATCAACAACACGGACGCGGAAGGACGCCTCGTCCTCGCGGACGCAGTCGCTTATGCGACAAAAGATTTGAAACTTTCACCCGTGCTCGATGCGGCAACGCTGACCGGCGCGGTCGTCGTCGCGCTTGGCGTGTATCGCGCAGGCGTATTCACCAACGACGACGAACTCGCAGAAACGCTGTATGAAATCGGCGAAAAGACGGGCGAGAAAAACTGGCAGATGCCGATGGACGAGGAGTACTTGCTCGCATTACGAAGCGATTGGGCAGATTTGAAAAACAGCGGCGGACGTTCCGCAGGTTCCATCACGGGCGCATGGTTTATTCGCAGTTTCGTGGAAAAAGGCGCCAAATGGGCGCACCTCGACATTGCGGGCGCAGTGAATTTGGGTGACGGCAAAGAGCGCGGCTATATCAACAAATGGGGCAACGGCACGCCGACGCGAACGTTTGTAGAGTTTGCGTTACAGCAAGCGAACGCCAAGTAATCCATTTTTGAATTGAAAACCAAGCCCGTTGTCGTCGCGACAACGGGCTTGGTTTTTACCCGAACCTTTTGCTCCTATTGACCGCGCGCGCGCGCAATTGTAAAATGAACCCACTCGCATGAACCGTCTTTCGCTCGTCATTGTCGTTCTCGCCCTCGCCGCCGGAAGCGCGCTCGGTCTCTATCTCGCCACCTCGTTCGAGGATACCCCCGCCATTCCCACGCCTCAATCGTTGCAGCTCACCGACGCCGACCAAGAGGATTACATTGTCAATGTCGCCGACGCGTACGCAATAGACGGCAACCTGAAACTCGCGCAAGACCGCCTCGCGCGCCTGCGCGACCCGCAGATTGCCTCACGCGTTGAAGCATTCGCCATCAATTACGCGTCCAAGAAAAACGCAACCGCACGCCATCTGGTGCAGCTCGCCGTCGCCATCGGTTCCGAAAACAGCGCGCTGATTTCCATGGTCGTCACCGTGACGCCGACACCGCCGCCGACGCATACACCTGCCAACGCGCCCGTCTTTAGCAATGTGCGCGCAACCGCTGCGCCCACCGACGCGCCGACGCCCACACCGAAAAACACCACCGCGCCCGTGTACGTCGTCGTCCCGAACCAAAATCCGTTTGTCGTCTTGCCGACAAATACGCCGACCATCACAAATACGCGTCGCCCAAGTACCCGCGTTCCCACGCCGACGGAAACGCTCACGCCAACCGACATTCCGCCGCCGCCCGCGCCCATCTTTGAACCGGACCGCAGTCGTTGGCCCGGCACCGTTTATTTCGAACCCGCGAACGTACAACCGGGAGAGGGATATTGGCATCTCGCGCACGCGGTGTATTGCGATGCCTTTGACCCGAGCGACGACAACAAATACAACTTTGGTTGCGACGAACGTCCCGGCGGCGGCGCGGGCACCAGCATCTATGTCATGTCTAACGGCAACTTGATTGACGTCTGGGCGGGCGGTGAAAATGTGGCAGATGACCCGACCTTTGTCGGCGACAAGAAAAAACCGGGCGACATGTGCGAATGTGATTACGCGTTCGAGTCCGCGAATGTAAAAATCAATGTGCGCGGCGCGCCCAGTGATGCCATTGGCGGTTTTTGTCTCTGCGGCGTCAACTTTGGCTGGGGCTCGCGCGCGCACGTGCGTTACTTTTTATATTTTGAATACATCACGCGCTGATAACACAAAGGATGCGCGGACGAAAATAAAAAACGAGACGCTTGTTGCAAGCGTCTCGTTTTTTTGTTGTGCCACTTGTATTGAAAATGTGTTATCCGTTGCGTGGGCGAATCAACAGCACGGGCAAATGCGAACGCCGCACAATTTCATCGGCGACACTGCCCAACACCATACGCGCCAGACCGCCGCGTCCGTGTGTGGACATGGCAATCAAGTCCACATCCAACGCGTCCGCCATATCCAAAATAGAATCGGCAATCGGACCGCCACTCACTTCATACGCGACTTGGAGATTGGAAGGAAACATATCAAACGCGACACGCTGCAAATATCCATCCGCCTGCGCAAAGAGGTCGGGATACGTATCCCTCGGCGCGAGCGGCGGCACAAAATCGGGTCGGCTGAATTCATACACGGGCGCAGTGACCACGCGCAGCAACACCACTTGCGCGTTCAAACTCTGCGCCAGTGTCGTCACATGCGGCAGGACCGCTTCGGATGCTTCAGAACCATCAAGTGGGACAAGAATTTTTTTATACATTGTGCACCTCCGTTGGTGTACCAGTCCGCGTTTAGTTTCCCACAAAACTCGCTGCCTCACATCGGACGTTTGTCATGTGTTCAAAGGGACATCCGCGCAACAAAAAAAATAGCGGGCAAAAAGTAACTTTTCGCCCGCTATCTCATGTACGGCCGTGTGGGGTCAAAGCATTTGCCGCACGGGCTGACAATGACGCCCTATCGCGGCGAAGGTTTGTCTTGGTCTATTGCGATGCGACAAAAAACCTCTGCGCATCTTTGACGCGTTCGGGCAGATTTTTCCATGTATCCAAACTCGTCGCGCGTTTCCACAAACGTTTGGGGCGAAAATAAAAGCGGCGGTACGCCTCGTGCCATTTGCGTTCCACAAGCTGCGGGTCCATACCCGGAAAATCAAAGTGCGCGTGGTCGGACTGTATCGCCAAATCGCCCCAATCTTTGGCGTACAATTTTCCTTGACGCTGAACCGTGTCCCACAGCACAGTGCCGGGATACGGCGCCGCAATCATAAAGTGCGCGAGGTCGGGGTCGAGCTCCAACGCGAGCTGCGTCGTCTTTTCCATTGTCGCTTCTGTTTCACCGGGCATGCCGTAAATGAAAAAGCCCATCGTCTGGAGACGCGCCGCTTTCGCATTTTTGAACGCCGCGCGCACCTGTTCAAACGTCTGGGATTTTTTCACCACGCGTTTCAAAATTTCTTCGTCGCCGCTTTCCACGCCAAAGCCCACGCGTTTCGCCCCCGCCTGCTTCATCAAGCGAAACAATTCCGCGTCAGTGTGATTTACTTTCATACCGTGTACGGTAATCCACGGCACGCGATTCAATTTCATTTCAATGAGCCCGCGACACAACTCTTTGGCGCGCTTGAGGTCCAAATTCCAAATGTCATCCGTCACGCCGATTTCTGTCGCGCCCAAATCTTCGACGAGCATTTTCCATTCGCGCAAAACGTTTTCCACCGAACGCGCGCGCCACGTATCGCCCGTAATCGGTTTGGAACAGTATGTGCATTTGTACGGACAGCCGCGCGAGGTAACAATCGTGTACGACCGCGCGTGCTTGTCGAGTCCGTCCGTCAACGGCTGCAAATTGGTGTAGCGGTCAATTTTGAAAAGATGATACGCGGGAAAGGGCAGAGCATCGAGATTCGGATTCAACGAACGGTCCACGTTGTGAAAAATTTTGCCGTCCGCGTCTTTCCACGACAAGCCGCGAATGTGTTGAATTTGTAGAGGCGTTGAATTCAACGCCTCTACAAATTCAACCAGCGTCTCTTCCGCTTCGCCGCGCGCTACAAAATCCACATCGGCGCGCCCGATGGATTCATCGGGCATCAACGTCAAATGCGGACCGCCGAGAATCGTTATCGCGCCGTGTTCTTTGGCGATGCGCGCGTATGCCCATGCTTCGTTAATGAGCGGCGTCGGCGCCGAGATGCCTACAATGTCGAACGGCTCGCGCGTCAACCGCGCGTCGAGCGATTCGTCTTCTACCGCGCCGTCGTAAATGTCGGTTGCATACCCCGCGTGCAGTAACGCGCCCGCGAGATAACCGAGTCCGTTGTGAATATGCGTGCGCGAATTCCACACGCGCGCTTCCGGTGACACCAATAAAATTTTCATGTTACCCCGCAATCGTCACACCAATAATTCTGCCGATGATGAACGTCACCAACGCCGCGCCGAGTCCAATCAACACCATTCGCCCGCCGGAAAACCACACACTGCGCCCCGTCATTAACGTAATCGCCGCGCCAATTCCAAACAGTCCAAAAGTGCTGACGATTACGCTGACGATGATAGCAGGAATCCCCGAAAGCAAAAAGAAAGGAAACAGCGGAATGACCGCGCCGATGGCAAAGAGGACGAATGACGTCGCGGCGGCTTCGATTGCCGAGCCGCCGAGTTCTTGCGGGTCAATGCCCAGTTCTTCGCGCGCCAAGGTATCGAGCGCACTGTTTTTGTCCGTTACCAATTTTGCCGCAAAGGTTTCCGCTTGCGCTTGCGGTAAACCTTTTGCCTGATAAATCAGCGCGAGCTCTTCTTGCTCTTCTTGCGGCGCGTGCTCCAGCTCTGCCGCTTCGATTTTGATTTGGCGTTCGTACAATTCGCGCGACGACTGTACCGAAATCCATTCGCCCATCGCCATCGAACACGCGCCCGCGAGGAGCCCCGCCATGCCCGCAATCACAATTTCATGTCCTTGCGTGACCGCGCCCGCGACGCCCATGATGAGTGAAAGATTGGAAACGAGTCCGTCGTTTGCGCCGAGCACGGCGGCGCGCAGTGCGTTGCCGCCTGCCGCGCGATGTCGTCCTTCGAGCTGTGCCACCGCGCTGCCTTCCATGCCGCCGCGCGTTTGCGTCACAATCGCGCGCAAAACGTTCGCGTGTGAATTTTCTTCGGCGGACATTGCCGTGTCTTTGGATTCCGGTTGTGTGGCGTACCCTTTGCTGTCCCCGCGTTCCAAATCGGTGATGGTGGGCAACACGAACGACGCGCCAAAACGTTTTGCCAGCGCGGCGAGCGTGCGCGCGCGCCAGCTCGGTTTCGGTGTGTTGGCGGCTTGTCCCGTTTCGCGCAATTGCGTTTGCCAAAATTCTGCGTGTTTTGTTTCGGTCGCCGCGAGTTTACGATAGACCTCTGCGAGCTGCGGCGATTTTTCCGCGTCGGCAACCGCGTTGTACAAAAACGCGCTGTCTATTTCGTCTTGCAGGTTTGCGAGATAACGTGTGCGGTCGCCCGACGAAAGCGTTGCTTGTGACATTTGATATACTCCTGCAAGCCAAAAACCATTATAGAGAAAACTTGCCGGCGAGCGTAGGGCAATCGTCATGCGCTGTGCGTGACAGATGCCCTTTGGCAGCGCTTGCCAATTGGCATAGATTAAGACGGGCTGACAGCGCCCGTTACGATAGTACTCTATGTTGCGGTTTGAGGGAAAATTATGGCAAAAGCAGTTTCGCGCAAATCACGCGCACAAAAGAAAAACAACAGTTCGCTGTGGATTATCGGAGGGGTTTTCGCCGCCGCCGTTCTGATTTTGGTGTTGGTGTTTGTGAATTTGAATGCCAATGCGAAACCGCCTTCCGCGCCCGCTGCGACGAGTGCGGGACGCGTGCTCGGCAATCCGAACGCGCCCGTGACGATTGATTTGTATTCCGATTTTCAATGTCCCATCTGCCGCCGCGCGGAACAGACAATTCGACAAATCGCGCCCGCGTACATTGATACGGGCAAGGCAAAAGTGGTGTATCACAATTTCGCGTTCATCGGGCAAGAATCCGAATGGGCAGCCGAAGCGGCAGAATGCGCGAACGACCAAGGCAAATTCTGGGAATATGCGTACCTCGTCTTTGATAATCAGACCGGCGAAAATGTCGGCGCGTTCAGTCAAAATAATCTCAAGCGCTTTGCGGCGGATTTGAAACTCGACACCACCGCATTCAACGCCTGTTTCGACAGCGGCAAGCACGCGGCGTTGATTCAACAAGAAAAAGCCGACGCGCAGGCGCGCAACATTCGCGCCACGCCGTCGTTCTATGTCAACGGACGCTACATTGAAGGGCTGCTGCCGATTGACCAATTCACCGCGTTGATTGATTCGCTCCAAGGACAATAACAGTCGAATGAACAGAACAACCATGCCGCGTTCCTCTTTGCCCACCGGTTCGCTAAAACTTTCGCGCCCGCTGATTATCTGCGTGCTCGCGCTCGGCGGGATTGCGGTGTCTATTTATTTGCTCACCGTGCATTGGGGTTGGTGGAATGCCGTGTGTCTCGGCGTCGGCGATTGCGAACTCGTAAACACCAGCCGCTTTTCGGAATTTCTCGGCGTGCCGGTCGCGCTGTGGGGCATCCTCGCCTATGTGGGAATGTTTGTGGCGAGTGCGGCGGTTTTGCGCCAGACGTATTCAGAGTGGGCGACGCGCTTGTTATTTTTTGGCGCCGCGCTCGGGGTCGCCTTTTCCGCGTATCTCACCTACATTGAACTTTTTGTCCTGCACGAAATTTGTCCGTGGTGCGTCCTTTCTGCTATAATTGTCTCCGCCATCGCGATTTTGAGTGCATTGGAATTACGCGATGCCGAACGAAACTGAGTTGAAACAACACCGGATTTGCGGAACGGGCGAACGCCCTGTTCCGCATTTTTTTTCGATGAGCTATGGTTAACACACAAACACAACCTCAACGAACACGTCAAGATAGTATACCGCAACAAACGACGACGGCGCCGAGCGAAACCGGCACATCACAATTCAATCGCGCCGAAGCAATTCTCACTGTGCTGTGTACGGTGTTTCTCGTCGCGGGCTGGATCGCCGACGCGCTCAACACACCCTTTTGGTTTCACACCGCATTGTTTCTTGGCGCGTATTTGACCGGCGGCTATGTGGGAACGCTGACGGCACTCCGCGCTCTCCGCGAACGGCGGCTGGATGTGAATGTGCTGATGATTGTGGCAGCTCTCGGCGCGGCGAGCATTGACTATTGGGCGGAAGGCGCGACGCTGCTGTTTTTGTTTTCACTTTCCAACACTCTGCAAACGTACGCGATGGAACGCTCCCGCAATGCGATTCGCGCGTTAATGAAACTTCGCCCGAACGAGGCACTGCGGCGCGCGCCCGACGGTTCCGAAAAACTCGTGCCGATTCAAGATTTGCAAATCGGCGACCGCATCATCGTCAAGCCGGGCGAACGTATCGCGATGGATGGACGCGTTTCGGCGGGCACGAGCGTGGTGGACCAGGCAGCCATTACAGGCGAAGCGCTTCCAACAGAAAAATTTGTTGGCGATGACGTGTACGCGGGCACGGTGAACGGGCACGGCGTGCTCGAAGTGACGGTCACGCGGCTCGCGCAGGACAGCACACTGGCGCGCGTAATTCAATTGGTGGAACAAGCGCAAACGCGTAAAGCGGCAACCCAACGTTTTCTCGACGAGTTCGAACCGCGCTATGCGATTGGCGTCATGCTCTTGTCGCTTGTGGCGCTGTTGGTTTCGTATTTTGTATTACATCATCCCTGGGACCAATCCTTTTATCGCGCCATGACGCTGCTCGTCGTCGCGTCGCCGTGCGCGTTGGTGATTTCCACGCCCGCGTCCATTCTGTCCGCGATTGCGAACGCCGCGCGCAGTGGGATTTTGTTCAAAGGGGGAACGTATCTCGAACAAGCCGCGAGTGTGCGCGCGTTGGCGTTTGATAAAACGGGGACGCTGACCCTGGGCAAACCGCGCGTGACGGATGTATTGGTGGCGTCGCAGGTGTTGGGCGAAAAATGGTTCGACGCGGAATTTTTCCGCCATCTTGACCCGCAGGGTCCGAGCACACCCGAACGCATTTCAGAGAATGAAATGTTGGCGCTCGCCGCAAGCGTGGAGCGTCATTCCGAACATCCGTTGGGTGACGCGATTATCGCGCAAGCCACCGTGCGCAATTTGGACTTGATGGAAGCGAGTGAGGTTTCGGCAGTGCCGGGGCGCGGGGTGATGGGGCGCGTGGACGGCGCGTGGATTCAGATTGGCAACAAACGCATGATGGAAAGTTCCAATCAAGTGTGGCCCGAACCCTTGCGCCGCGCGGCGCGCGAATTTGAATCGCACGGCAAAACAGTGGTAGGCGTCAGCCGCAACAATCATCCGCTCGGTTTTCTCGCGTTGGCAGACACGCTGCGCCCGAATGCGAAAACGGCGTTGGATTTGTTGCGCGCGCAGGGTATTCGGCGCATCATCATGGTTACGGGTGACACGCGCCGCGTGGCAACCGCCGTCGCGCAAGAATTGAACATTGACGAAGTGTATGCGGACCTTTTGCCGGAAGACAAAGTGAAATTGGTAGAGCGGCTCGCCCAACAGGAACAGACCGCGATGGTCGGCGATGGCGTGAACGACGCGCCCGCGCTGGCGGTTAGTCATTTGGGCATTGCGATGGGCGCCATCGGCAGCGACGTGGCATTGGAAACCGCCGATGTGGTGCTCATGCGCGATGACTTGATGCGGCTGCCGTACTTGATTGAATTGTCCAAACGCGCGCGGCGCATCGTCTGGCAAAATATTGCTTTTGCGCTGACGGTGATTGTGGTGCTGATTCTTTCCGTGTTTGCGATTACGCTTCCGCTGCCATTGGGCGTTGTGGGACACGAAGGCAGTACCCTGCTGGTCGTGCTGAATGGGCTGCGTTTACTGCGCGGGAAATGAATTGTCCCAAATGATACGGGACGCTTGCCCCTTGAAAAAAAAGACGCGCGGTGACACAATCGGAGTTGCCGAAATCATTCGATGCGGTGCCGAGATGATTCGTCTCGACAAGATGAAGGAGTCTTGAGGAGCAGAGACGATGAAAGTTATTATCAATCGAAATCTATGCGGACATCCACCGTTCGCCTGTGAAAAATGTTTTGGCGAGTTTTTGCGCACGGGCGCGTATCCCGACCGCAGCTGCATGTTGGATGTGATTGACGACAACAAGCCCGAAGTCACGGCGGTGATTACATCGGGACCGTACACGCGCGAACTCGTCATTACCGACGACATTCGCGAAGAAGTTATCTATGACGGTTACATGAAATTCGCGGATTTTCCGGACGACGCGTTTGAGGTGAAACCGCCGAGCTGGAATGAATATCGCCAAATGCTGCGCGATTATGAAGCGCATAAAAAAGAGCCGCCTCAAACGGAATAGCGCAACCATCGCGACACAAACGCATAAACATAAACAGAGAGCTGCAAGGATGCTCTCTGTCTTTTTTTTTTGTCCGCCGACTTGGCATACAATAGCGCGGGCAGGTGTAACAAGCACGCACGCCGGTTTCGATTTGCCTGGCGCAGCATTAACGAACTTGGCGTTATCGCTCAACTTGACCTGCAATGCTTGGAACAGCGTTTTCGGATGCGTTCCATATCTTTACTGGAGCATCAAGTCATGACAGAACGAGCAACCCACGTCATCTGGCGCGAACGCATGACGTTTGACGCGACGACCAACAGCGGACATTCGCTCATTCTTGACAGTGCGCCGCCGAACGGCGATGACCGCGGCGCGCGTCCGATGGAATTGTTACTCACCGCGCTCGCGGGCTGCGCGGCGATGGACGTGCTGGCGATTTTGGAGAAAAAGCGCGAACCGGTTCAAGGATTCGAAGTGATTATTCACGCCGCGCGCGCGCAGGAACATCCGCGCGTGTACACCGACATTCAAGTTTTGTACCGCGTGCGCGGCAATGTCAATCCAAAATCGCTCGCCCATGCGATTGAACTCTCCGAGACAAAGTACTGCGGCGTCGGCGCCATGTTGGGCAAGTGCGCGACCATTACTTCAGAGTACGAAATCGAAAACGCGTTTGCGCCGAATTTGTCTGCCGCGTCGGAATAAATTTAAAAACACAAAGGAGTGTGAGATGTTTCAAAAAGTTTTACTCGCGTATGACGGTTCCGAACATGCCAAGCGCGCCGCGCAGCTCGCGCAAGCCATTGCATTGAAATTCGGCGCGGAACTGCGCGTGGTGACGGCGTTCAATCCCATTTCGCGTTTGTTGGGCAATCCCGCGCTCGAGCAAGCGATTCAACGCGAAACCACACAAGCGAACACGAGCGCCGAAGAAATTGCTGCCGAATTGCGCGCTGCAGGTCTCGACCCGCACATTGAGGTTTTAGAAGGACCGCCTGCCGATGCAGTCTTGCGCGTGGCAGAAACGCGGCAGAGTGATTTGATTGTGATGGGTTCGCGCGGGTTGGGCAACGCCGCCGCGCTCTTTCTGGGCAGCGTGAGTCACAAGGTTTTGCAGAGCGCCGAATGTCCGGTGTTGATTGTGAAATAAAAAAATCCGAACCGCGATGGTTCGGATTTTTTTGCAATTACGACGGTAGCTTTGATTACACGGCACGCATTGGGGTGAAACGCGCAAGCAATTTTCCAAGCAGCGCGGGCAGGACAACAATCATCAACATCATCCAGCCCCACATTGCCAGCGCGCGCACCAATTCATACCCGAACGTATCGGGCGTTGGTGGCTTGGGCACATCACCCCAGAGTTGATATGGCAGCAAAATCCATTTGGCGAATATGACAATTCCCGCGCAAAGTGAAAGCCCAAACACAAGCACCATGACGCGTTGCGTGTGACGGTGACGTTGCAAATAGAGATACGCGCTCGAAATCAAAACGGCACATGCCGCCGCGACATACCATTCTTCGCCAAGGTATTCATCAAACGTTAGCAAAAGCACCATCGGAATTGCGCCGTACACGGCAAACGAAAGCACGGTCCAATCTTGACACACGCGCCGATAAAAGGAACGCAGCGGCGGCACGAGCGCGGTGACAAGCAACAATCCGGGGAGCAGGATGAGCCAGCCCCACCACAGCACGCCTTCGTTCAACGCGGTGACCCACCATGCGGCTTGACTCACGCGATACAGTGGCTGCAAGATTGGATACATGAAATTTGCGGAAAAGAGCGCGGCAATCCCAAAACACAATCCCACATACGGCAAGCACCATTCCGGTAGTCCGCGCGCCAACCCAATCAAAATCATCAGTCCAAAAAAGGTTAAAAGTGGTGGCGCAATCCACGGCGGCAAATAAATTCGGAACGCGTTCGGAAGTGTAATCAATAACAGGACGGCAAATGGGACAACGGCAAAGCCCACGGCGACCCGCCCCAAACGAGGTATGGGATTTGAATCCATCGAATTCTCCTTCCATCGTTCCACCAACGCCGCGCGCACCACATCGCGCAGTTCCCGCAGAAAAAACACAATCACTGCAAAACGCCCGCGTTCGGCTGCTGCGCGCAGCGCGTCCTCAAAGTCCGCCTGCAGCTCGAACGCAAACTCGTCGCGGAACGCGCGCGGATACAGATTCAAGAGCAGTGCGTACACCCATTTCAGCAATCTCTGTTCAGCGTTCATCGTCGTTACCTCACACGCGCCCTTTTGCCGTGAATGTGCGCGCAACCTTTACGAGTGCTTCAAGCCGTTTCGTCTCGGCGGCGAGCATACTCCGTCCGAGCGCAGTGAGCGTGTACGCGCGGCGCAGACGCAGTGACGCGCGCATTTTCCGTTCACGGACGGGTTCGATCCAACCCGTTTCCAGCAGCCGCTTGAGCGCGCCGTACAACGTGCCGGTACTGAGTTCAATGCGTTCATCACTCAACGCGCGCACCTCTTTCATAATCGCGTACCCATGTTTGGGCGCGGGCGCGAGCGCCAGCAAGATATAGAACGTCGTTTCGGACAAGGGCAGATTGTCAGTTGCTTGTGCCAAGCGTTATCTCCTATATGCCGTGCGGCAATATGTCATCAGACGACATATTAGCACAACCCACACTGCGCGTCAAAAGGGTAAAAAAGAAAAACCGCCAAGCAATTTGCTTGACGGTTCTTGTCCGCTACATTCCCCGCATAAATGCTCGAATCGAAATCGCCGCGCTTGCGCCTTCGCCCGTTGCCGCCGCGATTTGATTCGTCGCGCCCGCGCGCACATCGCCCGCCGCAAAAATCCCCGGACGACACGTTTCCATATCAAACGGATGGCGCTTGAGCCATTCATCGGAATAGTACACGAGATTTTTCACATGTTCCAAATCGTGTCCCGTTTTGATATAGCCGTATTCGTCCAACTCCAAAAACCCTCGAAAAATTTCCGTGTTGGGTTTTTGTCCGATGAAAATGAACGCGCCGGCGGGATGTAATTCTTCCACTACGTTCGTTTGCGTATTTTGCACCACGATGGTGTTTAATTTTCCGTTCCCGCGAAATTCCTGCACGCGCGTATTCAAGCGGATATCGAGCTGCGGTGTCATCATGGCTTTATCGGTCGCGGTCTTGCTCGCAGAGAGCTTGTCGCCGCGCACGAGCAGCGTTACTTGTTTCGCAAATTTCGTGAGAAAGAGTCCTTCTTCCACCGCGCTGTTGCCGCCGCCGACGACGACCAAATTTTCCGCGCCTTTATAAAACGGTCCGTCGCACGTCGCGCAAAAATGAATCCCCGCGCCGATGTATTCCTCTTCGCCGCGCACATTCAAACGCCGATAGTCCGCGCCCGTCGCAATCAACAACGCGCTCGCAGAATACATTGCGTCGTCGCCCGTATGCACGTGACGATACGGCACATTGATTCCAACCTCGCGCACGTGCTGCGCCTGCAAAATCTCTACATCATAGCGCGCCACTTGTGCGCGAATGCGTTCCACCAATTCCGCGCCGCGAATGCCTTCGGGAAAGCCGGGATAATTTTCTACGTTTTCGGTAATGCCCGCTTGTCCGCCAATGCCGCTTTTTTCGATAATGAGCGTTTCGAGACCTTCACGCGCCGAGTACAACGCGGCAGTCAAACCCGCAATTCCCGCGCCGACGATGATGAGGTCATAAAACGGACGCTGGGCTTTGGTCGTCACGCCAAGTTTTGCCGCGAGTTCGGCATTGCTCGGTTCCACCAAGAGACTGCCATCGGGGAAAACAATTGTCGGAATAATGCGTTTGCCGTGATTGATTTGTTCGACGTATGCGCGCGCCGCGTCATCTTTTTCAATGTCCACATAGTTGTACAGGACGCGCTGTTCGCCCAAAAATTTTTTCGCGCGTTTGCAATCGGGACACCAATACGTGCCGTACAGAGTGATTTGAGAATCTGCCATGCTAGCCGTATGTCATATCGAACGGAGTGAGATATCTCACTCCGTTCGATATGACAACATCCTTTGAATTTTTTCACTCATTCGTCATTCCCCGCGCGAAAATGTTACGCAACAATTTTTTACATTTTCACCCACGCGTTATCGCGCGCACTCGCGACAACCGCTTCGAGTACGCGCATATTCTGCACCGCATCTTTTATGGGCGTCGGCACGGGCGTGTCTTTGAGAATTGCCAATGACATCAATTCGCCTTGTACGGTGTATTGGTCAGTCGTCGGCAAAACAATTTCTTGAATTTTGCCGTCGTGTTGATGCCACATTTTGCACGGTTTGTCGGGCGGCGCGTTGAACGGAATTTCGATTTCGATGCGTCCGCGCGTGCCAAAAATGTTGACGCGTTGGTACGACGCCAATTGCGTCGAACACGTGAACGTGGATGTGCCGCGTCCAAAATCGAGCATCCCCGACGCGAGGCGGTCGGTTTTTAGTTTTGGGTCATATTCGACAATGCCAACAACGCGATGTGGTTCCGCGTCGAAAATAAAACGCGAGAGCGAAATGTTGTAACAGCCAATGTCCATCAGACCGCCGCCGCCAATATCCGCCATGTTGCGAATGTTGTTGGGGTCGTCGTTAAAATACGAAAAGAAGGATTGAATCGTTCGCAGTTCACCGATTTTTCCATCCAGCACCAACTGTTTTGCTTTTTGCCACTGCGGATGATGGCGATACATGAACGCTTCCATCACTTTGAGGTGCGGAAATTTTTTCGCCGCGTCCACGAGCGTTTGCGCTTCGGCGGCAGTGAGCGCAATCGGTTTTTCGCACAACACATGTTTGCCCGCTTCCAATGCCTTGATGGACCACGGCACGTGCAAATGATTCGGCAGGGGATTGTAAATCGCATCAATTTCCGGGTCGGCAAGCAGTTCTTCGTACGAACCGTATGCTTTCGGAATTTTCAACTGTTTCGCTGCCGCGCGCGCCGCATCCACATTGCGCGACGCGATGCCGACGAGTTCGACATGTTTGCTCTGTTTCATGCCGGGCAAAACTTTTTTCAAACCAATATCCGCCGTGCTAAGTTGACCCCAACGGACTTTACGCATGAGTATGCTCCTTGTGAGAGATTGGAGATTGGAGATTGGAGACTGGGGATTGAAGACTGGAGACTGGAGATTGCTTGGCAAAATCATCGAGCATTTTGCGCGTCGTGTTTGCAATCTCTTGAATCGTCTGCTCGAAAATCTCTTGATTCTTTTTGGACGGCACGCGATAGCCGCTCACTTTGCGGACGAATTGACGCGCTGCGTCATAAATTTCTTGTTCGGTGGGTTGCGCGTCGTGGTGACGCAGTTGTTTGATGCTTCGGCACATATTTTATCCTTTTCTGCCTGCCACCATCACCATATTCACATGCAATAAAAATCCGCCTTGCGCGTCCGCGCGTTCGCAGCTCGCGCGCAAATGTTGAATTTCTTGCTCATTCAACAAATTCAATTCCAACGCAATGCGTTCGATTTCGTTCCAGCGTCCCAATTCGCGCGCCATCGCGTAATCGGCGTACACCACAGGCACAATTTCCAAATCAATTTCGTCGAGTTCGTGTTGTTGAAACAACAACGGCATTTCGCGCGCGGCGTAACCATTCTTGACGCTGTGTTCCAAAACGGCGCGCGTGAAACGGCGTTCCAATTCGTGTTCATCTATCGCAATAGACGCGCTCGCGTAATCGGTATCAAGAACACAAATGTAGCCGCCCGCGCGCGTGACGCGAAGCATTTCGCGTAATGTCGGCTCGGGATTTTGCAAATGTTGAAAGAGCCGTTCCGCGCGCACCGCGTCGAATGATTCATCATCAAACGGCAGCGCGTCGGATTCAGCCACGCGATGTTCGCACCATCCACTGACGCCGTTTTGAATCGCGCGCGAATTGGCTTGTTCAATCATCGCCGCGTCTGTATCAATTCCCGCGACGCGTCCCCACGAACCGACAAGTTTCGCTAACGGAATCGTATCGGTGCCGGGACCGCAGCCGACATCGAGCACGCGACTGCCTTCCATCACGCGCATCCGTTGGTACGTCGTGCGTTTTACATTTTCCAACACCGCGCCGAGTTTGTTGAGATATTCCGAATTTACGTACCCGTTGTCGTTTTGGTTGCTCATTTGTTATTGCCCAGCAATTCCTTCGTCTAACGCAAAGATTACGAGACCCGCTTGGATATCTGACGCATAAATGCACGTGCGCGGCTTGCCTCGCAATTGACACGCATGAACGCGCAAGCCCCAAAGTCCCGTATATTTGCCAAACGGACCCGTTGACAACGATGCGCGTACAGGAAATTGCGCCACCGGCTGGACTCGTACTTGATTCGGATTGCTGGTGTCATATCGAAAAACTTGCACGCCGTCTTGATACCATGCCACGTACAGTAAATTATCTTGCACGACAAAATTATGCGGCGCAAAAATTGGGTGTTCGAGTTGAATCGTCGCTACCTCGCGTGGCTGTGTCGGGTCGTGAATATCAAACATACGCACTCCATTCGCGTCATTGACTTCATCTTCTAAAAAGAGATAGTTGTCATCCGGCGTTGCGGCGACGTAATGGGCGAGAAAGCCAGCAGGTGGCACGTTGTCGGTGGGATCAACGATGTTGCCTTGTTGTGAAATGCCTGCGTACAATTTTTGCTTGTCGAGAATCACCGCACGCGCGTGCCAGTACGCAACGTACACATGCTGCGCGGAGATGGAGGTGTCATGCACAAAGTTGAGGTACTCACCGCCACTCGGATTGACGTGTGGATGCGCGTGCAAGTGGAAGGTGTTGATTTGACGGATTTGATTCAGGTCGCGAATATCGAGCACGCGCATGCTCTTGGTATCAGTGTCCGCCGCCAATAAATAATTGGCATTGCCTTGTTCGTCTTGGTCAATTTCGATAGTGTGTACGTTGCACCACGGCGTCTCGGCTCCAACTTTGCTGCCATCGTAGTGCCCAATGACCTTTGGCGAATGAACATCTGTCACTTCGACAATCGCAATGCCGCACTTGGGCGCTCTGTCGTCAAAGGCGAGGGCGAGAAAATGACGCTCGCCCTGACGAAATGGTTTAAGGTCGGCTTCAAAACCAAAGGCGCTGGCGAGCCAGACACCAATGGGCTGTGGTGCAGTTGGGTCCGTCACATCGGTCAAACTGAACGCGGTCACCCCAAGCCCGCTTTGCGCCGCATAGAGTCGGTCGCCGATTTCGAACAGTCCGATTTCGCCGTACTGACAGCCGATGTATTGAACGTTCGCCAGTTTCGTCAATCCATGCGCGGGCAAGTCGGGCGAAAGTTTAACGGGACATTCCCCAATCAGCTTGGCTTGCGGTACCGCCTTTAATTCAAATGGACGGCCGTATGGTGTCGGCAAAGGCGTGTCCGCGAAAATCGGTTCAATGGTTGGAGGCGGTACAGTGCTCGTCGGCGCGGCAGTGGGAACGGAGGTTGGTGTCACGGCGGGCGCGCACGCGGTAATGCTCAAGAGCAAGATGCACAAGATGATTTTCTGTTTCATGAGATTGTTCTCCGCACCGGCGTTCATTTGAATTTTATTGGCGTTCCCATCCAGAACACCAAGTATAAACTCTCTCGGCGCGGCGTCAAGAGGTTGGCGTTTTATTTTGTTGGGGCTACAATTGTTTAGCTGTCTTGACCTTTTACACGAGGAGCACTATGAGATTCGCAAAATGGGTTTATGCCATCGCAGGAATTTATGGAATTCTCGTCACCCTGCCGTTGTACTTTACCGAAAGCGCGATTGGCGAAATGATGCCGCCCGCCATCAATCATCCCGAATACTATTATGGTTTCGTCGGACTGACGCTGGCGTGGCAATTTGCATTTTTGCTCATCGCGCGTGACCCACTGCGTTATCGGATGTTGATGCTCGTTACGCTCGTCGAAAAATTCAGTTTCGTGCTGGCGGTCATTGCGTTGGCGTTTCAAGCGCGCGTGCCGCAGCAAATCATGTTTTCCGCGACGATTGATTTTATTCTCGGCGTCTTGTTCGTTGCTGCTTATTGGATGACGGGCAAGCAGGACACGCGGTGAGCGTCTTGTAAAATTCAAAAAGAGCGCCAACGGTAATTGCGTGCGCGCCCGGAGTTTGGAATGAGTGAAACACACGTCACACCATCATCAAGTAATAATGAAAAATTAGATTTCAAAAGAATCCTTCCCATCTTTGTCATTGTCCTGATTGATTTATTGGGCGTGACAATTATCTTGCCGCTCCTGCCTTTTTACGCCGCCGCGTTCGGCGCAGAACCGCTGGTGATTGGAATCTTGAGCGCGGCGTATCCGTTCATGCAATTTATCGGCGCGCCCGTGCTCGGTCGGCTCTCGGACCAATACGGACGCAAGCCGATTTTGATTGTGAGCCAAATCGGAACCCTCATCGGATTCCTCATTCTCGGTTTCGCGGGCGCGTTGTGGATGTTATTTCTCTCGCGCTTGATTGACGGTTTGTCCGGTGCGAACATTTCCACCGCGCAGGCGGCGATTTCCGACAGCACCACCGAAAAAACGCGCACGCAAGCGTTGGGCTTGATTGGCGCGGCGTTCGGACTCGGTTTCATCATCGGACCGATTATTGCGTTTGTGACACTCGCGCTTACGCATAACGATTATCGCATCCCCGCGTTCGTCGCCGCCGGATTTTCCGTCCTGTCCATTTTGTTGACCGCGTTTTGGTTTCGAGAAACGCTCGCCCCCGCGCAGCGCGGCGCGCGGCAAACCAAAGCAGCATTTTCGCTTGCCGCGTTGTGGCGCGGCATTCTGCATCCGCTCGTGGGCATTCTCCTCATTCTCGTGTTTGCCCAGCAGCTCGCCTTTGGCGGATTCGAATATTTCTTTTCGCTCTTTACCTTGAGTCGGCTCGGATTGGACGCTTCGGCAAACGCCGCGCTCTTTGTCTGGGTTGGCGTCATTCTCGTCGCGGTGCAGGGCGGACTGGTGGGACCGTGGAGCAAACGCTTTGGTGACCGCCGCGTAATGCTCGCGGGGATGGCGCTGCTCGCGCTCGGTCTTGCTCTGAGTGCGATGACGCCGATGCTGCCGCCGCCGTGGTACAATCCCGAAGCGGTTGCGGCAACATTGCGGCAAGGCAGTCAAGAAGCAAACATTGCGCTTCCGCCCGCGACGCCGGTGGGCTGGTTCGGTTTCGCGTGGATGCTCCTCGCGCAAATTCCAACTGCGATTGGTGCGGGCGTTCTTCAACCTACGCTCAATTCGTTGATTACAAAACGCGTTGCGCCAAACGAGGTCGGCGGCATGTTGGGACTTGCGACCTCCATGTTGAGCGGGGCGAATTTTCTCGCGCCGTTACTCGCGGGCACGTTGTTTCAATTCGGCGGGGCGGGCGCGCCGTTCTGGGCTTCCGCGCTTCTCACCGCGCTTCTGTGGGTGTTTGCAACGCGCGCGGTCAAACCGACCCGCGCCGAAATGGCATAGCGACACAGGCGAAAACGGCGCGGCGGAAAATAACTCCCGCGCCGTTTTGTATTTATAGGACTTGGCTTGTACAGATTGAAAGGCGCGGACATGCGGATTCTGCAATTCCGTTCGCAAATACTCGCGCAACAAATCGGTCTTAGTTGGTAGAGTGTTTTATGCACAACTCTATCAACTGTTGTTCCCGATTGAATCCTAGATGAATGAGACCGCGCGTACGCATCAGGCGCGTTCACGCTTTGAATTGCTGATACACAATCAACACCAGCAATTCAATCAGAAACGCAATCACAACATATTCCCAGGGCATCATGCCCGCAAGCGCGAGCGTGACAAGTGAGGTCATGACAATGAGCGCGACGCTGTAGAGAAACTTGCCGACCAAGTCTTCGGGCAGATGTGATTTGCGTTTGGAAAGTTTCGTGGAAAACAAGAACCGCCGTGTGCGGTTCTTGTTTTGTTTTCGTCGTTTGGGATTTGTCATTCAGGTCAAGCAAAAACGCGCGCACGATTCATTCGATACGTTTGCTGTGTTTGCCACGCAAACAACGGCAGTTCCATTTGCGGCGATGGGAGCGCGGGACGCGGACGCGCAGCAGGCAATTGACGCGCAAGGTCGAGACGTTTTTGAATTGCGGTTTGTTTGACGCCGAGCGCGCTGAATAAGGTTGTCACCGTTCGCGCGGTGAGTTCCGCATAACGCGCGGCGTCATAACCGTACAAACCGTCGAGATGTTCCACCGCGCGGGCGCGGTCCGATGGCGCACGTGCGCGATATTCCGTAATCACATACCGAATCGTTTCGCCCGCCGCGAGATTTACACCGCGTCCCAACAATTCTTTGGCGACAATCGCATTGAGATGATTGGTCTTGTATGCTTGCGGCTCGCGCGAGAGATGTTGGGAAATGACGAGGTCGGCAAACGGAATTTGCCCCGCGTGCAATCTGTCCAACAGGTCGAGCGTCAAAAGCAACACATCGCGCGCGCGTTCCAAAAATTCCGCGCGATTTTTCGCGGTGGCGAGTACGTTAATCATTTCCACTTGCGCGCGGCGGAGAAAGGGGGGAGTGTCGGAACGGCGCGCTTCGATGCCGCGCATTTTGATTTCGCCGTCGCGGAACACGCCGAAATAGCGATTGGCGACGGGCATCTGCGGGTCTTGACGGGACGGCAGAAACGCAATCCAGTTGTAAATGCCTTCCAATTGAATCGGCAGCCGCGTCGCGTCGGAAATCGCGCGCGTGATTTCGGCATAGTCCTCATTACGAGCGTTTGCTTTGTGAATCCACAACGAATCTACAATCGCGTGCAGCATTCGAAAGCCGCGCAGTTCCGCGATTTCTTTGGCAATCAACAACGCGTCGCGTCCGTATGCGTTCACCGCTTCGTGCGCTTCAATTTTGCCAAAGCGCGCGTTTTTGTAGCCCAAATAACCGAAACAGGTCACGAGCAGCCATTTGTGCGCGGAGGCGCGTCGTTTGTACAGTTCGCGCAGTGGGTCATCCTTTGGCAGTTCGCGCGCCAATTGTTTATAGCGCACGCGTTTTTCAATCAACGGCGCGAGCGTTTCGGGAATAAGTCCGCGGCGTTTGCGACAAATCGAATAGCCGAGTTCGGGAACGCGCACATCACCACAGCACGGACAATTGACCGTTTCGGGCGACACGTTAAATTTTTCCATGATGGTTGGAAACATGGAAACGAAATCGAGTTCTGCCACCTCTTCGTGCAAACCCACAATCGGTTGAAAGACGAGTCCGCCTTTGTCCGAAGCAATCAGTTCGTCCGCCGTTTTCCACGCTTCGGGTTCGCGTTTTTGCCAAGGGATGAGCCAGCTGTTGCGGTACGCGGTCGCCATTTCCATCGCGCTGATGCCCGAACCCGTTGACGTGCGCGCAACTTGCTGAACGGGAACCTGCGTAATGCGCGCGAGTTCGAATGTGCCATCCAAACCGTAATCGTCAATCAAAAACGCGTTCTCGCGGTCAATGTGCCAGCGTCCGCACAAGACATGCGACGCGGTCTTGTACACGATGCGTCCGTACGAAAAATACGAGCGCGCGGGGCGAAATTGAATATCGCGCGTCGCGTCACGATTCAGCGAAAGCGGCACGCGGTATTTGCGCGCGAGTTCGATGAGGCGCGGCAAGATAAACGAATCGCCCCACGCGCTCACGATAATGTCCGGGTCGTACGCGACGAGCAGTTCTTGAAAGCGCAGCAGCATTTCGCGCGGGTCATCGTCCACCAGCACGCGCGTCGAATCATCGAGCCCAACTTCGAGCGGCGCGCGCACGCCGTGATTTGGATTCAACAAATCGCCTTCGAGTTTCAACGTCATTACCTTGAACGGCGGGAGCGCGTAATTCAATTCCCACGGCGATTCATGTACGTCCATCGCGCAAATTTGATTTTGTTCATTTACCTCGACGCGCACGGGCGCGAGCGGAAACACGTTGCGTTCATAAAAATAAAGTTGCGCGGACGAAATGTCGCAATTGTAGTATGTGAGATTGGGATTGAACCGCGTCACGGTTTTTACAATGTTCGCCACGCGCGCGGGGTCGCTCACGACGATTTCCAAAAGTTCGAGCGTGGCGCGTTGAAACAAATCATAACGTTCGGCGCGTTTCAGTTGCACGGGCAAACGCGCCGCGCGAATTTGTTCGCACAACGTATGCAGTTCACCGCGTTCGCCCCACACAAAGAACGATGTCGTGAGCGTGTCGCGTAATTGATGCGCGCGTCCTTCCCCATCGAGCAGCCACACCACCATGCCGCCCGCGACGGGATACGCGTCAAACAACCAACCTTCAATCTGCTTGTTCATCGTCACTTCAACGCATCTCAAAAATGGATATTCGAAAGGCGAATCTGCGAAAATCAACTGGTGATTCCAATCATTCAAATGTGTCAGAGCATTTTTGAGATGCGTTGCCATCATCCGGCGCGAGCATTGCGCGCGTGGGATTTTCTCCGTCCGGTATCGTCATCATCAAACGTTCGATGATTAATTCCAACTGCTGCACGCGTTTGTGTTCTTCCAACAGCATCGCGAGCAGCATCGCTTCAAACGGCAGCAAGTGCGATGCAAACGCGACGGCTTGGACGTGCACGCGCGCGGCGCGAAATAAATCGTCGAGCGCGCGTTGGTCGGTTTTGCGTAACGCGCGGCGAAATTTCGTCAGCGCGGTTTGTTCTTGCAAAATCAATTGCGTAAAAGAAGGTAATGTGCGTCCCATAAAGAAACTCCGTAGTAACGATTTGAGTCGTTATGTTTTCAACCAACGCGTATCATCCGCGCACGCTTTTAATTTTTTCACCAGCGTAATGCGGGTGAACGCTTCGGCGGGCGGAAGTTTCGCGGTGACGAAAACGCGTCCGCCGTGCGCGCGGTGTTGACGAATTGGATTTTTTTCAAATTTGCTTTTGACAATGGCAGTTCACTATCCTATACTTGAAATAACAATATCGTCTCACCGCTGCTGATTTCTGAGAGGAAAATTATGAACAAGCGTACACAGTGGCGAGTAAACGATTGGTCAGTAGTCAAAATATTCTTCGTATGTGTCTTGGTGAATTTGCTTGTGATGCTGCCTAGCTCCACAGGCATACATAAAGTTGGTGTTGCGCAGGCAAGGATAAATGCTTCATGCCAGCTTACATGGAAGCCCGTCACGGTTCCAGCGCGTTTGTGGAACGAAATTGCAGTTGTTAGTCAGAATGATGTATGGGGGATTGGTAATGCGATTATGCATTGGGACGGTTCAATGTGGTCAATCACTCAAGATCTCTATGTGAATAATGAATCTCTCTTGGATATTGCTGTGATGTCTGCGAATGATATTTGGGCGGTAGGATGGGCTAATACCGATTCTGTCGATCATTCTCTCGTGATGCATTGGAATGGTACGAACTGGAGCAAAGTACTAACACCTGACATCGGACCGATATATGGGATTGCGGCTTTATCTCCAAATTCCATTTGGATTATCGGGAACAGAGATGACAGCGAACCCGTACCGACAGCCTTACATTGGAATGGCAACGATTGGCAGATGGTTCCAATGCCGTTTTCAGACAACAGGGCGCGCTACGGACGTGTCTCTGCGATTTCTGCGATTTCCGAGAATGATATATGGGCAGTTGGTGGATTTATAGGACATTCCTCTGCCCTTTCGGACGTATTAGTCTGGCATTGGGATGGCGTAACTTGGACTTATATGCCAATGGAGTTGGACTTGTTTGCGACATTTAGTGCCGTTTCTGCCATTAGCTCCAATGATGTTTGGGCAGTAGGAAGTGTTTTGTACGACAGGGTGTTGATTGCCCACTGGGACGGAACGCAATGGCGTACTGTAGCTGGTGATTATGCTGGAATACTAACAGATGTGCAGGGACGTATATCAGATGATGCATGGGCAGTTGGTTGGTACGAGACAGGGGATTCCCGCCAAATGCTAATTGAACATTGGGACGGTACCAAGTGGAACGTTGTCAAGTTACCATATCAAGAAGGTAATCAAAATGCGCTTGGTGGTATATCTGTGGTTTCAGAGTCAGAGGTTTGGGCAATTGGTTCTGCGGTCATGCACGGAATACTTCCTTGTTTATCCACCAAGCCCACAAAACCAGAATTAGTATCTCCCTCAAAGCACACGAACATTGCAAACAATCAAGTAAAGCTGCGGTGGAAATCTGCAAGTAGCGCAAATTGGTACGAGGTCATTGTCAAAAAAGGTGATAAAATTGTTGACAAGCAGATGAATCTGACGAATGTGCGATATATCACCAAGCCACTAAAGCGAAACAATTGGTACACATGGCGGGTGAGGGCATGTAATTCAGTGGGTTGTCGGTCTTCCGCATGGTGGCAGTTCTTTGTGCCGAAATAATCTAACAGCTTGGTGAAGGGGCGAGAAATTCTCGCCCCTTCAATTTTTCTTTAAGGCAGCACAATTACCGATGCATTGTCGAACCGAAAGTCTTTGGTGCCACTCCCTGATGGAAACGCCACAATCACAAATTCAATTGAGGCGGCATCTGAAAAGGCGCTTAACGGAAAGGTGCAGGATGCGTGTTGCCAACTACCCGTTACTCCACTGACAATTGGACAGCTATTCGTCGAACCCAAGTTGACACCATTCGCATCGTAGAATTCGACATAGAAATCGGAATCGGAATTTCCTTGGAGGATTCGATAGTCCAGTTCTACGAGGAGGTTTGTTCCAGAGCTTCCGTTGAGCGGATATTTGTCGGAAACAATATCGCAGCCATACGCTGTGGTGGTATAGAACTTGAGCACAGATTTGCTTTTGATGGGAGTAGAAGGTCCTCCTGAGAGGACACTAAACATCGGAGGGTTCACAACGCAAGTTTCCCAACGACTCAAGTCACCGAGCTCCCATCCTGCATTGCCATAGACCGCATTGGCAAAAACCTCCCCGTAATCTGTCATTGCACATGGCTGCGCGGTGCACCACGTGTTTAGCAAATTCCCCATTCCCGCAATGGGTGAATATCCGCTAAAGTTCATCTGAAAGATGAGCCAATCATACTTGTTCGGATTCAGATAGTTTCCTACCGTATATTGCAGATAACGATTCGCTTCTTCTTGTGTGGGCGGCGCTTGTTCCCAAGTCTGACTCGTGCCGAGCGAAAATCGTTCATTGGTTAGCCATGCTTGCGCTTGCCCATCAAAGAATTGGTCGCGCCATAAATTGAGATAGTCGGTTGTATATGCCGGGTCTGCCCGGTCTGTGCCAGATACGGGAGTGCCATTCTTGTCAAGGAATGGAAAAAAGTTACTGTGAAACGCGTCCATCGGCGGTTCGGCGCACCAAGCATTTTGCGCTTTCCATGTTGTAACAACGCGTTCAAAATATTCCCATGGGCGCACGATATATTTGGGATAGTACTGCCCCAGATAGCCCATAATGATTTTTGCGCCGGAACTACCTTGAAGAATAGCTTGGCTCATTGTCCGATAATATGTTGCATATTCTTCCGGTGTTTGTGCAGTAGTGGGCCACCACCCCCAAGTGGTGTTGGACGGGTATGTTCCGGATGATGCACCGCCACTATAGCTAACGTTGTAAGTCCAATATGCTCCATTGTCCGTCCACGAGTTAATAACAACACGTGTATAAGCATCTGTTCCCCCATTAACTGTATTGTTAATAACTGCCAAAGCACCGGTCGCGAATTTCGTAGTACCTGTATTGGGGACAATGTTTACATTGAATGAACCCGTTGAGACCGTTACCGAAGAATATAGCGTACCATCGTGATTTGTGTCTTGACCGCCTCGCTGAATTGCATTTGGTTCCTCGCCAATAATCCACCAACTGTTCGGGGCAATCGCTGATGCCTGTTGCACTTGAGTTGTCGTAAATGGGTCACGCGGGTCAATTTTCACGATATTGCCATAAATCCCGCTCGTCGGTAGCTCTTCCCAAGAATGATACCATGCCGAAAAATTTGTATTTTCGGTTGCTACCTGGGATTGAGCGATGCCTCCTTCAACCACTTTTCTTTGTACTTCCCCATTGCGCGAACGAGTTGGACAAATCTCTGTCGAAGGAACTGTGCCGTCACCCGGATAACGCGGGTAGTGCAGTTGAATCGTTGGCGTAATCGCAGTACTGTCATGGCGGACAACGACGCGTTTGCAGTCTGTTGGCACATCACACCAGCGATTGTCCATCGTCGCAACCACACGCCAGCGATAATCTTGTGCCAGCGCAAAGGTGTATTCCCCATTCGCAGCCGTGGTATTGTATTTGATTGTATCGCTCCATGCCGTGCAAGCTTCATCATTGGGTGAAGTGTGATTGCAGCGCTGCACTGAAATTGCTGCGCCCGCTAAAGGTGCAATGTTTCCGTTTTTGTCTCGTTGGTCCACATGCACCGTCAGGTTAAAATTGGCTGCCTGTGCAGGCGGTGCGTTACTGATGACCAAAATCATCATCATGCACACAAGTACTGTGAGGGCAAAAATTTTTCTTTTCATTTTTTCTCCTGTGATTTTTTGGTTGTCGGAATGACCGCGAAAAAATCGCGGAACATTTCTATAAATGCGCGCAGGAGAAAAAAAGACACAACGCATCCGACATCGCGCTACCAAAAATTTAGTTTTTGAATGCGTTGTAGTATACTTTTTTCACCCTGTGCGCTTGCCGTTTCAAGCGGGCAGGTTAGGACGGAAGAGCTGTTACGAGCAGTGCTTCCGTCTGTTTTATTTTTTGTCGTTACATGGGCACCTCCTCATGCGAGAGGAACAGCCAAACCAGCGAGTGCATCAACGCAGGATTAGACTAGCACATTTGTTCTTGAAAAGCATCCCTGAAATCAGGTATTTTTGTCGTACAGACCATTTCTGGTCACAACACATGATTTTCCAAAATCCACGCCACAAGTTCCGTCCGCGAACGCAAATTGAGTTTGGCGTAAATGTGCTTGAGATGTGTTTCGACCGTCAATACGCTCAATATCATTTCGTCTGCGATTTCGT
>JAKOPZ010000266.1 GCA_029778615.1 Chloroflexota bacterium | reverse complement strand
CGCATTATGGTTTTTTCTTGGCAGGTTCATCAACTTTGATTTTTTGGTCTCCAACGGAAAGAGTATCGCTAATCTCTACATCATCGCGGCTCACCTGAATATCGCTGCTACCGAACGACTTGGTGCCGCGAATCGTAACTGATGCGCGCTCGTCATTCGGTTTGGCGTCTTGCGGCTTGTCCGCCTCAAATCTCACTTCGCCTTCTTGTTTTGTGACGGAACCGCGCACTAACATTGTCGTGATGCGGTCTCGCAACAAAATCACCACGACGATAAGACCCAAGACAACTATGCCGACAATCAATACGTTGCTATCCATTTCGCCTCCTCGAAAAACAATCAACGTTTCTCAATTATAGGTTGGCATTTACCCAAGTCAAGCGTCACGCGTGAACAAAAAAAAGGCGGCGACATTCGCCACCGCATTTTTCATTCTTTATCTTGGTGTTCCGATGCTTGTCATATCGAGCGGAGCGAGATATCTCACGCTGTTCGATATGACACTCGTCATTTTTCTTTTTTGCCAACACCTGCCGCGTATTCAAAACTCGCGCGCTCTGCCACAATCGTCAACAGCCGCACCATGCCGCCGCGCAGTTTGTACATTCCGACTTCCCATTCGCTGATGGTCTGTTGGCGCGTGCCGAGCGCTTCCGCCATTTGCGCTTGGGTCAATTGCAAATGTTCGCGCAGCGCGCGGATGGTTTCATCATTCCAT
The DNA here is from genome assembly GCA_029778615.1 of Chloroflexota bacterium. Taxonomy (GTDB): domain Bacteria; phylum Chloroflexota; class Anaerolineae; order UBA4142; family SHND01; genus SHND01. The sequence goes on along the minus strand of JAKOPZ010000266.1, from coordinate 20,981 downwards.
TCCAACATTTTGCTCGACATGCTGACTAACCGTTTGCCGCGCGGACCGGGGGCGACGACGCGCGATTTTTGGTTTCGTTGCCGGTTTGGTTTTGGATTTGGCTGCCATGCTGCACTCCTACACGCGTGCGTGTAAGATGTCAAGGTGTGCATGAAATGGAATTTCACGACTGAAAAATGACAAAATGCTCCGCATTCACGCGCGCGTGTAAGATGTCAAGGTGTGCTGAAAATGACAAAATGCTCCGCATTGTCAACCGCAATGCGATTTGCGCGATGTTTTGCATCACCCCTTTTATTCAGACGGCGAATTCCATTCGCTGAAACTATGCGGTTTCAGCGCAGTTTGCGTTGCGAATTACGTTTGGGTGGAATGGCATTTGGCGCGGGTGCGGCAGCAGGTTGTGGCGTTTGCGGCGGCGTTGGCGGCGCGTTGACGGATTGCTCCAGTCGCAAAATGCGTGGTTCCAAATCTTGGAGAATCAACAACATTTGTCCAATCGCCTGCTCGGAGGTGATTTGATGCAATGCCCAGCGATGCAAAAGTGTGTCGAGCGAGTATGCTGCCATGAATTTCGTCTCCGCCAAATTTACACGATACCGTGTATGAGCGATTACACACGATACCGTGTAAAAGTCAATGACCGGCAATGTGTGCGCGGAAATTTTAAGGTTACTTGCGGCTTGAGAAATAAAAAAAGCCGCGACATCTTTCGCGTCGCGACATTCGGGGAACACGTGAGAAGCGATAACTTACGAACTCACCTTACGCAGCAGCTGTCATTTCGAGCCGTTCTTGCGAGAAATCTCAGTGGAAAACCGAGATTTCTCACAGAGTTTACCCCGAAGGATTGAGGGGTTCGAAATGACATGCGTAACATCAGTTACGAATCAAGAATCGTAATCTTGCTTCCGATGTTGATTTCACCACCGCGCACCACGCGCGCCAACATCCCGCGCTTGTGCTGCAATTCTTGGCGCAAGCCCATTCGCACATCGTCCACCATCGAACACGGCTCACATTCTTTGGTCAATTCCAAAATCGCGTCGCCGATTTGCAAACGCGTCTGTTTGGGCAAGCCCATCAAATCAATCCCGCGCGTCGTAATGTTTTCCCGAATCGCGCCAATGGGAAAATCGTATTCGAGACACGTTTCTTGTTCGAGCAGCAACACTTGGCGCGAACTATCGGGCATCGCGTGACGGTCTCCATCGAGTCCGCGATTGGCGATTGCCCTCACGCTCGACACCTGCCGCATCGGCTGTTTGTGTTTTACGCACAACTGCAAACTGACGACAGTGCCGTGCGCGTGCTGCGCCAAAATTTGACGCGATGTTTCTGTATGTTCCTTTACAAGTTCGACCATTTTGCGATTCCTCGTAGTGACGATTTCAATCGTCCTGCTTTGAAACGAATGAATTCGTTACCACGGCTTCTCATTTACGCGCGCTCACTTGAATCGCGCGCCATTCTTCATCCACACCACGTTCATTTGCGAATGGCTGTAACGCCGCTCGAATTGCCGAATCAAATTGTGCACGCGTCACATCGTCCATCGCCCCCAGTTCGGCGCGCGCGCCGACGCCCAACGCGTGAAACTCGATGCACTCGTCCAAATTTTTGAAATGCGTTGAATTCACAAACCATTGCGCGGATACTTGCGAAAAACCGACCCCACGCAAAACGCGTTCGTAATCGGCGGGCGTCTGCAATTCGTTCCACTCGGCGCGATGTTTCGCGAGAACGGCGCGCGCTTGCGAAACACGCTCGTCAGGCACTAGAGTCGAAAACGGGCGCAACGTTTCATTGAACGTTCGCGTAATCCCGCCGCGCTCCGTTTCCCAATTTTGCAACAAAAGCGCGCCGTGCGGTTTCAGCACGCGAAAAAGCTCTGCAAACAACGCGCGCGGTTCGCCCCACAACGCGAACGAACAAATCACCACGTCGAACGAATCATCCGCCGCGTCCAAACGCGTAATGTCCCCGCGCACAAATTCGCATTGGTCAAAACCAAACCCGCTTGCTTTGTGCCGCGCAATTTCCAACATTTTTTCGCTGGCGTCCACGCCCAACACTTTGCCGCCATGTCCCGCGCGCGGCGCGACCATCGTCGCGACCAATCCCGTACCGCAGCCCGCGTCGAGCACGTGCGAACCGGGGCGCGTATCGTAAAACTGCAGGAGGCGTTTTACAAAGGGGCGAAAACGCGGCACGCGCGTCCGTTCGTATTCGGGCGCGAATTCGTCGTAAAGGTCAATTAGAATGTGCGACATGAGAGGAGGAATTCAGGGACTGGAGACTGAGATTCCTCACTCCGTTCGGAATGACATTTCCCCGGTCTCCGGTCTCTCGTCTCTCTATTGTGTCACGCCCGTAAAACTAAAATCGTCCACAACAAGCGTCGGCGCGCGAAAATTCATCCCATACATTTCTTCGCGCACCAATTCCGTTTCGCGTGACACCCCGCGCGTATTTTTCAACGCGTCAATGTATGACGTAGTAAAACGTAAATTCTTGACGGGCAGAGACACTTGCCCGTTTTCGATGAGAAACGTTCCATCGCGCGTCAGCCCCGTCATCATGACATGCAGCGGCGCGACGAGACGCGTGTACCAAAAACGCGTCACCAAAATCCCGCGCGTCACCGAAGCAATCAATTCGTCGCGCGTTTGCGCGCCGCCCGCAATGAAAAGATTGCGCGGCACCGGTCCTTGCAAATTGGGCGCGGGCAGCGAATGTCCCGTAGACGCGACATTGTCGCGCCGCGCGGTAAAGGTGTCATACACCACCTCGCGCGCCACTCCATTTTCGATGAGCATCACGCGTTGACGCGGCACCCCTTCATGGTCGAACGGCAAAGGATACCCTTCGAGGTCCGAGCCATCGTCAAACAACGAAAGCAATGGACTAAAGACCAACTCGCCTTTTTTGCCGCGCACGTACGAGCGTTCCTCTTGCACCGCCAACGCGTTGAACGTGTGCCACGCGAGATATTGCAACATCATCGCGACCGCCGTCGGTTCGAGCACCACCGTGTATTCGCCGGGCGCGAGCGCGATGGGATTTTGCGAACGGAGCGCTTTGTCAATGGCGCGCTGCGCGACGGCATTGGCATCCAGCGCGCGCACATCCGGCGACGATGCCGACGCGTAACCGGAAGCGGTGCCCGCGTCATTCATCACCACCGTATGCAAATCGGCGACGGTGCCTTGATGAAATTGAAACGTGCCGAGCGAATTCGCGACCGCGAGTTCGAACGCGTCCGTACGAAACGCACCTGCGGCAAAGAGTTTGTTCGCCGCTGCCTGTTTGGCAAGATTGCCAATGCTCCGCGCGCGCGTTTCCGGCGAACATTCAGCGGTGTTGGCAAAAAAACTTTCCACGCGCGGCGCGGGTGCGGATTCGGGGAGCGGCGCGTTGTGCTGCGATTCCGGCTGCGCCTGCGCGATGGCGCGGGCGGTTTCGACGGCGCGTTTGATGCCGTCAGGTGTAATGTCGTTCGATTCCGCGACGCCGGTGCGTTTGCCCATGACCACGCGCACGCGCACCGTCACGTTCGATTCGAACACGTTTTGATGAATCGTGTTGTTGGCGAACCGCGAAAGCGACGAGTCCACCGCGTGCAGCACGACTTCGGTTTGTTCCGCTTTGGAATACGCGAGCGCGGCGTCGGCGAGTTGTTTGAGTTTTTCGTAACCGAGCATGAACTCAAGGTAAAAGCTCAAAGTTAAAAGCAAAAAGTTTACAAAGCCCTTTGCGCTTTTAGCTTTTAACTTTTGACTTTTTGCTTTCTCATTTAGCTTCTTGAAAAGACTTTGACGTTGCGAAAGCGCGCGGGGCTGGCGCCGTGTCCGGTGCGAATGGTTTGCGGCGGTTGTCCCTTGCCACAACGCGGCGTGCCCCACACGACCCATTCGGACTCGCCGCAAATCGCGTCGCAGCTGCGCCAAAAGTTTGGTGTGACGCCGGTGTAAATTGGATTTTTCAAGAGGCGCGTTTTCTTGCCGCCTTTGATTTCCCACGCGAGTTCGGTGCCAAATTGAAAATTCAACCGTTTGTCGTCAATGCTCCACGAACGATTTGTGTCGAAATAAATTCCGTCGTCGGTGTCGGCAATCAAATCGTCGAGTTTCCACGAACCGGGGAGCAGGTTGATATTCGTCATGCGAATCAACGGCGTGCGGTTCCAATTTTCCGCGCGCATCGTGCCGTTCGAGCGTCCGAGATTCAATTCCGTCGCGAGCTCGCGATTGGTCATGTATCCCACAAAACGCCCGTCCTTGACAATTTGCGCGCGCTGTGCGGGCACGCCTTCGTCGTCGTAACCAAACGTGCCGAGCCCGCCGGGAATGGTCGCGTCTGCCGTGATGTTGACCAGCTCTGAACCGTACTGCAAAGTGTTTAGTTTATCGAGCGTGAGAAACGATGTGCCCGCGAACGACGCTTCTTGTTTGAGCACGCGGTCGAGTTCAATCGGATGCCCGCACGATTCGTGAATTTGCAGCGCGACCTGATTGCCGCTCAGAATGACGGTGGTTGCATCATACGCGGGACACACGTCCGCGCTCAAGAGCAGAATCGCTTCTTCGGCAATGCGCGGGGCGTTTTCGACAAGATGCTGTTCGAGCACAAATTCAAAGCCGCGCGTTTGTTGATGCCTGCCCCACGGATACGTGCGCGTTTGCACCTCGCCCGCGTCGTTCGTCGCCAACGCTTGAATTTCACAGCCGCTTTCGATAATTTCCTGTTGCAGCAGTGCGCCTTCGCTCGACGCAAACGTTTTGTCTTCACGCACAAAAACCATTTCCGCCGTCGTGACCAAATGCGCGCCGTTCTTTTTCACGCGCCGCATCTGCTCATCCGCTTTCAACAGCAGATTGATTTTGTCCGCCATGGAAATCATAAAGGGGTCCATTTTGTATTCGGAGCGATACGTTCCCTTGTTTGCTTCCGGCGGACCCAAATTGATGTTGCGCGTTTTGGTCAATGCGCTCGCGCGGGCAATTTGCAGCGCGCGATTCACGACAACATCCACATCCGCGTAATCGTCCCGCGACGAAGAAGCAAAGCCCCACGCGCCGTCCGCAATCACGCGCACGCCGAACCCTTGCGATTCGTTCTGCGTCACTTCTTGCACGCGTCCATTTTTAACCGCGATGGTCTGCATCGTGCGCGTCACCGTTCGCACATCCGTATACGATGCACCCCGCATTTGTGCCATGTTGAGAATTCGGGCTGACAAGTCTTTCATTTTAAAAACGAGACTGGAGACTAGAGATTGGAGATTGGAGTCTCTAGTCTCTAGTCTCTAATCTCTCTTCCATCTCCTTTTCCACCAACACGAAGGGAATCGTTCCCGAGTCCAAAAGCAAATCGTGAAATTTTTTCAAGGGCAACCGTTTGAATTTTTTGCGGAGGCGTTCCACTTCGAGTTCGCCGATGAGATAACTCATGGGCTGCCCGGGTTCGGCAATGTAACGGCGCGTTTCCGCGCGCGCGGTTGCGTGCGTGAGTCCCACCTTGTCCACCAAAAACCGCGCGGCGTCGTCCATGCCCAATTCGTAACAGTGCATCCCGATTTCGGTTATCACGCGCGCGGCGCGCCACAAACGGTCTTGCAATTGAAACAAACGCACGCGCGGGTCCGAGTAATATCCCGCTTGATTCATCAACTCTTCGCCATAGAGCGCCCACCCTTCCGCGAAAATGGACGACGAGAAATGTTTGCGCCACCGCGAGCCAACGTGATTCGCGCGCACGAGCTGTACGTGATGCCCCGGATACGCTTCGTGCGCGGCAGTGACGGGATACAAATAATTGCAGTGTGCTTCCAGCTGTTCGATTTGCTGCGCGCGCGGCGCGCTGGTATCAATCGGCGTGACCCAAAATTGTCCGCGCTGGTCTTGTTCAAACGGACCGGGCGCAATGTAGGCGGCGTAACTGTTTAACGCACGGTCGAACGGCGGTGTCTCCACAACCTCGCAATCTTCCTCAGGCAAGGTGACCAAATCGTGTTCGCGCACAAATTCGCGCAAGCGTTTGACTTCGTGGCGATATGCAGATAACAAACGATGCCGCGCGGGAAAGTCTGTGCGCGCGTCGTCCACAATTTCGCGCCACGATTTTTGCTTGTCAATTTTCTTTGCCCAAGTTTCCAGTTCGCGTTCGGTTTCTTGAAAGATACGCTCGCCCATCGCCACCACTTGCGCGACCGTGTAAGGAAGCATGTGCTCGTATTTCAAAATCTTGCTATAGTCTTTCAGCCCTATCCCCAATCTGCCGGTCGAAGTGAGCATCAAGTCTTCTTGCAGAAACGTCAAAAAGTCGCGCAGTGCCAGACGCGCGCGCTTGACCGCGCGTTGCAATTTCTGCGGCGGCTTGATTTCATTTGAGATTTGGGGCACCAATGTTTCGCAAAATTCGAGCGCGCCTTCGGTTTCCTCGATACCAATCTCGGTGAGAATGTGCGGCGGATTTTTCAAATTCGCGCGCGCGGCGGCGAGCAGCTCGGGAACTTGTTCCAGACGCGCGGCGAGATTTTGGACGCGTTCTTGGATTGGAGCAAAGTCGCGCGAGGCGAGCAAGAAAATGGAAAAGAACGGGTCGGCGACATAGTACGAAGGGTCGGTCTCCCAATCGCGCGTGTCGTCCAAAAACCACAATTCAATTTCAATGTCGTTCTGAATCAAGGCGAGGTCGGTGGTGGCGCCGTTCAGGGGCGCGCGTTTCTCGAGCACGCGAAATTTTTTGCGAAACGCTTTCAAGTCCGCAATGCGCGTTTGAATGGCGCGTTGTGACATGTCGTCGAGCAAATGGTCGTACTCGTGAATGCCCAAATCCGTTGCAGCCGTCGGCGACGCGCGATACGCGGATTCAAAGTATGCGGTTGCGAGATGTTCAAAACGCTGGCGCTGTTCCATTCGCTCTATCACAGATTCGCTTCGAGGGTCAATTGTTTCGGGACAAAACCGAGTCGTTGATAAAACCGGACCGCGTTTTCGTTTTGGCTGTACGCGGTGACCGTAATGCGATGCGCGCCGTTTCGGGTACACCAAGCGAAAAATTCTTGCGCCAATGCTTTGCCAACACCGTGCGCGCGAAATTCATTTTCTACAAACATGCTTTCCAGTTCAGCAGAAGGTTGCGGATGCAACGAGTCCCCCGCGCTCACATAACCTGCCAAATATCCGAGAGGACGCGATTCGGCTTCGGCAAGAAGAATAGTGTGCAGCGGCTTGGCGAGAAATTGGCTAAAGTATGCCGCGCCTTCTTGCATCGCCCAATCCAAATTCATCGAAGGGTCGCGCTGCCCGGCGTCTTCCTGAAACAACGCGCTGCTGAATGCGACAATGCTCAGCACATCGTCTTGCGTCGCGCGACGAATTGTCACAGGAGTGTTTATCATTTCTGTTGCGGCGCTGCCATGCGCTTTTGTTCAAAGCGTTGTTGAAAGCGTTCCACGTCTACAATAAAACGCGCATGCGTGCCTTCGCCAATTTTCTCTACGTCATCCCATGCTTCGACATTGAAAAACAATTTGCGTCCTTCCACGCGCACGAGTTCCGCGCGGGCGCGCACGCGCATTCCCACAGGCGTCGCGGCGAGATGTTTGATATTCACTTGAACGCCAACCGTTGTTTGTCCTTGCGGCAAAATATCTTTTGTCACGTTGAACGCCGCGTGCTCCATCAACGCCACCAGCGCAGGCGTCGCAAATCCTGCGACCATGCCACTGCCCCACCGCGCGGCGGTGTTTTCAAAAGTAACGCGTTCGGCTGCTTCACCGCTGAGACCGATGCCAAGTTCGTTCATATTTTTTCCCCTACAAAAAAACCGAGCAGCATTTCGCTGCTCGGCTATTGTATTCACATTTTCGTTTCGCGCATGTATGCGCCCATCATGCAGGCGATGGCGCGAGCGGTGGAAAGGTTCCGCGTTCGGGCGATGACGGCGATTCTTGTTTCTGCGGCGCGGGCATTGTGGTCCCCGCCGGAATCGGCGTATAGCGCGGGCGTTCGAATTTCGGTGCATCCGCAAAGATCGCTTCAAATTCCGCCGCGTCGACGGTTTCTACTTTGATCAAGCGTTCCGAAAGTTCATCCAGCTTGTTGCGATACTTGGATAAAATTTCTTTCGCGCGTGTGTACGCCTCTGTCACCAGACGCCGCACTTCGGCATCAATGTCTTGCGCGACCTGTTCCGAATAATTGCGTTGTTCGGAAATTTCGCGTCCAAGGAACACCAATTCTTCGCGGTCGCCAAACGTGCGCGGACCGAGTTTATCACTCATGCCATAGCGCGTGACCATCGAGCGCGCCATGTCGGTCACGCGTTCCAGGTCGTTCGATGCACCCGTCGTAATTTCGCCGAATGTGATTTCTTCGGCGGCGCGTCCACCGAGCAACGCTGCCATGTCGTCCAAGAATTTCGCGCGCCGCATCAGATAGCGGTCATCTTCGGGCAAGTGCATCGTGATACCGAGCGCCATGCCGCGCGAAACAATCGAGACTTTGTACACCGGGTCGCAGTTCGGCAGCATCCGCATCACAATCGCGTGTCCCGCTTCGTGCGCGGCGATAACGCGTTTTTCGTCTTCGCTGATAATGCGGCTCTTGCGTTCTGGACCTGCAATCACTTTTTCGACGGCTTCTTGCATTTCGGCCATCGTGATGGCTTTTTTGTTGCGACGCGCCGCGAGAATTGCGGCTTCGTTCACCAGGTTTTCAATGTCCGCGCCGGAAAAGCCCGGCGTGGATTTTGCAACGGCGACGAGATTAATATCATCCGCGAGCGGCTTGCCGCGCGTGTGCACTTCCAAAATCGCTTTGCGTCCCACCATGTCGGGGCGATCCAAAACGACGCGGCGGTCAAAACGACCGGGGCGCAGCAATGCGGGGTCGAGAATATCAGGACGGTTTGTGGACGCGATGATAATCACATTCGTGTCGGTATCGAAACCATCCATTTCAACCAAAATCTGATTTAGTGTTTGTTCACGTTCATCATGTGAACCGCCGAGTCCGGCACCGCGATGACGACCTACCGCATCAATTTCGTCAACGAAAACAATACAGGGCGAATTGCGTTTTGCCGTGTCAAACAAATCGCGCACGCGGCTGGCGCCGACGCCGACAAACATTTCCACAAATTCCGAACCGCTGATGCTAAAGAACGGCACATTCGCTTCGCCCGCCACCGCGCGCGCGAGAAGCGTTTTCCCCGTTCCGGGCGGTCCGACAAGCAGCACACCTTTGGGAATGCGCGCGCCGAGCGCGGTAAACTTGTCCGGTTCTTTGAGGAATTCGACAACTTCTTGCAATTCCATCTTGGCTTCTTCGACACCCGCGACATCCGCAAACGTGACCGTTGGTTTATCGCCGCTAAACATGCGCGCGCGCGACTTGCCAAAAGAGAGCGCTTGATTGTTGCCCGATTGGGCTTGACGCATCAGGAAAAAGAACAAGCCGCCGATGAGCAAGAAAGGCAAAATGGTTGCGAGCAGCGAAAGGATACTGTCCCACTGTGGGGGATTTTCATAGACCACGTTCGCCGCCAAAAGTTGGTCGGGTGTCACGCCATACGCGCGCATCGTGTCTTCAAACGAAGCATTTGTACTGCGTCCGAGCGACGCCGTGGCTTGTTTGCCATCATCCTTGTACGTCACCGTCACGGTCGAGCCGTTCAACGACGTTTTGCTAACCTCGCCGTTCTTGATTGCGTTCACCAAATCACTCACTTGGATTTGGCGCGTCTGGCGCGGCTGTTGAAAAATATTGAACGCAAGGGCGGCGAGGGTGACGATGATGAGCAGATACACCAACCCGTTGCGGTACCACTGATTGTTTGGATTCATTCTTGGACCACCATTTCTTTGCGCTGTCCTTTTTCCAGCACACAACGATTATATCAAAGATTCGATGCCTAACGAAACATTCCTTTGTCCCATCTTTTTCGGGAATCCATAAGAAACACGAACAAAATGGCTGTGCACAATGCTGCGCTGACAAAGTCAATTAAATTACTTGCATCCCGCGAATCCGGTAAATTCATTTTGTTGGTGTTTCTCAACGACTGCAATGTAAAACGTCCCCTACTTGTCTTACGTTCCCGTGCCGTGCTTTCCATTCAATGTAACAGTCACCTGCCGTTTCGTGCTTGCACGCAAAAATCCCACTGTAACCGTATCACCACTCTTGAATTGTTTCAGCGCGCTCGCCATTTCGGCGGGATTCCGTACCGCCGCGCCATTCACCTGAACAATAATGTCATTCAGTTTCAAACTCGCTTTCGCCGCCGGGCTGTCGGGCTTGATTTCCAAAATCAAAACGCCCTCTGTGTTTGGCAAGCGATGCCGCGTCACAATCCATTCGGGGATTTGCGTTTGCGTTCCGCCCAGACCCAGCGCCGGTGCAGCCGTCGTCGGTTCGCGGGGAATAAATTTTCCCAAAATGCGAAACGCCGTCGAAGTCGGCACCGCGAATCCCAAACCTTGCGCGTACGGAACAATCGCAGTGGTAATCCCAACAACACGTCCTTGCGAATCCACCAACGGTCCGCCACTGGAACCGGGATTGATGGGCGCATCGGTCTGAATCAAATCCGTGAGTTTGCCGCCGCGCGGATTCGGCAGTTCGCGATTCAACGCGCTCACCACGCCGGAGGTGACCGTCCACCCCAAGCCATACGGATTGCCGACCGCGACGACGAGTTGTCCCACCTTTAACGGACGTTCGCTCAATTCCGCCACCGGCAAATTGCGCGCGCCGATACGCAGTTCGGCAATATCATGCGCGCGGTCTGCGCCGGACACGCCTGCTTCAAACTGTCGCCCATCGGCAAGAATGACACGCACCGTGCGCGCCCCTTCGACAACATGCGCGTTGGTGAGAATTTGTCCGTCGCGGCGAAAGATGACACCGCTGCCCTGCCCCTGATTCTCGCGTCCGCGCGCGCGGGCAACCTGCGTTTCGATTTTGACAACCGCCGGTCCCACGCGTTCCGCCGCAAAATTCACGAGCGACGAATAGGCGTCGAGGGCTTCATTTTCACGCGTTCTGCTCATGTGATTCCCGAACGCTACGGTGAGCGTTCGCTACCAGTTTTGTTATTCAGCCAAAAAATTTTTGACCAATTCATTCACCGCGTGAGGTTCTTCTTCGTGCGGCAAATGTCCGGCGTTTTCAATCCATTCCAAACGCGCGTTGGGCAGCGCGCGGATGTGTTTGCGCGCGTGCGATGCGGGCACCACGCGGTCTTTTCTGCCCCATACAATCAGCGTCGGAGCTGCCACCTTGTATAATTCTTGCGGCACATTCGCGTCGCGTTTTGATTTGGTCATCGAAATCAACGCGTCATGCTGCCCGCGCACGCGCATCATACTGTTGCGAATTTGAATCGCGTCGGGCGTAATGCGTTCCGGGTCACCATACGCGAAACGCACCGGATTTCCGCGGTCGCCCTGAATTTTTTCGTAAATGCCCAGCACGCCGCGCGTGATTTGACGCGGCATAGTTTTCATCCCGTTACGCGGCAGCGCGCCATAGATAAAGGTGGCAGGCGCAACAAGTACCAGTTTGTGAACTAATTCGGGAAAATCATACGCAAATTGCAAAGCCAATGCGCCGCCCATTGAATGCCCGATAACGTCTGCGCGTTCAATTTTTTGCGTCTCGAAAAACTCGGCAAGAAACGCCGCTTGCTTCTTTAACGTATAAATCGGTGCGCGCACGCGTTCGGATGCGCCAAAACCCAACGCGTCAATCGTATACACGCGATGATTGTGCGCCAAAACATGTTCATTGCGGCGCCACGTTTTGTGCGAATCCAAAAAGCCGTGAATCATTACGACCGGCGAACCTTCGCCCTGCACCGTATAGTGAATCCGCCAACCTTCCGACGTCTTGACAAAATCGCCTTGCGCGGCTTCGTCGTGCGCGGTATCTTCAAATGTATCGAGAAAATGATTGCCATAACGCAGCGCGGCATAAATCCCTACGGCGGTGCCTGCCACAACCATTCCCAAACCAATTCGCTTCCATTTCAAATTCTGCATTGTATGACTGCCTCGCCAGTTTCAACCCTTTAGTGAGAATACGTAGCCAACCTTAACCTTATATGAGTGGGATGACAATTTACCGCGTGGGTGTCGCGCTGGGCACATCGGTGGGCGGCGGTGTCGCCGCTTGCGCGGGACACTCGGACGCGGTGGCTTGGGGTGCGGCAACCTGCGGCGCATCAAAAATGGTATCCAATTCTTTTTGGATTTCGTCATACACGGGCATATATAACCACGCGCCGCTCGGCGAAACCCAGGGATACACCGCCGGCGCTTCCAACACGCGCGCGTGCAAACGCTCGGGATGATTCTGCAAATCGAGTTGATAAACTGCCGGGACAAGCCCCACCATGTCGAACAGATTCATGTCCGTTGCCACATTTTCTTTGAGCTGGTCATACAACGCGGGCACGCGGTCGGGCGCGTTCAACGCCAGCGCTTTTTTCGCCATCGCCCACACCACGCGCTGTTGACGATAATTGCGCGAGGTGTCGCTGGTTGTATACCGCGATTGCACATAACGCTTTGCCGTCAAATAGTCCATCGTCACATCACCTGCCGGAATGGTGAACGCCTGCTCGTCAATGGTGTCACTCAACGCGCACGGTACATTGACGGTGATGCCGCCGAGCGTATCAACAATCTTGTTCAAGCCATCAAAGTCAATCAACGCCCAATGGTCAATCCGAACCTCGAAATCATCGCGCAAAATCTGTTTCAAAATTTTCACCCCCCCCTCAACGCCCTCTTTGGACCAGCCGTGATGGTACGCCGAGTTGATGCGAAACGCGGTTTGTCCCGGAATCGCGACGACCAAATCGCGCGGCAAACTCAATAACGCAGCGCGTTGATTGTTTGTGTCGAGAAACAACACAATCATTACGTCCGTGTTCGGCGTCCAATTCGGGTCGGTCGTACGCGTATCGGTGCCAATCAACAAAAAGTTGGTTGATTTGTTGATGGCGCGTTCGGGATTCAAGGTAGGCAGAGGCGGCGCAGCTTTGGCGCGCGTCGCAATCGCCTCAAATGTTTGACGCGCGGGCACGGCGGTTTGTGTGGCGGCAACCGCGTTGGGGTCGAGCGTCGCGGACGCGACAGGCGTCGCGGGCGCGGTGTTTTGCGCGATGCGCGTTATAGGCGCGGAATGGGTGGGGAGCGGCGACGGCGTGAAGCGGGGTGTGGGCGAAAGTGGTGCCAGCGCGGCGCGCGGCGCGCTCAGGGTCGCTTGCGAAAATTTTTCCGTCGCGCCAAACGGTCGAAACGTGCCAATCAAAACGCCCAGACCGCCGCACGCGAGCAACATCAAAACAAACGCAATCGGGATTCGCTTGGTCGTCATATTTGCACGAACCCTCGAAATTCCGGAAGCGGCGGCGGTTCCTTTAGTTCAGAGGGGTAGAGTTTCCGGTGTCATCAATTTCCGAATATCTTCCGGATACGGGACCGGATGCCCGTTATTGTCCACGTTCATGTGCGTGGTAAAACCCGTGCACAATTTCTGTCCGTCGCGCGAAATTTCATAGCGAATGGTCAAGGCGCGACTTTTGATTTCCGAAATCCACGCGCGCGCGGTCAACAGGTCGCCGTAAAACGCGGGGGCATGATACCGCAGTCCCGCTTCGACGACGGGCCAATGATACCCGCGCGCTTCAATATCACGCGCATAGTCCATGCCTTGCTGCCAAAAAAATTCGCCGCGCGCCACCTCGAACCACACCAGATAATTGGCATTGTAGGCGATGCCGCTCATATCGGTTTCGGCGTAACGCACGCGAATTTTGGTTTCGATGCTTTTCATAGTTTCAGCGCAGTTCGAGCGAGCCGACGGCAATGGATTTTTCGCGCGCGGCTTGTTGAATTTGAAAATGGTTAAGGTTGTTTTGTTCCAAATCCGGCGGCACGCGCAGTTCAATCGTCTGCCAACCGTTTTCGATTGTGCGCGCGTCGAGCGGATTGCCATTCCAGAAAAATTTCAAATCGGCGCGCGCGTTTTCATTCAACACTCGCAGCGTGAGCGATTGGGCGCGCGGCAAAATCATTTCACTCGACGCGTTTTTCAGATACCTGCCGCGCGCGCCGCCGGCATCCGCAAGCGGTTCAATCTGCCAGCCGCGCCCAAGATACATCAAACTCGCATTGTCTGCCAAATCCAGTGTACGCGCTTGGGGCGGCGTGGACGCGCGCGAAAATGTGTACGCGCTCACCGCGTCGTCGGAATAAAACATGCGCCCGCCCATCACATCGCGCACATACGCGTCAACCTCGCTCGCGCGTTGTGCGTCGAGTTGGTCGCGGTGGAGCACCGTATAGCGCAAATTGAAAAAACGCAGTGTGTCGTCCAACGCGGCGCGGTCTTGCGCGATTTCCGCGTCCGTTAGAATGCCCTGTTCTTCGCCTTCAAGAATCCGCAGACTTCGCACCACGAGCGGCGTTTGACGCAAATTAAAATAATCGGCGAGGTCGGGCGCGATGCGATTGGTGTATGCGCGCAAAATCCTTTTTTGATGAATCGCCTGATACGCTTCATTTTTCGCCGCCAAGCGCCAATTGAAACTTGGAATTTCCAAGACGGTGAAATCGCCGGGCGTCTGCGCCATTTGTTCGTACACCGGCGACGGGCGAAATTCCAGCGTCGGATACGGAAAAATTATTGCTTCGAGCAAAATGAAAAACGAAACGGGAACGACGTGCCAATTGGCGCGCGCGAACAATTTCAGACTGCCCGCGCCCGCGAGAATCGAAACGCCGAAAAAAACGAACAAGCCATAACGCATCGGAATCCGAATGTTGTTCAAAATCGGCACCGCGTTCGCAAGCGCGAACGGGAGCGGCAGAGTTGAATTGACGCCCGCGACATGCAGGACAGGTCCGAGCGACAAAATTCCGAAAACAAAAATCAAAACAAGCCAGAACCACCGCGCGCGAACTAGAGACAACGCACCCAGCGCGGCGAGAACTAGAACGGCGACGCCTAAAAAAGATTGACGGTCGGGCGACAATTCCGAATCGCCTTCGACATTGACGGACGCGTTTACGCCCTCGAGGCGCGGCGCAAAATTTTGATACAGCGCGCTGCGCGCATTGGGTATAACGAACGAGAGCGCATCGTACGAACGCTCGGCGGAATAACGCAATGGATAGACGCGAATGTAATTTCCGCCTTCAATGGAAAAATCGTCAAGCACAAACGCGAGCATCGGCAAAACCAAAACGCCCGCCACACACGACATTATTGCCCATTGCCCCGCCAAGTTGGCAACGCCCTTGCCGCGCACTTGAAGCGCATCGCGCACTGCCGCGAAATTTTTCATTTGTTGTGCACCGGCGCGCAGCAGAACATACAAAAACCACAAGGCGGTGAGCAGCGCGAGAAATGCAGCGATTTGAAAATCTATGTACGCGTTGAGCGCGAAAAAAAATCCGGCGAGAACAGCATTCTTGTGCGAGCGGTACCACGTCGCGCGCAGCAAAAATAAAACGTAGAATGGAATGAATTCGGTGTGGAATAGATTCGTGAACGCGATGCCGTAACCGAGCCGCAGCGCGCCGAACGCGAACGCGAGACCCATGACAAAAGATGCAAGACAAAGGACCAATGAGTTGGGCTTGCGTCGTTCGTCGTTCGTCAGAATTTCTTTTCCCAACCAATACATTCCATACGCGGTCAACACGCTCGCGCCGAGATACATGAGATTGAACGCGGGAACGAGTCCGAACGCGAGTTGGAGCGGAATGGACGCGAAACCGGGGAGCGCGGTACCCCACAACAATTGTGTTGCGCCGCCAAGCGGATAAAAAACAAAAGCGTTATGAAACGGATTGACGCCGAGATTCAACAGCGCGACGCGCGCCCAACCGAGCGCCCAAAGATAACTCCATACGTCGCCATCTACACCCGCGATGTGGTCACCGAATTGCGCGACGAGCGGATAACTCGTCAGCAACGCAATCAGCGTGTACAGGACGGGCACGACGATGTGTTCAAAACGGGACCAACGCAACAGGGGCGAGGAACGCGGCATCGAGGAAAATTTTTTCCAACGCGTTAGCGCGGCGCGAGCGTCTGAATTGCCTCCGCGACTTGATAAATCTCTTGAATGCAGAGATTCGCGTCGGGCGGACACTCGGCAGGTTTGTCTTGCGCGGCAGGGTCAAGGAAACGGCGCGTCGGCTGGACTTGCGGGTCCATTCCGTTCGGCAGCAGCAGAATGGTTTGGATGCCCAATTCGCGCGCGCTCGGCAAATTCCGCACCGAGTCTTCAATCAAGATACATTCGTCGCCGCGCGCGTTCAACGCGGCGAGCACGCGTTCATACGCGCCGCGCGCGGGCTTGCATTCGAATTCCATAAACACAATATCAAAAATGCGCGTGAATTCGTCTGCCACGCCGAGACGCGCGAGCACGCGCTCTGCGTGGGGCGCGTCTGCATTGGTCATGATGACTTTTTCGTACGGAATCGTGGCGAGAATTTTGTGCAAGCGTTCATCGGGCTGAATAAACTGCGCCACTTCGACATTGTGCACATAGTCGAGATATTCTTGCGGGTCAATCTCGCGTTCGAGCATCAAGCCGCGCAAAGTGGTGCCGTACTGAAGCCAATAACGTTTTTGCAATTCGTGAGCGACTTCGGGGTCAAGATTGTAACGCTGCTCCAAAAACGTTCTCATGCGTTCGCCGATGGCAGGCATCAAGCCGCTGGTCGCGGGATAAAGAGTTTCATCCAAATCAAAAAGAATGTAACGTATCATGTTTCACTTTCATTCAAAATGGTCGCAAGCCGCGCCGTATCCATATTTGCGCCGGTGAGGACAAGCGCGACGCGTTGATTACGAAAGCGCGTCGCGTTTTCTTGCAACGCCGCCAGTCCCACCGCGCCCGCACCCTCTACAATCAGCTGTTCCGCGCGCGCAAAATCGGCAACGGCATCATGCACTGTGTGCTCGCTCACAATCAATACCTCATCAATCATTTGTTGCTGCGCGACGTCAAACACAATTTTGCCAATGCCGCCCGCGAGTCCGTCGCATATCGTTTCGGCGGCGTTGTATTCCTCATAACACAAATTGTCGCGCAACGAATCGCGCAGCGCGGGCGACGCGTCCGGTTGAATCCCGAAAATTTTTACATGCGCGGCGATGTGTTTGAACGCCACCGCCATTCCTGAAATCAGACCGCCGCCGCCCACAGGCACAAGTACCGCATCCAAATCTTGTACGTCCTCGAGAATTTCCAACGCCGTCGTGCCCGCGCCCGCGACGGTACGCGCATCGTCGTATGCGTGCACAAACGTTGCGTCGTGCGCGCGTTCGTATTCGACTGCCGCGTGATGCGCGTCGTCGTATGTTTCGCCCACCTCGTGCACGTTCACGCCAAAGCGTTTCATCTTGTTCACTTTGGCGCGCGGTGTGGTAACGGGCACAAAGATATTCACATTCTGAAGGTTCAATTGGCGCGCGGCGTAACCCACTGCCGAGCCGTGATTCCCCGCCGACGCGGCGACGAGCCCGCGCGCGATTTCGGCGGGGGTCAATTGTTGAAGCAAATTGAACGCGCCGCGCACTTTGAACGAACCCGTCGGCTGCCAATTTTCCAATTTGAGAAAAACGTCCGCGTCGAATTTGTCCGACAGCGCGGCGGAGCGACGCAAAGGTGTTCGCATCACGTACGGGCGAATTCGCGCGCGCGCGTCCCAGATTTCGGCGAATTGGGGTAGACGTTGAAACATGAGACGACTATTGTACTGGACGCGATGCAAAATTCAAAAACCGGCGGTGTGGTCACTGCCTGCCGAGTTTGGCACGCGCTTAAGCAGCCACGCCAAAAGCGGCGGCGTTACGAGCGTGCTGAGAATTACGACAATGACGATGATAGAAAAAACTTCATCGTTGACCACATTCAGCGCTTTGCCCGTCGCGGCAAAAATCAAACCGACCTCACCGCGCGGAATCATGCCGACGCCAACAATCAATTTGTTCGCGTTGCCCGCCATCATGCCTGCCGCGATTTTGCCAATAAAGGCAATGAGCGTGATGCCCAGCGAAATCGCCAAAACGGTAGGATTGAGTAATGCTTCGAGATGAACGTCCATGCCGGTCAAGAGAAAAAATATCGGCACGAGCAAAAAGCCAATCGGCGCGATGAGTTCTTGCACATGATGATTCGCGTGGCGTTCGATGATGCGGCGCAGCTGCGTCGCCCATTCCGTCGGCGCGTGTTTCAATTCGCGGTCAAGGTCCTCGACAATGGCAGGGTCATTGAAAAATCGAAAATGAACGGGGTCGAGCACAAGCCCCGCCGCGAACGCGCCAACAATCGGCGCGAGTCCGATTTGCGCGGCGAGATACGCAAACAGCAAACCAAAACTTATCGCGAGCGTGAACTTCATGCCGGTGCCCGTGTGAATCACCGAAAAAAATTGTCCGAGACGCGGCGCGAAAATTTGTCCAAGCACAATCGCGGCGGCGAGAAAAAGAGTGGCTTTGACAATGATGAATCCAATTTCGGCGGGGCTGATGGAACCAACCGTCACGATGGCGGAAACGACCGCGAGAATCACGAGCCCCAATACATCGTCAATCACCGCCGCGCCGAGAACGATTTGCGCTTCGGACGTTTGCAATTTTCCCAAATCGTGAAACACGCGCGCAGTAATGCCGACAGAGGTCGCGGTCAATGTCGCGCCCAGAAACAAGTAGGCGTTCTGCGACAAGCCCGGCAGTAACAGCGGACCTGCCAGCAGTGTCCCGAACATAAACGGCAGCGCGACGCCGACCACGGCGACGAGCAGCGCGCGAATGCCCACGCGCCGCATTTCGGTCACATCCGATTCAAGACCAACTTGAAACAATAAAATGACCACGCCCAGCTGCGCGAGGAAACGAATGTACGGGTCATCGCGCAGGGGTTCAAAAAATGGAATTCCCACCAACACCAGATTGCCGAGTATGACGCCCGCGACCAGTTCGCCCAGCACCGCCGGTTGCCCGATGCGTTCGACCAACGAAGAGAGTTTGGCGATGACGAGTACGATGACGATGTATAAAAAAGTGACGGAATAATCTATTTCTGCGCCCGCGCCTTCTTGCGCGTGTGCCGTTGGCGTCAACAGCCACCACGCGACGAGCGCGCTCAACAGATAGCGAAGTGGTTTGCGCATGAAACCGGCTCCTTGAATTTGAGGATGGTGTAATTATATTATTGCACTGTCAGCCATTGCATTGGCGAAAAGGCAAAACAATTTTCTTGGAAAACCCTTGACGTATGCTTGCACGCGCCTATAATTATTTTTGGTTTGGCGCGTCACCCGCCCGTCCGAAACGCCCCAACAAAAACTCTATGGAGGAGAGGAGAAGATGAAACGTAGACAATTTTTATCTGCAACCGCAAAGAGTACAGCGATTGCAGTAACTGCCGGAGTAGCTGCCGCGTGCGGCACGCAAATTGTAACACCCACTGTCGCGCCAACCGGACCGACTGCGGCAGCCACGACAGCGCCCGTGAATACTGTTGCGGCGCCGACTGTCATCGGGCAAGCGATGCCCTCGCTAAGTTGGAACATGGCGACAAGTTGGCCCGTCTCGCTTGATACCATTTATGGCGGGGCACAAGTGGTTGCCGAACGCGTTGCCGCCTTGACCGAAGGCAAGTTCAAAATCACACCGCATCCGGCGGGTGAACTCGCGCCGGGCACCCAAGTTTTGGATGTCGTTTCGCAGGGCGCCGTAGAAATCGGACATACGGCATCGTACTATTACATCGGCAAATCTCCTGTATTGGCATTTGGCACCGCGTTACCGTTCGGACTGAACGCGCAACAGCAAAACGCGTGGTTGTATGATGGCGGCGGGCTCGGCTTGCTGCAAGATTTTTATGCAAAGAAATTCAACGTAATTCAATTCCCTGCGGGCAACACCGGCGTGCAAATGGGCGGTTGGTTCCGCAAAGAAATCAATACCACCGATGACCTGAAGGGTCTCAAGATGCGTATTCCGGGTTTGGGCGGACAGGTAATGACAAAACTCGGTGTGACCGTCCAAGTTCTGGCGGGCGGCGAAATTTTTCAGGCGCTGCAAACGGGCGCAGTGGACGCCGCAGAATGGGTCGGTCCGTATGACGACGAGAAACTCGGATTTTATAAAGTTGCCAAGTATTATTACTATCCCGGTTGGTGGGAACCGGGTCCATCGCTCGAAATCCAAGTCAATCTCGACAAATGGAAAGAGCTGCCCACGCAATATCAAGAAGCGCTCAAGAGCGCGTCTGCCGAAGCGAATATTGTAATGCTCGCGCGTTACGATGCGCGCAACAATCAGGCGCTGAAAAAACTTTTGAGCAATGGCGTCGAAGTCAAAGCATACAGCAAGGAAATTATGGATGCCGCCTCCAAAGCATCCTTTGAGCTGTATGACGAATTCTCCGGCAAGGACGCTGATTTCAAAACCATCTTTGAACAGTGGAAAACATTCCGCGAGGATGTGTTTGCCTGGAACAAGTTGAACGAAGGCAGCTACGCCGCGTTCGTGTACGGATTTTAGTGGTTAGCTATGAAAAAAGAGGTGTGATGCAATTTGCGTCACACCTCTTTTTTCGCGGCGATGTGAATTACTTGACTCATGTTACGCAGAATTGTCATTTCGAGCGGTCTGGCGAGAAATCTCGGTGGAAAAAACTGAGATTTCTCACAGAGTTTACCCCGAAGGATTGAGGGGTTCGAAATGACATGCGTAAGAGAGTGTTTCATAAATCGCTAAAAGTCGAGTAAGCTTGGGGAATGACCAAATTCACCCAAACCTACCCGACCGACTTGAAGTATAGCGAATGGTTGCTGATTGAACAATTCTTTCCGCCGAATGTGCGCGGACGCCCGCGCAAGTGGGAAATGTGGCTGATTGTGAATGCCATTCTGTATGTTGTGCGCACAGGGT
>JAKOPZ010000265.1 GCA_029778615.1 Chloroflexota bacterium | reverse complement strand
TGACATTTCTCTAATCTCTAGTCCCCAGTCTCTGCCTTGCTATCAACACCGCAATCACCGTCATGCTGTCGCGGATTTCACTGTCGAGAACCATTTGTAATACATCGTCGAATTTCAAAATACCGATTTCCAAAAATTCTGTTTCGTCCGGCGGGGCGAATGTTTTTTCTAAATCGCGTCCGATAAAAAGATGCGCGGTTTCGAAACACACCGATTTGCTCGTGTAATAACTGTTAATGTGAACGAGTTGGTTCGCGCGATAGCCGACCTCTTCCATCAATTCGCGCTGCGCGGCAACGCTGGCATCCTCTTCGCGATGTTTGCCGCCGGTCGGCATTTCCCAACGTTGATTTTCGCCAAACACATAACGATACTGCCGCACCATGACAACATGCTCGTTATCTACAAAAGGTAATACGCCAACACATTCGCCAAATTCACACACACCGTAAATTGTCGTCTTGCCGTTGGGCATTTCGGCAATGTCCTCGCGCAAACGCATCCATTTGTTCTTGTAAATTTCGCGCGTAGATAAAGTATTCCAACGTTGTGGAGGCATAAATAAACTCCAATGGACAAGGGGCAATGGACAATGCACAATCACTGATTACTGATTACCGATTACTGCACACTATTGCACCGTCGCACTATCTCACCATCGCACTACCTCACAAACTCCAATGCACGCCGCATCCTTTACACGGCGCGGGTGGTTCGTCGCTCAATAAATTTTTGCGCCACGCGCGATATTCGTCGGCGTTCCAAAATTCAGCGAAATTTTTTTCAAACAAATTGCCCATCTGCAAACTCGCGTAATCGGTTGTGGCGAACGGAGAAATACAACACGGCAAACAATTTCCATTCGCTGTCACGTATGCGGTTGTCCATGGACGCAAGCACGCCGCCCACGGACGCGCGTCCGAATGATTGGGCGTGAGCATCGCGCGCGGGTCTGTGCCGCCCGATGCTTTCAACGTAATCCCCAACTCGCGCGCAATCATTTCCGCATGACGCACTGCGTCATTCGCGCGCGTGTCGAAATCATCGTACAACGCGTGACCCGCGTCCATCAGCCCCGGCGCGGCGTTGTGGTCAAGATAATACACCATGCGCTGCATGTACACTTCGCGCACGCCGACCTCGTGCGCCAAACGCACCAGCGCGGGCAATTCGTGAACATTCTCGCGCATGCCCGTCATCCAAATCGAAACGCGCGGTTTGCGCGCGCCCAGTTCGTTTTGAATTTTGGTAAAGCGCGTGAGGTTCTCGATAATTTTGTGGAGCAATCGTGCGCCGCGAATCTGCGCGTACATTTCGGGGGACGCGCCGTCAATCGAAACGCGCAGCTCATCCAGACCTGACGCAATCAATTTGCGCGCCCACTGTTCGTTGAGCAGCGTCGCGTTCGTGTTGAACAGAACGGTTACGCCGCGCGCTTTCAAAAATTCAATCATGCGCGCGAGGTCTTGATTGATGAGCGGTTCGCCGATGCCGTGCAGCACCGCGCGCTGCATGTCGGGGAATTGCTCGACGATGCGGAGAAAATTTTCCCACGAAAGCGTTTGCGCGCGTTCGTACGAAATGAACGTGCGCGGACACATTTCGCAAAAGAGATTGCAGTGATTCGTGACTTCGACAAAAATGACGCGCGGCGCGTGCGTAACGATTTCGCCGCGCGTGTCCATTTCAATAAACGTGTACGCGGCGGGCAATTGCTGCAAGGTATCGCGCAAAACGGGAAACGTTGTCATATAAAAATATGTATTTTGAGAACAAAACGATTCTCTTTTGAGACTATGAGAAAATGCTTACAAGAGTATTACATGGTGCGATAGTGGTATGGTGTGATAGTGCGATACGCCATCTGCTATCCGCCATCTGCTATCTGCGATCCGCTATCTGCCACGCTTTTCCCACCGCGCCGAGTAACTCGAGCGCAGCGTGACTGCCGTTCGCTGCGCCTTTTTCAAAATCGCCCTCGATGCTTGCCATTTGATTGGTGACATGCGCGAAACACACGACCCTTTTTTGTTTTGCTTGCGCGAACGCATACAACGCGGCGGCTTCCATTTCAACCGCGTGCAAACCTAACGCGCGCGCCGCATCAATTGCCGCTTGCGTTTCACGAAAAGGTGCGTCCGTCGTCCATGCCGTGCCGCGTTCGATGGGTGTCGCATTTTCGCGTAACGCGGGGACGAGCCATGCCAAAAGTTTTTCGTCGGCGAAACTGTAATCGGACGGCGGCAAATAATTGCCGCTCGTGCCTTCGTCGCGCAATGCCTTTTCAATCAAAATAAAATAGGGCGGCGGACGCAGCGCGACGAGTTGCCCCGCCGAGGTGATGCTCACCAACAGGTGGCAGCCCGACGCGAACATTTCCTCTGCAATCAACACGGCGAACGACGCGCCCACTGCGCAGCCGACGATGCCAAACTCGATGCCGTTTTGCGCGAACACAAAGAGGTCTGTATGATAGCAAGCCCAATACGGACTGCGCGTCGCGCGTTGAGCAGAAACGAGATAACGCACAATGTCCCCGTCAGGGTCAAGTACACAGATTTTGGGAATCGCGCCGTAGGGAATTTCTTTTTGCCGCCGCGCCTCGCGCAATAAATTTTCGGCGGTAAAGACTGACGGCTGCGCGTACTGTTTGGGAATGAGTGACATGCAATCGCTCCAAAAAATTTGCGACGCGATTATACTCGAAAGGAGTTTCTATGCTCGATGCCAAAGCGCATTGGGAAAATGTGTACGCTACCAAAGCGGCGACGCAAGTGAGTTGGTATCAATCGCATCCGCATCTTTCGCTCGAATGGATTCGCGCGACAGGCATTGCTTTCGACGAACCGATCATGGATGTCGGCGGCGGTGCGTCAACGCTCGTGGATGATTTGCTCGACGCGGGCTATGCCAATATCACGGTGTTGGATATTTCCTCAAAAGCGTTGGAGGTGGCGCGCGCGCGTTTGGGTGAACGCGCCCCGCGCGTGAATTGGCTCGAAGCCGATGTGACGCACGCGCAATTGCCGCGCGAACATTTTGCGGTGTGGCATGACCGCGCGGTGTTTCATTTTCTCACCGATGCGCTGGCGCGAAAAAAATATGTAGACACGGTGCGCGACGCGGTAAAAATTGGCGGACATGTAATTGTCGCGAGTTTCGCGCTGGACAGTCCCGAAATGTGCAGCGGCTTGCAAGTGCAGCGCTACGATGCGGAATCTATGCACGCGACATTCGGCCACGCGTTCAGATTGATTTCGAGCCAACGCGAAAATCATCAAACGCCGTGGGGCAGCGAGCAGAAATTTATTTACTGTTATTGCCGCCGCGAAAAAACACGCGCTTAATACTTTCGTAAGGTTTGTTTTGTAATGTGTTGCGCGTAAATCCCCGCAAGACAAATGGCGAACAGTGTTCGCAACAAATCTTGTCATACGTTTTCAGGAGACGCGCCATGAACACAAGTGCAACGCAAACCAATTATCTCGAATTGCTCGAACCCATCGCGCGCGACATCATCGCTCCGAACGCGATTGATGTTGACCAAAACGGCACGTTTCCGCGCGGGGCATTGAACACGCTCGGCGACGCGGGTCTGCTCGGTCTCATCAGTTCGCCCGATGTCGGCGGCATGGGACAAAATATGCGCGCGGCGGCATTGGTTGTCGAACGCATCGCGCAGGAATGTGCTTCCACTGCCATGATTGTGTGTATGCACTATGCAGGAACCGCAGTGATTGAAGCGCACGGACCGCGCGAAATTCGTGAACACATCGCTCGGGGCAAACATCTCACCACGCTCGCGTTTTCCGAAGCGGGTTCGCGCAGTCATTTTTGGGCGCCGGTCAGCACGGCAGAAAAAATTCAAGGTAACGGACATGTGCGGCTCGACGCGAAAAAAAGTTGGGCGACGAGCGCGGGACAGGTGGACAGTTACGTGTGGTCATCAAAACCGATGCACGCGGAAGGCGCGAGTACGCTTTGGCTTGTCCCCGGCAACGCGCGCGGTTTGAAAATTCCCGGCGCGTTCAATGGTCTCGGCTTGCGCGGCAATGCGTCGAGTCCCGTGTTTGCGGAAGATGTCGTTGTCGAAACAGCGGCGATGCTCGGCAACGATGGCGATGGGTTCAATCTCATGATGGGCATAGTGCTGCCGTACTTTTCTATTATGAACGCGGCAATGTCGGTTGGCACAATGCACGCGGCGACAACCAAAGCGGCGGCGCATGTAGCGGGAACCAAGTACGAACATCTCAATTCCGCGCTTGCCGACTTGCCGACGATTCGCGCGTATCTTGCGCGGGCGCGCGTGAAAACCGACATGACGCGCGGTCTCTTGCTCGATACGTTGGACGCCATCGAAACAAATCGCGCGGATGCGATGCTGCGCGTGTTGGAAGTAAAAGCAGCGGCGGGGGAAGAAGCGCTTCAAGTGACCGACCTCGCGATGCGCGTGTGCGGCGGCGCGGCATTTCGCAAAGAAGTGGGCGTCGAACGTAATTTCCGCGACGCGCGCGCGGCAAACGTCATGGCGCCAACGACAGATGTGTTGTATGATTTCATCGGCAAAGCGGTGTGTGGGATGCCGTTGTTTTAGAATAGAGGCTGGAGACTAGAGATTAGAGATTTCTCGCGCCCCATTCGACTTTCGCTCATGGGGAACGCTCGAAATGACAATTCCCCAGTCTCCAGTCTTCAATCTCCAATCTCTTTTTTCCATGGGCAAACAAGTCAACGAACTCATCGAACAACTCCAACAATCGCTCGCACAAACGGTTGCGGTCTTGTCGGCGTTAAGCGATGCGGAATTGGATGAACTTTCACCGCATCCGTGCGCGATGGGCGGCAGCATCAACGATTTGCTCGCGCACAACATTGACCACGAAAAAATGCACACGGGGCAAATTTTTACGCAGCGTTATAATTTACGCAAGATGCAATTTTCGCGGGTAGACCGCCTTGTCGCCGAAACGATTCGCGCGCGTACGGAATTGATGGCTGCGCTGATTGGGTTGCCCGACGATGCGCTCGATGCGAAAACGCCGCAAGACCAATGGACGATTCGTGAAATGCTCGCGCATACGATATATTGGGAACGCCACTCGATGGATGACCTCGCGCGCACGCAATTGAAAGGACGCGTCGCGGAGGAATTGACCCAGCCCACATTCGAGGTGATTGACCCGGAGTACGGCGCGTTGAATGGGACGAGTAACAAGTAGCAGGTAGCACGTATTAGGTCAAGAGCTCCCGTGCTTCCTACTACTTGCTACCTGCTACCCACCAAAAACCCGAGTGACTGAAATACAAACTACGCCCAACTCTTGCGCGCCCGCGCTGCAATGGAAGTTGTGGATTTACACCAACTATGATTGCAACTTGCGCTGTTCGTACTGTGTGGCGAAATCGTCGCCCAACGCGCCGCGCCGCGCGCTCGGCATGGCGAATGTGACGCGCTTGATTGACGAAGCGTTGGCGTTGAATTTCGACCACATTTTTTTTACGGGTGGCGAACCATTTCTCTTGAATGAAATTTATGAAATGCTCGCATATTCGTCCGCGCGCATAAAAACGACGGTATTGACGAACGCGATGCTATTGAAAGGCACGCGTCTTGAAAAACTCATTGCTATCAACAATGAAAATTTAATTGTCCAAGCTTCGCTGGACGGCGGACGCGCAGAACATCACGACGCGTATCGCGGCAAAGGCGCGTGGGAAAAAACGGTTGAAGGTATCAAGACATTGCAAGCCAACGGTTTTCGCGTTCGCATCGGTACGACAGAGACGCCCGTCAATGCGCCGTTCTTGCACGAATTGTGCGAATTTCATCGTTCACTTGGGATTCCCGATTCCGACCACTTTGTGCGTCCGTTGGCGAAACGCGGCTATTCGCGCGAAGGCATCGAACTCGGCATGAGCAATCTCGTTCCCGAAATCACCGCGAACCTCGATGGGATTTTTTGGCATCCGCTTTCCACTGACGCGGATATGCAAGTAAGCCGCCATTTGTTTCCACTTCAAGAATCCGTCGCGCGCGTTCAATCCCAACTCGATACGATTGCCAAAACAGGCGCGGCGTCGTTGATGACATTCACCTGAGGGTGAGCGATTCGCGCTCTCGTGTAGAGCAAAGAGAATTTTGGATTTTCAATTTTCGATTTTCGATTGGCTTGCGTCGTCAACATCGAAAATCGAAATTCCAAAATCGAAAATGATACATGATTCACGCTTACGTTCTTATCCAGTGCGAACCCACGCGCGTTCAAGAGTTGATGCAAGAATTGCCGAACATGGAATTGGAAGGTTCGGTCATCAAGCAGTGTCACGTCGTCACGGGACAGTATGATTTGATTGCCTTCGTCGAGAGTCCCGATTTGCAGTCGCTCGGCAATTGAGTGACGACAGGCATCGGCGGCGCCGTGGGCGTCCGCAAAACGGAAACGCTGCTCGTGGTGTGGTAAAAAAATAGAAATCCAAAATACAATTTTTGCAAAAATTGTATTTTGGATTTTTTGTGAAAAATTTCGTGCGCGTTTTTTTGTTTCTCCTCTTGCTCCTCGCCGCGTGTGCTGCGCCAACGCCAACCCCCCCCCCCACCGTACAAAATCCGAACTTTGACGCCGAGACGGTAGAGCAAATCGCGCGCGCCGAACGCGTTGTGTTCGTCATTCCCTTTTCGCATTGGGACACCGATTGGCATGATACTTTTGAGAAATATATGGTGGACACGGAAGACGATTTGTTGGCGGCGATTCACATGGCGGAACGTTCGCGCGCGTTTCGGTACACGATTGAGCAAGTTTTGTTCGCGCAGCATTTTTGGAACAAGTATCCCGAACACCGCGCCGCGTTCAAAAAATTTGTCGAGAACAAACAAATCACCTTCGCGTGGGGCGGCATCACGCAATCGGATACGAGTCTCGTCGCGCCCGCGCTGCTGCAAAAAAATTTAGAGTTGGGACGCGCGTGGATTGCGGAAACATTTGGGCAAGAATTTGTGCCGCGCACCGCGTGGCAGTCCGACGCCTTTGGCAATTCCGCCGCGTTTCCGTTTTTTCTCGCGCAAAACAACATTCCGTACTTGTTCATCGGACGCAATCAAGGGCGCTGTGACCCCGATTACGAAAAAAATTGCGCGCCGTTCCCAACCGCGTTTTATTGGCAGTCGCCCGCGCATGACGCAAAAATTCTCACAGCGTATTTTTCGTACCC
>JAKOPZ010000264.1 GCA_029778615.1 Chloroflexota bacterium | reverse complement strand
CGCAACCGCGACATACAACGCGAGCAAAATCGGCGCAGTGGCGTTGATGGTCATGGACGTTGAAACTTGGTCGAGTGGAATTCCATCAAACAACTGCTCCATGTCTTGCAGCGACGAAATCGGCACGCCCACTTTCCCCACTTCGCCTTCCGCCATTTGCGCGTCGGAATCGTATCCCGTCTGTGTGGGCAAATCGAACGCGACGGAAAGTCCCGTTTGTCCTTGCGACAAAAGATATTTGTAACGCGCGTTCGATTCTTCCGCGCTCGCAAAACCCGCGTACTGCCGCATCGTCCACAAGCGTCCGCGATACATCGTCGGCTGAATCCCGCGCGTGAACGGATATTCGCCGGGAAAGCCGAGCGCGTCCAAATAATCAACGCGCGTGTTGTCGGGAGCGTAGATGCGTTCAACGGGAAGATTGGATAATGTGGTGCGTTCCGAGTTTGTTTCGTTCGTTCGATTTGTCATTTTGAGATTTCCCATTCAATCAAAACTTTCGAACCGCAGTTTGGGCAAGTCGCAGATTGCAAGTGGTCAGCCAATTCAAGGGATGCGCCGCAGCCGGGGCATGTGGCTTGCACGAATTTCATTTTGGTCTCCTTACGTGGAATTATTGGAACTCGCCAAGATTCTTGAAGTTATCAATCATTACATCCGCTGTTACCGATTCCAACATTTTCAGGCAACGGCGCAAGAGTTCGCCGATGTTCAATTTTTCTGAAATCACGAGTCCGTAGTGGTGCTGCCCTTTGTTCCACAATTCGTCAAACAGGGGGGCAAAATCTTGGGCATTATGCGTAAGGATTGTCCGTTGCTCGTGGATGGCATATGCAAACTGTCAGGACTTTCGCTCAGTTGTCATTTCGAGCCATCTTTGCGAGAAATCTCAGTGGAAAAACCGAGATTTCTCACAGAGTTTACCCCGAAGGATTGAGGGGTTCGAAATGACAAGCGAAAGTCCTAACTGTACAGGATCCTTAATTGTCGTATTGCCAACTTCAAAGGTAGAGATGGCGTCGTACCCTTTGGCGCGCAATTGAGCGGCAAGCCGTCCATCTACGTCTTCATCGGTGTAGAAGGCGATGTAGAGGCGCGGTTCGTCAGTCGCCATAATGCTTCCTCCTTTTGCTTGATGATTTTTTCGATTTCGTCTTTGTGATCATAGTAATAGGAAAGTGCATCATGGACTTGGGCACGCGTGAGTGGATATGCTTCCAAAAGCTCCTCAACAGAATATCCCACTCGAACGCTCTCGACGATATTTCGTACCGTTATGCCTGTTCCTCGAATTGTCGGCTGCCCGCTGTGCATTTCGGCATTTGTGTAAATATGTGGATGGTCGGTTGGGTACTCGAACAATTCATTTTCCTTTCGAACAGCGTAGAGGTCTCGCCGTCGCAATTCATCGCGCAGATCAGCAACATTGTCACTCAAACGTTTGAGTGCCACAGTAACTTGTTCCATAGTCATCGTTTCCATCGTTCACCTCACCTTTCAGAACACGCGCGCCAAAACTAAAACGAGGCGGCAGCGTAAATTATACACGCCCCGCCCCGTTCCAATCAATTCAGGCGAATACAATTCGCCGCAACAACACAGCGAAATGTGCCTCTGCACATTAAACAAGCAGAGTCAACGTAGGTTGACTTGGCGTTCGTGTTGCGGCGATTTCAATTGCCCAAACTACATCGCCGCTTTCACCGTATTCGTCACGCCTTTTTGCGCGGCTTTGGCAACTTTGGTTGCTTTTTTCTGCGTCGTTTTCAAATTCGCGCCCGCTGCCTTTTCTACGCGCGCCACTTGCTTTTGAACATTTTTCATTTGCGCGTTAAATGTTTTTTGCGCGGCGGCGGCTTGCGTTTGTGCGACTTTGGTCTGCTGCTTGATCATCTTTTGCGCGGCGGACGAAGTGTCTTTGGCTTTTGCGGCGAGGGTTTTTTCGGCGGCAGCAATTTGTTTGCGTGCAGCGTTCACCTGTGCGTTTGCCGCTTTGGTCGCCGCGTCCATTTGCGCCTTCGCGTCGGCGACCAGCGCGGTTTGCGATTCCACTGTATCGGCTTTGGCGGCTGCCGCGCCTTTCTTGAGCGCTTTGGTCGCGGCTGCCCAGCGCGCTTTGGCGGCGGTCATTTCCTTTGCCATCATTCTTTCAACCGAAGCAAGTTGGCGTTTGGCATCTGCCAGCAATTGCTTTTGCGTCTTTGCCGCCTTTTTTTGAACGTTCGCCGCCAGCTTGGGCGCAGATGCCATAGCGCCGGCAGCCATTTCCTTGCCGCTCGACGCGGTCTCTTGCGCCTTTTCCATCATCGCGCTGCCCGCTTCTTTGGCAGTTTCCATCGCCACCTCGGCGGTGCCTTGCACCGTGCCGACCGCGCTGCCAATTGTTTCGGCGACCTTGTTCATCATGCTCTCGTTGGCTTGCTTTGCGTTTGCCATCGTGTCCTCCTTTGGAAGGGAAATTATGACGCGCTGCGTCATGGCGGTTCCAATCAGTGTAGTACGACCAATGCTTGTCCCAGTTCGACGGCATCGCCGGGCTTGACGCGGATGTCGTGGACGACGCCCGCGCGCGTTGCGCGCAATTCATTCTCCATCTTCATCGCTTCGAGAATGACCAAACCCTGCCCTTTTTGCACCTCCTGTCCAATGATTGCCGGAACGCCGCGCACCAGCCCGGGCATGGGCGCTTTCAAAACAAATTCGCCCGTATCTTTTGCGGCGCGGTTCAATGCTTTTTGAATTTTGCGCGTGCGTTCGTCCTGTACGCTCACCACATACAGCTCGCCATCAATCGAAATCCGATATTCATCGCCGTCGCGCTCTGCCAAAATTTGCCACGAGTGATTGTCTATCAACAGCGAATACATCACGCCTTCGTCAATGGTTTGGAAATCCACGCGATGCGGTTCGCCGTTCACTTCGACCGTTTGGTTCGCGCCCGGACGAATTTCGTACGTGTGTTCGCCAACAATACAGGTATAGTGCATTTTAATTCCGCCAACCTTGTTTGCGCCAACGGCTGCCGTTGGAACCATTCGTGGGCGGGATAGTCAGCGCCGTTTGTCGTCGTTCGTGAGTCAACAACGCGCTCACAATGGCAGCAATGCGTTCCTTGTCTTCATTGCCGCCTTGCTGCATCACCACTTTTTCCTCGACAAAGCGCGTGTCAAAATGCCCACCCATAAAATTGGTGCTTTCCATGATGTGTTGATGAAACGGAATCGAAGTGGAAACACCCATGATGTGAAATTCGGAAAGGGCGCGCCGCATTCGCACAATTGCCGCCGCGCGCGTTTCGCCCCACACGCACAATTTTGCAATCAACGGGTCATAAAAAAGTGAAACTTCCATCCCTTCGTACAGACCCGTTTCCAAGCGCACGCCCGGTCCGGTTGGTTCACTCAAATTTGAAATTTTTCCAATGGAGGGCAAAAAATTATTGAACGGGTCTTCGGCAGTAATGCGGCATTCAATTGCCCAGCCGCGCATGACGATATTTTCTTGTTTGTACGAGAGCGGGCGTCCCGAAGCGATACGAATTTGTTCTTTGACAATATCAATTCCCGTCACCAATTCCGTAACCGGATGTTCCACTTGCAAACGCGTGTTCATTTCCAAAAAATAAAAATGGGAATCCTTGTCTACCAAAAATTCCAGCGTTCCCGCGTTCACATAATTCGCGGCTTTGGCGATATTGACGGCTGCGTCGCCCATGCGCTCGCGCAATTGGTCATCCACCGCAACCGACGGCGCTTCTTCGACCAATTTTTGATGGCGTCGCTGCAACGAACATTCGCGTTCACCCAGATGAATCACGTTGCCTTTGGTGTCCGCGAGAATTTGAAATTCGACATGCCGCACACCCGTCATGGCTTTTTCAATGTATACCGAATCATCGCCGAATGCTTGCAGCGCTTCGCTGTGCGCCCGCGCCAACGCGTTTGCCAAATCCTCGCGCGCATCCACGCGCCGCATTCCTTTGCCGCCGCCGCCTGCCGCCGCTTTAATCATGACGGGATAACCGATTTCGTCCGCCGCCGCGACAATCGCTTCATCGCTCAGCGTATCGTACACACCGGGCACCACTGGCGCGCCCACCTTCAGCGCGAGTTTGCGGGCTTCCACTTTGTTGCCCATC
This sequence comes from Chloroflexota bacterium, assembly GCA_029778615.1. Lineage (GTDB taxonomy): Bacteria > Chloroflexota > Anaerolineae > UBA4142 > SHND01 > SHND01. The sequence goes on along the minus strand of JAKOPZ010000264.1, from coordinate 7,697 downwards.
GCTTGAATCGCGCCGGCAGAAGGTCCGATAAAGGCGATGTCTGCCGCTGTCACGGCGCGCGCAAACTGCGGGTTCTCGGCAAGAAAGCCATAACCGGGATGAATCGCGTCCGCTTTGGCGCGCAATGCCACCTCGATAATTTTATCAATCCGCAAATAACTTTCGCGCGCGGGCGCGGGTCCGATGTTGTACGCTTCGTCGGCATAACGCACATGCAGCGCGTTGCGGTCCGCGTCCGAATACACCGCAACCGTTTCCACACCGAGCTCCCGACACGCGCGCAAAATGCGGACTGCGATTTCCCCACGATTGGCGACGAGAATTTTTTTGAACATGGCGAGGTAGCATGTAGCAAGTGACACGTAGCAAGAAAATCCTTGCTACGTACTACCTACTACCTTCTACTTGTCTTCCTCCAAAACTGCAAGCACATCTTCGCGTTCCAACGGCAAGTTAATCCCGCGCCAATGTTTTACGCCTTCAGGTTCATTGCGCGCGTCCCAATAAATTTCCAAACCATTGCCATCGGGGTCATCAAAATACATTGCCCAGCTGATGCAGTGGTCAACCAACGCAACCTTGATGCCCGCGTCGGTCAATGCTTTGTACGCGTTAGCAAACGAAATTTTATCTGGCACTTCAAACGCGACGTGATACAAACCAACGCCTTCGCGCGCGGGCTGCGGCGCGTACGCGCCAACATTCTGTAACGCGATTTCGTGATGCACGTCGCCGCCGCTTAGAAATACATACGCGTCCGCAACGCGTTCGACAAATTGCAGCGAAAAGTATTTTGTATAAAACGCCGTCGCGCGGTCCAAATCGCGGACTTTCAAGTGGGCGTGACCGATGCGGGTTTGGTAACTCATGCTTTCCATTCCTCGACAATTTTTCGAATTTTTTGGGCGGAAATGTTTACTTGGTCCGATTTGGAATAGATTGTTACAAGTAGGATTTCAGATTGCATCAATGTCTTTCCATAAATCTGAAACCGGGAATGTCTTACCGCGCATCACTTCATTCCACCCTTGTCGAAAACCTGCCTCTGCCGATTTTAATGTGACGCTTTCGCGATAAAGGCGCACAATTTGCAAGAGCGCAGGCAGATACTCTGCCGGAGTTTGTTTAATCTCGCGCGTCAATTTTTTTTCGTAAAGGGCTTTGACTGTCATTTGAACTCTCTACTTTCCAATCTCACAACGGAATATTCCCGTGTTTCTTTGGCGGCAGGGTATCGCGTTTGTTTTGGAGCATCTCAAGCGCCGAGATGACACGCGCGCGGGTAAAGCGCGGTTCGATGATGTCGTCCACATACCCGCGCGAGGCGGCGACATACGGATTCGCAAAGCGTTCGCGATATTCCGCAATCAAACGCTGACGCGTCGCGTCGGGGTCGGATGACATCGCAATCTCATCGCGGAAAATAATGTTGACTGCGCCTTCGGGACCCATCACCGCGATTTCGGCAGTGGGCCACGCAAGATTCATGTCGCCGCGAATGTGTTTGGAATTCATCACGCAGTACGCGCCGCCGTACGATTTGCGCGTAATGATCGTAATTTTCGGCACGGTTGCTTCGCAATACGCGTACAACAATTTCGCGCCATGTCGAATCACGCCGCCGTGTTCTTGTCCGACGCCCGGCAGAAAACCGGGAACATCTTCAAGCGTGAGAATTGGAATATTAAAGCAATCGCAAAAACGCACGAACCGCGCGCCCTTGACGGACGCGTTAATGTCGAGCACGCCCGCAAGAACCATCGGCTGTTGGGCAACAATGCCGACGACGCGTCCGTTCATGCGCGCAAAGCCAATCACAATGTTTCCCGCGAAATGTTCCTGCACTTCGAAAAAATCGCCGTCATCCACAATTCGCTTGATGACATCTTTCATGTCGTACGCTTTGTTTGGATTGTCGGGAACGATTTCGTCGAGTTCTACATCGGCGCGCAAGGGCGAATCTGCCGTCGCGCGGCGCGGTGGGTCTTCGGCATTGTTTTGTGGCAAAAACGAAAGCAGCGTGCGCAGCATATTGACGGCTTCTTCTTCACTGTTCGCGGCAAAATGCGCGACGCCGCTCGTCGTGTTGTGAACGATGGCGCCGCCGAGCGTTTCAAACGAAACATCTTCGTGCGTCACCGCGCGCACCACATCAGGTCCCGTCACAAACATATAGCTCGTGTCTTTGACCATCAACGTAAAATCGGTGAGCGCGGGCGAATACACCGCGCCGCCCGCGCACGGTCCCATAATCGCGCTGATTTGTGGAATGACGCCGCTCGCCAATGTGTTACGCAAAAAAATATCGGCGTACCCGCCGAGCGAAATCACTCCTTCTTGAATCCGCGCGCCGCCCGAATCATTCAACCCAATAATCGGCGCGCCATTTTTCAGCGCCATGTCTTGCAAGCGCACAATTTTTTCCGCATGCGCTTCGCCGAGCGAGCCGCCAAACACGGTGAAATCTTGCGAGTACACATACACAAGCCGTCCGTCAATTGTGCCATAGCCCGTGACGACGCCATCGCCATAAAACGTTTGCTCGCCAGTACTGAATGAAGAACCGCGCTGGGTGACGTACATGCCAATTTCTTGGAACGAACCCTCGTCCAACAAAAGGTCAATCCGTTCGCGCGCGGTATATTTGCCTTTGGCGTGTTGTTGGTCAATGCGTTTTTGTCCGCCACCAATCAACGCCTGTTCGCGCATCGCGCGCAGTTCCATCATCTTTCCGTCAAGTGACATGAGTTGCTCCGAGCTCTTTAGCTGTCGCGCTTGATAGATTCTTTTAATTTGGCAAGAATCAGTTTCGCTTCTTCGAGATATGCTTCGGCATTTCGAATTGCATCTGCTGCGTCTTTCTCGGTTGGAACGTACTCGAAATCGTAATCCGCTTTCTGCCTCTGCTTGAACGTATTTTCTATCGTCTTGCCATATTTTGGATTGCTAAAGCCAACGTGGACGATGTGTTGATTCACAAATGAAATTACACCATGATGCTTGTGCGGGTCTTTGCCCAACGTCAACAACATCGCTTTGCTCGCGTAATACATGGCATAGTACGCCTTAGAAATCGTATCGCGCCAATGTTCTTTGGCATACACTTCGTGCGCGACTTGAAGTTTTTCTTCTGCGAGCATCCATCGGATTTCGATTTGTTCTTTTTGTGCCTTGTCCAATTCCGCCTCCGTCCAATTGGGCCAAGGAGATTTGCTTGCGTTTGGTTGACGCCAAATTTGAACGCCTTCCTTTTGGATATTCGCCCATGTCGGCTGCCATTTGGTCAGCTTTTCGGGAGTTTCCAAGAGCGGAGAGATATCTATATTTCGCTCGACTAGTACGTCGTACGCGCCGTCTGTCGCAGTTTGCCAAACAGTACTGCCGTTGACGGCGTCTTTTTCAGAGACTCCCTCTTTGAGAACAATCAAAAGATCGAGGTCCGAATCGGGCTTGCCATCGCCGCGCGCTTTGGAACCATAGAGAATAATGCGTTCGATTTTTCCATCCAGTTCGCGCAATAAATAATTTTTGTACCAATTCAAAGCCAACCGTTCACGGCGCGACAAATGACGCGCTTGTGGAAACAACACACGCGCACGCGTTTTCGTTTTGCCATTCACGCCACTGCGTATGGAACGTGATGTAGAAACTTTGGTTTGCGTTCTCATGCGAATGATTTCAACGTCTCGCGCGCAATCACAATGCGCTGAATTTCCGAAGTGCCTTCGTAGATTTCCGTTATCTTGGCATCACGAAAATATCGTTCGATGGGCAATTCCTTGGAATACCCCATGCCGCCGTGAACTTGAATCGCTTTCGTCGTCACCCACATCGCGGTCTCGCTGGCGTACAATTTCGCCATCGAAGCATCGCGCGTAAATTTTTCGCCGCGCATTTTTTTCAACGCCGCGTTATAGACCAACAAACGCGCCGCTTCGATGCGCGTCGCCATGTCCGCGAGCATCCATTGTATCGCTTGAAATTCACCGATGGCACTGCCGAATGCTTCGCGTGTTTTGGCATATTTCACCGATGCTTCAAACGCCGCTTGCGCGATGCCCAACGCTTGCGCGGCGATGCCAATCCGTCCCGCGTCGAGAATACTCATCGCGATTTTGAAACCGTCGCCCTCTTGCCCCACGCGTTCGCTCGCCGCGACGCGATAATTATCAAAAAACAATTCGCAGGTCGCACTCGCGCGGATGCCGAGTTTCGGTTCCACTTTGCCGCGTTCAAAACCGGGCTGCGTCGTGTCAATCATAAACGCGGCGGTGCCTTTGTGCGCGAGTTCGGGTTTCACCATTGCAAACAACAAGACAAAATCGGCGACGGGTCCGCTCGTCACCCACGACTTGCGCCCGTTGATGGTGTACATATCGCCGTTCAAGACCGCGCGCGTTTTCATGTTGCCCGCGTCGCTGCCCGACTGCGGTTCGGTCAAAGAATACGCGCCGATTTTTTTACCCGACGCGACGGGAACGAGATACTTTTGTTTTTGTTCCGCTGTTCCAAATTTATACAACCCGTTGCAAAACAACGAGTTGTTCACGGAAACAATTGTGCCGTGCGATGCGTCCGCTTTGGAAATTTCCTCCATCGCCAACACATAGCACATCGTATCGAGACCCGCGCCGCCATACTCGACAGGAATTTCAATCCCCATCAAACCGAGTTCGCCCAACTTCATAATCGTCCCGCGCGGAAACTCCCCGCGCGCGTCAAACTCGGCAGCAATCGGCACGATTTCTTTTTGCGCGAATTCGCGCGTCAAATCACGTATCTGTTTTTGTTCGTCGGTGAGTTCAAAGTCCATTGTTCTGCTCATTTTCAATTTTCTTGGCTAAATGTTCCGTTCGCGCGACCACTTCCCGTGCAATGCTGAGTGCGCGTTGGGCATCTTTTTTCCCCACAGGATGGTCAGGCAATTCGCCCGCGACGGCATTTGGATAGCGCGTCGAGGTGTAAAACTTGCTCATGTAATCCAAGTCTGCTGTCATGTCGCCAAACCATTCTTTGGGAAGCTCAACATACAATTTATCAATTGTGTGTTCGCGTGGCGGCGTAATATGTTCACGGCGCACAATCAAACCTTTCAGACATTTTTCGACAGATTGCTGCGAATGAAAGCAGACCAAATTCCAAAGCTCTTCGGGCAACAAAACCTCTGCCGCGCGCAAATCTTGCTTGGCGCGCGTTAGCCAGTCTTGAAAACTCTCAATCACAAGTTGTCTCACCTCCTCGACAGAGAGTGGTTCGGACGGCGCAAATAGAGATTCATTGCGCGCGAAAAGAATTTTGCCTTTACCTAGTATTTGGTCACGCGTAAAAGGCAACTTGCGCTTGAAGCGCAGAAATTCGGTCGGTGTATAGACAGTTAAATCCATTGCCACATGCGGCGCGAGATATTTTTCGAGCGCACGTTTGCGTTCGTCGAGATACAGTAGCTCTGTGTTTTGAATTACGCACAAATCCAAATCCGAATCCGCATCAACTTTGCCGGTCGCGTACGAACCGAACACGATTGCGGCTTCGACATCCTCACGCGCGCCGAGTCGCTCGACAATCCGATGTAATTCCTCGTCGAGCAATTGCTTGCGTTCCAACACAGGCGCCTCTATCATCTGTATCAGACCATCTCTATCGCCACGGCAACCGCTTCCCCGCCTCCCAAACACGCCGACGCAATGCCGCGTTTTCCATTTCGCCGTTTCAATTCATGCAGCAGCGTCACCAAAATTTTCGCGCCGCTCGCGCCAAGCGGATGACCGAGCGCAATCGCGCCGCCGTTCACATTCACCTTGTCCCAATCCCAACCGAGTTCGCGTCCATCGGCGAGAACCTGCGCGGCGAATGCTTCATTGAGTTCAAACAGGTCAACATCGTCGAGCGCCCAATTCAATTTTTTCAACAATCCGTTGATTGCATCAATAGGCGCCCAAAAAATTTTTTCGGGAGCGAGTCCCGATTGGTGATAGCCTGCAACGCGCGCAAGTGGTTTGTGTCCGTTGATGGCATCTTCGCCCGCGATGACGAGCGCTGCGGCGCCGTCGCTCCAGCCGGGCGCGTTGCCTGCGGTGACTGTGCCGTCTTCTTGAAAGACAGGTTTCAGTTTTGCAAGCGCTTCGAGGGACGTGTCCGCGCGAATCGTTTCATCCGCGTCAAAAATTTTCACCCCCCCCTTGAGGGGAATTTCAACGGGCGCGATTTCGTCGCGAAATTTTCCCGCATCGCGCGCAGCGAGCGCGCGTTGATGCGAGCGCAGCGCGTATTCGTCTTGTTCCTCGCGCGTCACTTCCATCTTTTGCGCGATGAGTTCCGCCGCGTTGCCCATGTGCCAATTGTGAAACGGGTCGGTGAGCGCGTCGAACACAACGGCGTCGCGAAATTTCACTTCGCCCATCCGCGCGCCGCCGCGCAAATGTTCCGACAAGTACGGACCGCGCGACATGCTTTCAAAGCCGCCTGTCACCAAAACATCCGCATCACCCGCGCGAATCATCGCCGTCCCAAGCATCACCGCTTTGAGTGACGAGCCGCAGACTTTGTTCAATAACGTCGCGTTGATAGTATCGGGCAAACCCGCGCCGAGCGCGGCTTGACGCGCGGGCGCTTGTCCCAAGCCCGCGCTAACGACGTTACCCATTAATACTTCGTCAATTTGCTTTGGGTCAACCTGCGCGCGGGACATGGCGGCGCGAATTGCGTGCGCGCCGAGCTGCGTTGCAGAAATATCTTTTAACGAACCTTGAAATTTGCCGGTGGGGAGTCGTGCGCCAGAGAGGATAAACACGTCTTTGTATTTCATTTCATAGAACCTCGTGCCTATTATAACAAAAATGGTGAAAACAAAGTAGCAGGCAGAAAAGGAAACAGGGAAACAGGTATTCAGAGCCACCTGTTTCCCTGTTTCCCTCTTTCCCTGTTTTCGTGTTTCCTTTACGCTCTGCTTTTCATCGCCTTTTTCAATCTCTTGTACATTCCGTCCACATCCTCTGCCAGCACGCGCGCGTCGCCAATTGTTGTGATAAAACTGGTATCGGCTCCCCAGCGCGGGACAACGTGAACGTGAATGTGGCCTTGGAGTCCCGCGCCCGCGTCCACACCTTGATTGAGACCGACGTTGTACGCTTTGGGGTGAATCGCCGCATCGAGGATATTCATCGCGCGTTTCACCAATTGATTCATTTCCAAAAGCGTTTCGTCGTCAATCGCGCGAAAATCGCCCACGTGCGCGGCAGGCGCAACCATCAGCGCGCCCATCGTGTACGGATAACGATTGAGCATGATAACCGCACGTTCGCCGCGCACGAGAACCAGATTCTTTGCATCATGACGCGGCGCGTCATCAAGCGCGCGACAGATGAAACATCCGTCATCTTTTGGCACATCAAAATACTTGTGCCGCCACGGCGCTTCGATGATGGTGAATCCTTTGCCTTGCGGAAAAGTTTCGCGGAGAATTTTGGGTTTGAGGGACATGGCGCGGGGAGCAGGTAGTAGGTAGCAGGGAACATCACGTGCTACTTGCTACCTACTACTTTCTCACGTCCTTTTCATACACTTCCGGATTCACACACGTCGGCAATCGTTCGCCATTCACTCCCGCAATCAAATTGTTCGCCGCCATCTCTGCCATTTTGCCGCGCGTCGCGATGGTCGCGCTGGCGATATGCGGAACGACGAGATAATTTGGCAAT
>JAKOPZ010000263.1 GCA_029778615.1 Chloroflexota bacterium | reverse complement strand
TGGACTTGAGTTTGGCTGCATGATTTTCAAATTCGGCGGCATGATGCAACTCGCGTTGAGATTGCTGCGTCGCATGCGATGAACTCCATCGCCGCGCTCCTCGCAATGACAAGATAGACAAATGGCTGAATCCACTCTCCCCGGCGCGCTCGTACAAGACGCGGAAATTTCCGCGATGGAAGCGCTCGGCGCGGACGTAAGCGTTCCGCCGCCAAGCCGCGCGCGTTCGACATTTTTGACCGTCGCGCGCTTTGTCCTTGTGTTTATTTTGGTTTGCGTTGTATGGGAAGCGCTCAAGTTTGCGGCAGGTTCACCGTGGCGTTTTTCCACCGCGAATGGCGCGCTGTTTAATCTGCTGTGGTTTCCGCCTTTTGACCTCAAAATCGCGAGCGATTTAAACATGCCGCACTTGTGGGATATTTTTGGCGCGCTCATTCAACCTGCACAGCGCAATGGTCCCCCGCTCGTCAATGTGCTTGCCCAAGCGGCTGTCGTGACGATGCAAGCGGCGCTCGCGGGATTCGTTATTGGCACCACGCTCGGCTTGGTTCTCGGCATCGTCTTTGCCCATTCCAATTTATTGGAACGCGCACTTTCGCCGTACGTCGTCGCTTCGCAAACGATTCCGATTCTCGCCATCGCGCCGATGGTGGTCGTGTGGCTCAACGCGGGCTGGTGGTCGGTTGCCATTTTGGCAGCGTACCTTTGTTTCTTTCCCGTCACCATCAACACCTTGCGCGGCTTGCGTTCGCCCGACCCGCGCGCGATTGAATTGATGAAATCGTACGCGGCGTCGGATTGGACGACATTGTGGAAAGTGCGGATGCCCTCCGCGCTCCCGTACATTTTCACCGCGCTGAAAATCGCGGCAACGACCTCGATTGTGGGCGCGATTATCGGCGAACTGCCCACAGGCATTCGCGACGGGCTCGGCGGCGCGATTTTGAATTTCAATCAGTACTATGCCATCACCCCGCCCAAATTGTGGGCAGTCATTCTTTTTACCGCACTCGTCGGAATTCTCTTTTTTATCAGCGTCACTTTGCTCGAACGTGTGATGACGCGCAATATGCGAAAGTTGGAAAGCTAAAAGTTAAAAGCCAAAGTACAAGGTACGCACGGAATTCGCTTTTAGCTTTTAACTTTTTACTTTTAACTTGTCCTTATGTCTGTCGTCTCTATCAACTCTGTCAATAAAATATTCAAGTCCGGAATGAATCAAACGCTTGCCCTGCAAGACATCAATTTGCAAATCGAGCAAGGCGAATTCGTTTCGCTCATCGGTCCGTCGGGCTGCGGCAAGTCTACGCTGCTGCGTATCATCGGCGATTTGATTGCGCCGACGAGCGGCACGGTGCTGGTGAATGGAAAACCGGCGCCGCAAGCGCGCGTGAATCGCGAATACGGCATTGTGTTTCAAGCGCCCGTGTTATTCGATTGGCGTTCGGTGGAAAAAAATGTGCAGCTGCCGTTGGAAATTATGGGCGCGGCACCGCAGGAACGCGCCGAGCGCGCCCATGCCATGTTGTCTCTGGTGGAACTCGACGGTTTTCAAAAACATTATCCGTACCAACTTTCGGGGGGGATGCAGCAGCGCGTCTCGATTGCGCGCGCGCTGTCGTTCAATCCGCCGCTGTTGTTGATGGACGAACCGTTCGGTGCGTTGGAC
>JAKOPZ010000044.1 GCA_029778615.1 Chloroflexota bacterium | reverse complement strand
AGTGGTTACAAAACGCGTATCGCAAATTGGACGACGCGGTGTTGGACGCGTATGGTTGGTCACGCGATTTATCCGCCGATGAAATTTTGGAAAAATTATTGGCGTTGAATTTGGAGCGCGCGTGGACAAGAGACCTGACAAGTTTTGAGCGCGTGTGTTCACAGTACAGCAACCGCGCACTATGCCGCGCCCGCGCCACGTGAAGCGTTTGTTTGAAAACCTGTCAGGTCTGAAGCGCGCGCGAGAAAGAAAACAAAACCCCGCCTCGAAATTCGAGACGGGGTTTTGCTTTCTGCTTATGGTGTCTTTACGCGAACCACATTTGTCCACTCGTCATGTCCGTCGAGATATTTAACCTGAATTTTGTAACGATACGTTTTTCCCGCCTGCACTTTTTTGTCACGAAACGTATATTTGTTTCCTTGCGCACTCCCCGCATTTTTCGCCTGTCTGAATTTCGCGTTGACCTGTTTCCATTCGCCTTTGCCGCTTTTGCGGAACACGTTAAAGCCCGCAATCTGCGCTTCGCTCGTCGTTTGCCATTTCAAGATATTTTTATTTTCTTTCGCCATGCCGCGCACGTTCGCAACATTGACGGCGGTGGTGGCTTGGAGTTCAAACGCGCCGATGTCGCAGTCATTGGAAGTGGGGGGATGTCCGATGGGAATGTTGCGCGGGAAACCGCGTTGGTCCCCCATGTCGACGGGTGCGGCATAGCAGTCTGTGTTCGGCGCCTTGTCGAGCGCAGGGCTGCCGGTGACGAGCGCGTGGGTTTGGGTGAAACCGCCATTGTTGGCGAGAGTGGTGTTGAGGATGGACGCAAGCGCGGTGGGAACGTGCGTACTTGTTCCATCGCCATCGCTGGTCGCGTTAAAATCGTTTGCGCCGGGGGTAAAGACAGAGAATGCTTGCGCATTGGTGATGCCGCTGTGTCCAAAGAGGTTGTAGTTGTTGGCAGTGATACTGCCGAATGCCTCGTTATAGATTTCATCACCGTCACCGGTGGCGCTGTTGCCGCTGATAAGCGTGCGGTTCAGGGTGAGGGTGGCATAGTTGGCGTTAAGCATCGCGCCGCCGTCGTCGCTGTTTGCGTAATTGCCGCTGAGCGTGCTGTTGGTGAGGGTGAGGGTGGCAAAAGTGTTGTTGAAAATCGCGCCGCCGCGATTTGCGGCACGGTTGCCGCTGAGCGTGCTGTTGGTGAGGGTAAGGGTGGCATTCAAGTCGTTAAAAATCGCGCCGCCGTTATCATAGGTTGAGGAATTGCCGCTGAGGGTGCTGGTATTGATGGTGAGCGTGCCGTTATTAAAAACCGCGCCGCCGCGATTTGCGGCACGGTTGCCGCTGAGGGTGCTGTCATTGATGGTGAGCGTGCCCTCATTATAAACCGCGCCGCCTCGATAAGCATATCCATCTTTGATGGTCGCGTTGTCTATGGTCAAGTCGCCGCTCGCCTGGACATACAACACGCGAAACGCGGTATTGCCGCTGATGGTGAAGCCGTTGCCCTCGAGCGTAATGTTGGAGGTGATGTAGGGCAGTGGCGCGGAGAGTGTGACATTGGTTAGTAAATCAATCGTGTCGGCGCCGAGCGAGCCGCCAGTGCAATTGCCCGTGTCCGTGCCCGTGTTGGCAGTGGTGATGGCATCGGACAGCGAACACGTCCCGCCCGAACCGTCGCCATTGACTACTATGGTTCCGGCGTGAACAATGGGCGCACTGCTCAAGGCGAGTAGGAGCGCCGCGCCGACGAGCGAGGTCGCCAACGCGCGCTGCAACGCGCGCCGCTTGCGGCGCGGCAGCGACGCCAACTGTGCATAAAAATACGCGAGGCGGTTCAAGATGCGCTGCCATTGTTTGAGCAACAGTTGGAGCAAAAACGGATTCGCACGTGCGCGCTGCAATTGCGTTTGCATTGTCGCGCGCAGGGATTCGTCT
>JAKOPZ010000262.1 GCA_029778615.1 Chloroflexota bacterium | reverse complement strand
GCTTCAAATTGAAAACGCCGCGCGCCATTTTCGTCTTCGACCAAAATGTTTGTGCCGACAATATCGGCGGGCATGAGGTCAGGCGTGAATTGAATGCGCGAAAACTTGCAATCCAATACTTGTGCGAGCGTCCGCACCAACATCGTCTTGCCCAAGCCCGGTACGCCCTCAAGCAGCGCGTTGCCGCCTGCTAAAAGTGTCGTGAGCGTTTGCCGCACAATGTCGCGTTGTCCGACGATAACGCGACTCACTTCATTTTCGATTGCGTTTGCAGTTTCGTTGAATTGTTCGGGAGTCATAATTGGAGATTGGAGACTGGAGATTAGAGATTTGAGATTTGACGTTTCAGCATTCACACATGGAACGAATAAATTCGTAACTACGTTTCACGTTTGACGTTTCACCCGTTCACCCTGTCACCCCCTCACCCCTTCACGGTTCCAACTGACTAAAATATTCCTTGACATACTCTTTCAATCCCGACGGGATGTACGAATTTTGCATCGCTTGTCCGGCGATTTGATTGTATTGTTGAAACACTTGCGAGTACGGAACGATGGCGGAATTGTTTGCGCCGGGCTGCGGCGATGTTTTTGTGTTTTGCGTTGTCGTTTGTCCGCCGCCTGTATCTTGCCCATTTACATTTTGTTGTTGCCCTTGTCCCGCAGAGAATGGCGAATAGACGGTGTTGGCATCATCCGTTCCAAAATTTTTATTCTGCCCATTCGGTCCGCCGACGGTGCCTTGCGTTGCGCCGCCGCCACCGCCGACGACGTTGCCGCCGATTTGTCCTTTGCCCTGTCCCGCGCCTTGCCCTTGCCCTTGTCCTTGTCCCTGTCCTTGCCCTTGACCCTGCCCTTGCCCTTGTCCTTGACCCTGTCCTTGCCCTTGCCCCTGATTTCCTTGTTGTCCTTGATTTGAATTGACGTTTGACGCTTGACTCGCGTTTGACGCCCGCGCCATCGCTTGCTGCGACGCGTCGGCTTGGTTCAATGCTTGCGCGAGCGCTTGTTGCAATGCTTGTTGCTGCTGCGCGTTTTGTAATGCGTTCGCGGCTTGTTGCGCCGCGCGCTGTAAATCTGTACTCGACGCGTTGTTGGATAATGCTTGCGCGAGGTCGGT
>JAKOPZ010000261.1 GCA_029778615.1 Chloroflexota bacterium | reverse complement strand
CGCAATATGAGGCGGCAGAAGCGGGTTTTGGGCGCGGGGTGAAACGCTATCTGAAAGAGAGCGGCGGGCGTTCGGGGGCGAAACGTTTGGTGTTTCATCTGGAGCACACCATTGCGGCAAATGATTTTTTTCTGGCATGGGTGCGCTTGGCGCGCGAACGCGGCGTGAAATTTGAATGGTTCAGTGAGATCGAGAGTGCGCGCTATTTCAAATATGGCAGCGCGTGGCATCGCTTTTTGCCCGATGGACGCGGGGTGTGGCATGGGAAAGTTGAACCGTTTCGTTTTGTCGTCGAGATTGACCGCACGCGCGAATCCGAAAACAACCTCCGCGCGAAATTTGATGAATATTTTTATTGGCAGATGACACGCGGTCACTCTCTTGGCTCGATGTACGTTGAGAGTGACCGCGTGTCATGGCGAATGTCACAGCGGCGCGAGGAACCTGACCCGAACGTATTGGTGGTGACGACGAGTTGGACGCAAGCAGAAACCATCGCGCATTTGATAGAGCGGGCGCGGCGAAAAATCTATCCGCGTTATCCGTTGTGGGTGACGACGTTCGAGATGTTGCAAACGCGCAGGATAGACGAGGCGATTTGGAAAACCAATGCGGGAGCGACGGGGTTACAACGGTTGCGGTGTTTTGAGTGAGGATAAGGTGCGGAACTGGTTCATTCTTTGAGGAGGCGATTTGATGCGAACAGGTGTTCGCCTTATACTCGCGTCAAGTTTATAGCGAAAGGACGCGAACGATGGATGAATTCTTTGTGCAATTGTCGGAATTGGCGCGTGCGGGCTGGACGTTTCAGATTGCGCCGGAACCGCCCCCGGCAACAATGCTGGCAACGCGCGGCGTGATATTGTGGACGTATACGCGCGTGCTTGACGACGATGCCACAGATGAATTACCCGCGTATCCGTTGATAGATTGGATTAATCTCTTTGCGCCGGAAATCGAATTGCGTAAAGCGGTTGCCAAAATGCACGCCAGCGTCTTTCCGGATTTCCCGTTGGGCATTTAAGAATTTCTGGTTACCTTGGGGAAAGTGTCAATTCAATGTAGAGTCTCTTGGCATCTACTCTCTACATGTATGATTTGTACATCGTACAAAAAACCACTCCCACTCCATCGCGTGTGCTGCAACGGGGCATCTATCTTGTATGCCTTAGCGTGTTCCCCCAATTCGCCGCGCGCCGATGAACTGCAACACCGCAAAACACGCGACGACATCCGCGAGAATGACAATGAGCCATCTCCCTTCTATGGTGAACGGAATCCAATCCGTCAGCAACAGGACGACACTCAGGAGTACCCATACCACATCCGAAACAATAAACACCATCGCTTCCTTCATCTCAAGTTCCGCGCGGCGCGATGCTTGCATCAAAAGGAACGCATACCCCAACAAGCCGATGCCCAGCACGATGAGTGTCCATGCCCATGCCACGCCGATAAAATTCGCTAACGGCGCAAAGCCGACTACAAGAACGAGACCACTCACGCCCGAAAAAATACTGTTGGCGCGCAGCGTATCGCGCAGCAGATTGTCCTTGCGTGTGATTGTTTGTGTAACATTCATGTTGCATGACTCCTCTCTGTTTTTTCAATCTTTGGTTGATTAAAGCGCGCGTACCAAAAACGTCCCGTCAAAAAATAAATGACGAGCAGTGTCAGCGCGCCCGCATAATTTCCATTTTGCGCAAGACCCGCGAATCCATACTTGAACAAAAACAATCCGAATGAGATAACGAAATTCAAAACACCGTACGCGATGTTTTGCGTATCGCCGAAACCGAACGCGCTGAACATGCGCGCTTTCCAAACACCTAACACAAAATGCGGCATCGCATTCATCAACGTCGCGCCGATAATGAAATCGAGAATGTCCATT
>JAKOPZ010000043.1 GCA_029778615.1 Chloroflexota bacterium | reverse complement strand
TCGAAGGGCGCATCAGTGGACTCAAGCGCGCCCGCCATCTCGATCGCTGTCTGAATCGCGGCGAGGCGGGATTGGAACGTTGGGTCGGGTGGCGCATTATCACAAATAATCTCGTCGTCATGGCAACAAAACTCACACAGCCCAAACGACGCGTCAAACCCAAAACCTAGACCAATGAGGTTTTCGGATGGAAACTAACTACTGTCGGGTTGTATGCTTGCCCTTACGAAAGCATTGCCCACGGCACATTCAATTTCTGAAAGGAAAAAATTCCAAGCGGGTCCTTCACACCGTCGCCGTTCAAGTCATATTCATTCGAAACCGTTTGCCAATTCATTCCGCGCACTTGCATTTGCGTTTCGATGGTTTGAGTACTCGTCCACTGCGTCGCGCGGAGGAATTGCGTGGCGTCGCACATTTTGCCCCATCCAAAGTACAGTGGATACGTCCTGCCATATATGCTCAAATCCTGTGCAGGGGTCCAGTTTTGCGCGTTCTGGTCAAGCCACTTGCAAATGCGCCACGCGTCGTCACCCGTTTGCGCAAGCGTGCGAAATTTTGAAACGTCGTGACTGATTGTCAAATCGGGATAGTGTGTAATGAGCTCTTGCCAAGCACGCTGCGCGTTTTGTACGTCATCCAAATACAAATACAACATGCCCATTCGATACAACGCGTAGGGACGATAATCAAACGTTTCCCCCGAGTACTCCAATTTTTGAATAGAGACTTTTTCCAAGTACGCAATCGCATCGGCGTAACGTCCCTCCAACATCAATTGCTCCGAGTACTGCAAGGCAGAGAATCCGACGAGTTCGTACTGGGTCGAAGTGAGAAGTGGAACATATTCATTGCGGAGGGAACGAAAATGCAGTTCATACGGCGGATACGGTCCACGCGAACCGAGCGACGCGCCATCGCGCACATCCATAATCAATTCCGCTTTGCCGTCGGGCAAGTCGCGAATTTGCCAGCCGCCATTTTGCGCCGCGCGGAACGAGACTCTGGGCATGTCACGGAAGGCGCCATCCTCAAACGCACGCACGCGAATTTGCTCGAAACAATTGGATGCGCCGCAGTCAGTTGTGACGTACACAATCTCCATTCGCCCATCCAAATCCAAATCGCGTACTGCCAAGATGCGCGGCACACGCGATTCTTTAGACGAGATATCATTCTGTAAATTCTGGACGTTCGAGTGGTTGCTCTCAAAACGAATCCAATAGAGCGCGCCCGCAACGCGGTACGCCGCGCCCTCTGTGTATTGCAGCGCGACAAAATAATCCGCGCGTCCATCTTGGTCCATGTCCGTCTTGACGACGTTCATGCGGTCGCGCCACAGGTACGGAACATTCGTCGTCGGGTCACTTGTTGCGCGAATGCGTTCGGGCAAAATTTTGTGTACCCAATCATCCACAATCCAATTGAGCGCGCGCGTTGGGTCATTGGCAAGACGATGCGCGAGGTCGAACGCTTTGTCTTGCAACTTTGCGCGCGCGGGCGAATTCGGATGACTGTCAAGATATTCGAGAATGGCGACGACGGCGGTTTCAAAACAGGAAGGAGATTGCTCGAAAGGTTTGACACAATACGCGTCGGGTTTCAGATCTAGCAGTGCAAGAATCTGTGGGTCTATATCGAGCGGCGTCGGCGTAAAAGTGCGCGTGCGCGGTGGCAAGGTCGGATGCAGTATTCGAATCGGAGTCCGCGTACCGGTTGGCGAAAGGGGACGCGTTTGTGTAAAGAATGGAGTGATTGTTGCGGCGCGGGCGGCTTCCAACGTCGGTTGGACGGTGGAAAGTAAAGGAGTCGTCGTGGATGAAATGGTTAGTTCGCGCGCAAGCCAGACCAAGACGATTCCCAATAACAGGTCTCCAAATAAGATGGCGAGAAAAAAGCGTCGGCGGTTCATGCGCGGCTCATTACAAAAGAGACGAACGCAAAAGGAAAATGTTCCACTAATTGCTTTTGAGTTGAGCGACAGACGCTTCCAATAACGCGCTCAACTCTGGCATAGCCACTTGCTTTGCATCCATCAATTTCACATGCCGCGCGCGTTTCCCTGTGCCAGTCAATAATTTTTTGGTGTCGGGCAAGCTGCTGCCGCGCGGAAATCCGAAATTCACATACGTTTTTTGCGGCATGATGACACAAATCAAATCCTTGTACGTCGCCGCAAATCCGTACGCGAGCATTTTCGCTGGCACATCAATTTGTTCGAGCGCGTCCGGCACAATTTCCAAAACGAGCGCGCGGGCTTGCAGTGCAATGGCTTGAACATTCGCGTCATACGCGGACAGGAACGCTTTGATTTCGGCGGGGACGCGTTTAAGAGATTTCTTGGGCATCGCAACCTCCATCACGATTATACCCTCAAACAAAAACACCGTCGCGTTACGCGACAGTGTTTTTCATTTTGGAAATCATGGCAGCGCGGTTTTCAATTCCGCTTCCAATTGTTCGCGCGAGATTCTGCCAAATTTGCGCCACAATGCTTTGCCATTGCCGTCGAGCAAAATCAAGAGCGGATGCGGCAAGCATCCGCTCTTGTATCGTATTGGCAGAGAATGGTCTGCTCTAGAAAAGTCGCGTCCATCGCTTCTGTTGATAAAGCGTTGTTTCTGTAATTCAAGGGATGGAGCGCAAGAAAAGAATTCCACTCGCCAAAACACAAATCGCAGGATAAAAAGCATATCCGCCCACACTTGCTAATGTCAAGGTGCTCATTGTGAGTAGAACAATCCCTGCCACAGTAATCAAAATCGCCAACCACTTGGAGTTCTTGATTACGAGCGTTAGCATTGTCAAGAACCCTGCGGTCAAAAACGCAAGCAGCATAAGTGTCATAAACATCACGCCGCGATTTTGAAACATCTCGGTCGTGAAATATGTTGCATCGGGATAAAAGCTCTTTACTTGGTATGGCAGGATGAGCATTATGGCAATGACACCCCCAAGTAATCCGATGAGACCAAGAACACGAGCAAGCCGAACGCTTGCCCACACTCGCTTTTGCAAAGACGGCGGTTGGGCTGACATATTTTTTAGTAGACGCGGGCAGTATAGACAACCTTGCCCAGTGGAATGATAATCCCCTTGGATTTTGTGCCGGTTGTTTTGATGTAGCCATTTCCGTAGAGCGTCATGCGGGCTATATGTTTGATAGGATATTGTTGGACAAAACCAGGACAGAATGGAAGGGGATCACTCCAATTGCAGTAGAAACGAACCACGCCCTTTGCCCATGCTTCAGAGGAACTCGTATATCCGTTGGGTTTTTCGGGCCAGATAAAAGATGCCACCAGTAGCAACACGCATCCCAAGGCGAGCTCAAACTCAGCAAAGTAACGGTTGAACCAGTATAAGAATATATTTGCGCCGTACGCATTCCATTCGTACGAATTCCGCAACAATCTTCTTCCCAGATATTGATTTCGACAGTGCGTGTTGTCCCAAGCGCTTGAGCCGATTCCGAAAATTGCCCCGGTTCCTCAGTGGCGGGTCCTTGAAACTTGCCCGGTTGTTCTGCAGCTGTAACAGCTGGCGCATTCATGAGAAGAACGGGCTGGGACATGGAGACCGTACAATTACTCAAAACGGTAGCTTCGACGCGCGCATATCTTGGTCCATTTTCAGGATGAAGAGTTACGCTTGGAAAATCAATATCAACTTCAGATTGGCAGCCGGACGCGGATTCTTGTGTGCTGGAGTTGGGCCCATCTGCCAAAACAGATGGGGTGAGGAAAAGCCCAACGAGGAAGATACTACTAACGGCAAAAAGCGTGGCTAAAAGCGAAATTGTGTTGTGTGTTGTGTGTTGTGTGTTGTGTGTTGTGTGTTGTGTGTTGTGTGTTGTGTGTTG
>JAKOPZ010000260.1 GCA_029778615.1 Chloroflexota bacterium | reverse complement strand
GCATTGAAAATCCCGGCGGCGTGATGTTGGTGACAAGCGCGGGTCCGGGCGAAGGCAAGAGTACCACGGCGGCAAATCTTGCCGTGTCCCTCGCGCAGGTGGGAAAAAAGATTGTGTTGGTGGACGCGGACTTGCGCCGCCCGTCCACACACAAAATGTTTCGACTGAAAAATGATGTCGGACTCACCGACCTCTTTACGCGTGACGGCGTAACCGTTGACCAGGTGATGCAGACGACCGGCGTCGAAACCTTGCGCGTGATTACGAGCGGCGCGATTCCGCCGAACCCTGCCGAGATGTTGGACTCGCGCTTGATGACGCAAATTCTCGCGTCCCTGCGGCAAAGCACCGATTTGGTGATTATAGATTCGCCGCCGGTGTTGCCTGTTGCCGACGCGAGCATTCTCGCGTCACGTTGTTCGGGCACGGTCATGGTCGTGGATTCGGGCAAGACGCGTACCGAAATTGCGCGGCGCGCGGTTGCCACGCTGGAACGCGCGAATGGCAAAGTCGTCGGCGTGATTTTGAACAAAATGGGCGCCAAGCAAGCGGCGGGTTATTATTACTATTACTACGGACAAAAGAACGCTTGATGCCGAGCCCGAAATAGCGCGCAGACCATCCAACTGCAAGTGCGAAACCACTGACTCTTAACCATTAATTTTCAGTTTCTAGCTTGATGAATAACCTCTCTTCACGTCTGCCCAGTCTGACCACCCTTCTTTGGATTCTGGCATCACTGGTTGCCTTTGGCGCGTTCTTGTTCATTGCGCCGAACCTCATCAATCCGCCCCGTCCGACGGTCACGCCAACGCTCGTGTCTTCGCTTCAGCCAACGATTGCGCCTTCCGTCACGGCAGCTGCGACGCCGACCCCCGTGCCCATTGCGCCGCCGCCGAATGCGAGCACAAGCGTGCCGTTGCCGACAGCGCCCACCGACGCGCGCGAATATGTTTCCGTCGCCGACCCCACGCGCAGCGGCTATTTGAAATCGAATGATGATAAACCGCATTGGGGCGACCGCAACTTGCACGCGGGCTTTTTTGGCAGTGACCGTTATTCGAGCATTCTCTTTTTTGATGTTTCCGCACTCGCGCCCAATTCCGAAATCATTGCCGCGCAAATTGAACTCACGGGACTGAGCCGCGATAATTTGGGCGCGCAAGGAGAATGGCGCGCGAGTTTGCTGCGTCTGCCAGATTTTCAAGACTGGGAAGATTTAACGCCAAAAGATTTTTCTGATGCAACGGTTTTGAGCAGCATCGGCGAACCATTCAAGCCGACCGACCTCGATTTGGGACGCGTGAACGCGTTTCGTTTCGCCGACGACCAGATTCCCGCGCTCGTCAACGATATTAATGAACACACTTTTCTGGTTGTGCGGCTCGAAGGTCCGGCGGGTCCCGATAACAGTTTGTTCACATGGGACAGCGGCGGGTTGGATTTGAAAAGCGGCGCGCATCCGACCCTGCGGATTGTCGCGCGCCCCGGGCAATTTGTGGTGGTGACCAATACACCGACGGCGGAAAATGTTGTGACGGCGGCGGCGATTGCGGTGGAACAGACCGCGTTCGTCGAACGCGTCGGCACACCAACGCCATTCCCGCGCAATCACGCGACGGCGACGCCGATTATTTTGGTCACCAAAGCGCCCACTGCGCTCAATGTGGAAACGCGTGTCGCCGCAGCGCAAGTTGCCACTGCCGTTGCGATTACGACAGGCACGTACACGCCGACGCCGGAAAACTGGATTGAAGTGACGGCGACGTTCACGCCCTTTCCGACGCGCACGCCCCAAGTGATTCCTGCCGCGACATTGTTTGCGCGTCTGACGCCGACCGTGCTGCCTACAAACACACCGACGATTCGGCAAATGCTTTCCACGCCGCTGCCCGATTTTCTCAAAGGCAATTTGCTTGTCGTGACGGACCGCTTTTTGGAACCTTCGATTGTGGTGATGCGTCCCGACGGAACGATTATTCAAGGATTGACGGGCGGGGTTTTGTACGATTTGGCGTTGGTGCGCGAACCATTTTCGCCGGACCGTTCGCGCCGTTTGATTGTTGCGCCCGATGACCGCGATGTGCTGCAGATTTGGATTCAAGATGAAAACAATGGGCAGCAAAAATTGCTGACGCATCTTGCGCGCGGACTGGCGTATGACCCGGTATGGTCGCCCGACGGCGGCAGAATTGCGTATGTGAGCCGCGAGGCAGGCAGTGACGAAATTTTTGTATTGGATTTGGGGACGGGTGTTTCGACCCAAATCACGCGCGGCGGCAATCCATTCATTTACAAACAGAAACCTACCTGGTCACCCGACGGCAAACAAATTGCGTTCAAGGCGAATGACGGCACGCTCAATTTTCAAATTTGGTTAATGAATGCGGACGGCTCGAATCTGCGGAATATCAGTCAGAGCGAATCCAATGACACCGACCCGGTCTGGGTCAAATAGGCGATGGAGTTACCGCTTGCTCTTCAAATAAACGTTGCGGCGCGTCACGCCAGCGACGCCGTGCCGCACACGACGCGCGCCGCGCTGCAACGCGGCGCGCGTCGTGTGTACCGCTATGTCATTCCACTGTTTTTTCCCGCGCTGCTTTGCGTTCTCTTTTATTCGCCATTATTGCTGGTCAGTTTGGGTTCCGTTCCGCTTGTACTCTTTTTGCGCTGGCTCGCCTTTGGCAGTCCGGTTCCGCTGACGCGCGCGAACGCGCTCGTGCTGGCGTTGGCAGCGGCGGTCTTGTGGGCGATGGTGCGCGCGCCGTCCGTGTACGATACGGGGCTGGTTGCCGCGCGGTTGGTGGTGAGCATCACGCTCTTTTTTTTGGTGGTGGACTATGCAGAACATCCGGCGCGCTTGTGGAATGTGGCGGCGGGCGTGGTGCTCTTTGGCGCGGCGACTGCGCTGCTCGCGCCTTTTTTGACTACTCCCTCGCCGGATAAATTGGTGGACGTTTCCGCGTTGTTTCACCCGCGTTTGTTCGGCTTGCAAATTTCCAATCCGAATATGGTGGGCGGCGCGCTGGCGGCGATTTTGCCATTGGCGCTGGCGCTGATTTTCAATTCTGATAAACGACTGCGTTGGATTGGCAGTGTTTCGCTCGCGCCGATGGTGGTGATGTTGTGGCTGCTCCAGTCGCGCGGCGCGTGGCTCGGCGCGTTTTTTGGCGTGCTGTTGTTTTTTAGTTTGTATCGTCGCGGGTTGGTTTTTATGTTACCGCTCGGCATCTTTGTAGTGATTTTGCTATACGCGTATGCCGAAGACCTTGCGGCGGCACTGCCATTTCACATCAATATAAGCAATGTGTTTATTTCATTGCAAGGACGACAGCAAGTGTGGGACTTTAGCGCGCGCGAAATTTTGCGCGAACCGTTTGGGCATGGTTTGAACGCGTATACAGCGTATGCCGAGAATCTGGCGAGTGACCTGTTGACGACGCCGCAGCGCCAACACGCGCACAATCTTTTTTTGCAAATCGGTTTTGAAACGGGCTTGGTGGGACTGGGCGCGTTCGCGGCGCTGTGCGCGTATGCGTTGTATGCGACGTGGCACGCGCTCACGCGCGCGGTAAAACGCGATTTGGCGTTAGGAGTTTTTGCCGCGCTGTGCGCGGCGCTGGCAAGCGATTTGTTGGAAGCGAACATGTGGGGCAACAAAGCCGCACTCGTCTTGTGGACGTTGTTCGGTATGGCAGTCGTTTTGGGACGCTACGGCGCGCGGCGGAGGCATACACCGCGCGGAAAAAGTTTGAACGCGGGCGAGGCGTGAATCTTTGGGCGCGGCGTGCGCGTGTGCTATAATCGGAAGCCAGTACGATGTTCGCTTGCGGGCATCGTACTCGTCATCCATACCGCGTCTTGGGCGATTGTGGGGTCTGCGGCAACGCACAAAATTTTTTGGGGGGGAATTTCCCTCGTTGCGCGTGCGCGCGACATTCTTAATTTTCTCCGGAATGTTCATGAATTCCAAGCACTCGAACGGGCATAATTTTTGGCAGGACAAACGCGTCTGGGTTACGGGCGGCGGCGGTTTTCTCGGCGCGTTCCTCGTGGAAGGATTGAAACAGCGCGGCGCGCGCGAAGTTTTTGCGCCGCGCAGCCGCGAATATGATTTGCGCGAAATCGGCGACGTGCGCCGCGCGCTGCGCGATTTGAACCCCAATCTCATCATTCACGCCGCCGCGCGCGTTGGCGGCATTGGCGCAAACCGCGAGCATCCCGCCGAATTTTTTTACGACAACTTGATGATGGGCGCGCAGCTGATGCACGAAGCGTACAAAAGCAACGTGGAAAAATTCGTCGCGCTCGGCACCGTGTGCGCGTATCCAAAATTTACGCCCGTGCCGTTTCACGAAGATGATTTGTGGAATGGCTATCCCGAAGAGACCAATGCGCCGTACGGACTGGCGAAAAAAATGCTGCTCGTGCAGAGCCAAACGTATCGCGAACAGTACGGCTTTAACGCGATTTATCTGCTGCCCGTGAATTTGTACGGACCGCGCGACAATTTTGACCCCGCGTCGTCGCATGTGATTCCCGCGCTCATTCGCAAATGTGTGGAAGCAAAAGAACGCGGCGATGATTCGATTGTAGTATGGGGCGACGGCAGTCCGACGCGCGAATTTTTGTTTGTCCAAGATGCAGCAGAAGGAATCTTGCTCGCCGCCGAAAAATACAATGACCCTGCGCCGGTGAATCTGGGCAGCGCGTACGAAATCAGCATCAAGGACTTGGTGGAACTGATTGCGCGTCTGACGGGCTTTGAAGGAAAATTGGTGTGGGACAAGACGAAACCGAACGGACAGCCGCGCCGCAAGCTGGATACGACGCGCGCGAAAAACGAATTCGGTTTCGTTTCACAGACGCCATTTGAACAGGGATTGCGCGAGACGATTGATTGGTACGTGGCGAATCACGGCGCGCAGAGGGCAAATGGCAAATTGCAGATGGCGATTCGTTAAATGTCAAATGTCAATGCACAATGAACATTGCACAATGCACAAGTTATGACGATTTACGAATGACGAATGACGAACATCCAATCTCTAATCTCTAGTACCTAATGTGCAACACTTTTGTCCTTTCGAGCGGAGCGAGAAATCTCGCAAGGCTCGAATGAGATTTCTCGCAAAGACGGCTCGAAATGACATTTGTCTCACAAAAGAGTTGCACATTGAGTTCTAGTCTCCAATCTCTCTAGTCTCCAATCTCTAACTTCTGGAGTTTCCATGGCAAAGCAAACACGCGCGCTCGTCACGGGCGCAGGCGGTTTTATCGGACATCATCTCACCACGTTTCTCAAAAAGCAGGGCTATTGGGTGCGCGGCGTGGATGTGAAACGTCCCGAATACAGCGCGACGGCGGCGGATGAATTTCTCGTTGCCGACCTGCGTGTATGGGACAATGCGCTGAAAGCGGCGCAAGACATTGACGAAGTATACGCGCTGGCGGCGGATATGGGCGGCATGGGTTTCATTTCAAAACATCACGCGCAAATCCTCCACAACAATTCGCTCATCAATCTCAATACGCTCGAAGCCGCGCATCAAAACGGCGTGACGCGTTTGTTGTACACCTCGTCTGCGTGTGTGTACCCGGAATATCTGCAAGAAGACGCGAACGTGAAACCCTTGAAAGAAGAGGATGCGTATCCCGCGCAGCCGCAAGACGCGTATGGTTGGGAGAAATTGGTGACCGAGCGTTTGTGCATGCACTATTTCCAGGATTATGGTCTGGAAACGCGTACGGTGCGCTTTCACAATATTTTTGGTCCGCTCGGAACGTGGGATGGCGGACGCGAAAAAGCGCCCGCCGCGATGTGCCGTAAGGTCGCGTACGCGAAATTGACGGGGCATGACGAAATCGAAATTTGGGGCGATGGCGAACAGACGCGTTCGTTTTGTTACATTGACGATTGTGTGCAGGGCATTCACAAGTTGATGCGTTCGGACTATCGCGAACCGCTCAATCTGGGGCAAGACCGTTTAATCACCATCAATCAACTCGCCGATATGGTCGCCAACATCGCGGGCATCCAAATTTCTAAAAAACATATTGCGGGTCCGCAAGGGGTGCGCGGGCGCAATTCGGACAATACGCGTTTGCGCGAGGTGCTGGGCTGGGAACCACAGATTTCATTGGAGGAAGGTTTGGCGCAAACCTACGCGTGGATTGAGGAACAGGTGCGGCACAAACTCGGCGGAAACGGCAACGCCAATGCGGTCGCGCGCGAACCGACTGCCGCGCATGCTGATTAACTGATGTTACGCATGACCAATAAAAATAGCGATAGGGTTCGGAGACGGAAACGCGAATTTGCACGAAAATTCTAAAAATTCACGTGAATTCGTTTCGATTCGCGTAGATTCGCGTTTGAAAACCTCGCAACAAGTGGTTGCGACGTAACGTGAGTAATTCACCTTACGCATGTCATTTCGAACCCCTCAATCCTTCGGGGTGAACTCTGTGAGAAAACTCAGTTTTTTCCACCGAGATTTCTCGCAAGACCGCTCGAAATGACAATTCTGCGTAACGTGAGTGAGTAAATAAAAAGGTCTGTTGGAAAAATGGACCGAGCCGCGCGTTGGCGCGGCGCTTTGTTTGGAAATGGAAAATCTATTCAAATTTGGTTTTGTGCGCGCCGCCGTCGTCAGTCCCGCACTGCGCGTTGCCGATGTAGAATTCAATACGCGGGCGATGTTGGATGCGCTGGCACGCGCGGCGGACGCGGGCTGCGCGCTGGTCCTCTTTCCCGAACTCGGCGTCACGGGTTACACCTGCGGCGATTTGTTTTATCAATCGCTGCTGCTCCAAGCGGCGCGCGACGCGCTGCAAACGCTCGCGCAGGCGACGCAAAACATTCCTCTCGCCGTTGTTGTTGATTTACCTTTGTTGCAAGACGGCAAAATTTACAACTGCGCCGCGCTGCTCTGCAAGGGTGAGATTCTCGGCATCACGCCGAAATCGTATTTGCCCACGACGCAAGAATATTACGAAGAACGCTGGTTCACTTCGGGACGCTTGGCGCAATTCAATGAAATCGAAGTCGGCGGACGTCGCGTGCCGTTCGGCATTGACCTGCTCTTTCGCGCGCAAAATGTTGCGGGCTGTGTGATTGGCATCGAGATTTGCGAAGACTTGTGGGCAATCAATTCGCCGAGCAGTGATAAAGCATTGGGCGGCGCGACGATTTTATTCAATCCGTCGGCGAGCGATGACACACTCGGCAAGTCCGGGTACCGAACGGATTTGGTCGCGCATCAATCGGGACGCTGTCTCGCCGCATATCTGTACGCGGGTGCGAGCGCGAACGAGTCCACTACCGATGTGGTGTTTGCTGGGCATTCCTTGATTGCGGAAAATGGAATTGTGCTTGCGCGCACCGAACGTTTTCGGTTTGAAACGCAGATGGCGATAGCGGACATTGATGTGGAACGTTTAACTAACGAGCGCACCAAGAACACGAGTTTTTCCGCGCAAACGCCGTACAAAACATATCGTACCGTCGAATTTGAATTGCCCACGCCGCGCGAAACAAACGCGTTTCATTTGCTGCGTCCGTTATCGCGTACGCCGTTCGTGCCGAGCGACCCCGCGCTGCGCGCGCTGCACTGTCGCGAAATTTTTTCGCTGCAATCTATCGGGCTGGCAAAACGCTTGAAACATATTGGAATCAAAAATGTGACGCTCGGGGTTTCGGGCGGACTGGATTCCACGCTCGCGCTGTTGGTGACGATTAAAGCGTTCGACATTTTGGGACTTGACCGCCAAGGCATTGTGGCAATTTCGATGCCGGGCTTTGGCACCACCGCGCGCACCAAATCGAACGCGGAACAACTCGCGACACAGTTGGGCATTACGTTTCGGACGATTCCGATTACGGACGCGGTGCGGCAACATTTTCGCGACATTGGGCATGACGAAAATTTGCACGATGTGGTGTACGAAAACGCGCAAGCGCGCGAACGTACACAAATTTTGATGGACATTGCAAACGAGGTAAATGGTCTCGTCGTCGGTACGGGCGACCTTTCCGAACTCGCGTTGGGTTGGGCAACCTACAACGGCGACCAGATGTCCATGTATCATGTGAACGCGGGCGTCCCAAAAACACTCGTGCGCTATTTGGTGGAATGGGCGGCAGAGAGCGAATTCAGCGGCAAGGTCGCGCACACGTTGCATGATATTGTTGCGACGCCCATCACGCCGGAACTGCTGCCGTTGGATGCCGAAGGAAATTCACAGCAGAGTACGGAGGCGGCGATTGGTCCGTACGTTTTGCAAGATTTCTTTTTATATTATATGGTGCGACATCAATTTGCGCCGCGCAAGATTTTTTTTCTGGCAGAACAAGCTTTTGTCAATGAATACGACGCGCCGACGATTTTGAAATGGCTTAAGGTTTTCTACAAACGATTCTTTTCACAACAGTTCAAGCGCTCCGCGATGCCGGATGGTCCAAAAGTGGGAAGCGTCGCGCTTTCGCCGCGCGGGGATTGGCGGATGCCCAGTGATGCGAGCGCGGCGTTGTGGGTGGAGCAGGTGGAGGAATTGCGCGCGAAATTGGAATCGAACAAAATCGCGACGTGAGTTTTGGATTTTCAAAACATCCGTGTTGGATTGAGTGATGAAAAAAATTCTGGTCATTTTTGGCACACGCCCCGAAGCAATCAAAATGGCGCCGGTCGTGCGCGCACTGGGAACGACGCGGACGTTTGAAACATTTCTGTGTGTCACCGCGCAGCATCGCGAAATGCTCGATCAGGTGCTGCATCTGTTCGCGCTCGTTCCCGATTTCGATTTGAATATCATGCAGCGCAATCAATCGCTTGCAGAAACCACCGCGAACATCTTGACACGGCTCGAGCCGGTGTTATTCCAAGTCAAGCCGGATTGGATTCTTGTACAAGGCGATACGACGACGGTGATGGCGGCGGCATTGCTCGCCTACTATCACCAGATTCGCGTGGGGCACGTCGAAGCGGGGCTGCGGACCGGAAATAATTTTCAGCCCTTTCCCGAAGAGGTGAATCGAAAAATCGCGGATACGGTGTCCGATTTGCATTTCGCGCCGACCGAATGGGCAAAAGAAAATTTGCTGCGGGAAGGCGTAAAGGAATCAAGTATCCGCGTGACCGGGAACACTGTGATTGACGCGCTGCACTGGGCGGCGGAGCAGCCAATCACGCATGACGTACGCGCGTTGTTGGAACGACTTGATTTAAAGCAAGATGCGCCGCTGCTTTTGGTGACGGCGCACC
Source organism: Chloroflexota bacterium (assembly GCA_029778615.1). Taxonomy (GTDB): domain Bacteria; phylum Chloroflexota; class Anaerolineae; order UBA4142; family SHND01; genus SHND01. Next base: position 16,574 of record JAKOPZ010000260.1, on the reverse strand, counting down.
GCCGCGAAAATTTTGGCTCACCACTGGAAAATATCTGCCGCGCTCTGCAAATTCTCGCCGCGCGCTATCCGCGCGTACAGATTGTGTATCCGGTCCATCTGAATCCCAATGTGCAAAGTGTAGTCCGCGCAATGCTCGCACATGTTTCCAACATTACGCTGCTTGAACCATTGGATTATTTGCCAATGGTTCATTTGCTCAAGCGCGCGCATCTGGTGTTGACGGATTCGGGCGGCTTGCAAGAAGAAGCGCCCGCGTTCGGGGTGCCTGTGTTGGTGCTGCGCGCGACGACGGAACGCCCCGAAGCGCTTGCGGCAGGCACGGCGCGTTTGGTCGGAACGGATACGCAGCGCATCGTGGAAACTGCCTCACGGCTGTTGGATGATGCAAAAGAGCGTGCGAAAATGGCGCGGGCGGTGAATCCATTTGGCGATGGACACGCCGCCGAACGAATTGTTGGTGCGTTAGCAGAGCAAGAGGTTGTGGTCCCCTTTAACCTCATGTCAACGGTCGTGTAAAATTCTATGAAAACAATTTGCATTCTGGGCTTGGGATATATTGGACTGCCAACGGCGAGCATGTTCGCCACACATGGGTTCCATGTAATTGGTGTGGACATTCGACAGCAAGTTGTGGACACGTTGAATAACGGCGATGTGCATATTCAAGAGCCGGGACTGAAAACGCTGGTACAAGCGGCGTTGCATTCGGGCAACTTGATTGTGCGCGCACAGCCGGAACACGCTGACGTTTTCATAATTGCCGTGCCGACGCCGTTCGTCCATGCAAACGGAAACCAAGATGAGGTCAAGCACGCAGACCTTTCGTACGTGCAGGCAGCCGCAGAATCTATCGCGGCGTGTTTGGCGCCGGGCAATCTGGTTGTGCTGGAATCCACGTCCCCCCCGGGGACAACCGCGGACACCGTTGTTCCGATTCTTGCGCGTTCCGGTTTTGAAATTGGTAAAGAGATTTTTGTGGCATATTGTCCCGAGCGTGTCTTGCCCGGTCAAATTCTGCGCGAGTTGGTGAGCAATGACCGCGTAATGGGTGGAATCAATCGCGCGTCCGCCGAGATGGCGCGCGAGCTGTATCGTGCATTTGTCGAAGGGGAAATTTTGCTCACCGATGCGACGACTGCCGAGATGGTCAAGCTGATGGAGAATACGTTTCGCGATGTGAACATTGCCTTGGCAAACGAGTTTGCGCGTGTGGCGGAACATTTGGGCATTAATGTTTGGGAAGCGATTGAGATTGCGAATCATCATCCGCGCGTGAAAATTTTAAAGCCGGGACCGGGTGTGGGTGGACATTGCATTGCTGTAGACCCCTGGTTTATCGCGGAAGCGGCACCCGATGTCACGCCCTTGATTCAAACGGCACGGCGCGTGAATGATGCGATGCCCGGGCATGTTGTAGAACTGGTCAAACAAGCTGTCTCTGGAATAGAACAACCCGTCATCGCGTGTTTGGGACTGACGTACAAAGCGGATGTGGATGACACGCGCGAAAGTCCGGCGATGGAGGTGGTTGAGCTATTGTGCACGGCGGGCTTGAATGTGCGCGCGTTCGACCCGAATGTGACGGCAACGGTGATTCCGTCCCAGGTGCATTGTCTTGACGACGCACTCCGTGATGCGGATGCGCTTGTGGTTTTGGTGGGGCATCGGGAGTTCAAGGAGATGGATTCTGCATTTGATATTTCATTGGTGCGGGGACGTCTTGTTTTGGATGTATGCAATGTCCTCAAGGTTGAGGAATGGGAGCGAGCGGGGTTTTCTGTTTCCAAATTAGGATCTGGCGGGGTTACAGGCAAGAAGTAAAATGGCTGCGCACGGAAAAGAAGTGCGACAACATTCACTCGGCAAGCAAAACGCTGAGCTTGCTGGTACAGATTGAATCATGACAAACTTACGCTCACTTGTTTACTCATTTGCCAGACGAGCATTTCATCTCTTGCCCCTAGCGTGGCGCCACGCGCGCATTGCTGACAACTTGCAAAGCCGTTTTCTGCCGCATGATGCTCTGTACAACGAGCGTTATTTTACGGGATTGGAAAAATCGGCTGCTGCGGCGGCACCATATATCGCACGGTCCATCGTCACAACTTTTGAACCAACGAGGGTCATTGATGTTGGTTGCGGCACGGGCGAACTACTGCTCGAGATCCAAAAACTCAATTGTGCCGGTATTGACTTGGAGTACGCAAGCGCGGCTTTGGAACGCTGTCACGCCAAAGGATTAGACGTCGAGCGTTTTGACTTGGAGCGCGATGTAGTTGACCAAAGCGAAAAATTCGATGTCGCGATTAGTTTGGAGGTCGCTGAACATCTGCCGCCAACGTTAGCTGACCGCTATATTGATTTGTTGACGGGTTTTGCTCCAATTATAGTTTTTACGGCGGCTGTGCCGGGACAGGGAGGCAGAGACCATGTCAACGAACAACCGCATTCCTATTGGCTGACCAAGTTTGGCGCTCACGGTTTTTACATTGATGCACAGCACACTGATGAATGGTCCAAAGAATGGCGAGCAACAGGGCAGGTTGCGCAATGGTATTGGAGTAATTTAATGGTCCTAAGCGAACGAACCAGAAGTGTACGCACGCTTGACTCTGTTGTTCGCTAATAGAACGAGTCCATGGTTCGTTGCGCAAGCTCGAAGTAATTTTCATGAGCAATAACCTCAAGTAAGTTATCGGACTTGAATTTGTGTTTATCATCGCGGGAACAAAGATAGCTTGTCAAGATATAGCAGTGCACTTTTGCGTTACTCACCTGCAGTGTTTTGGCTCACAAAGTTTGCTGCGATATATCGCTCCATGATGAATATCTCAAGATCAAGCTACAAAAGAGTTGGAGCAATGGGATGAGCAAAGCGATTCGTAATGTTGCCTTTGGCTTGCTTGGGTTTGCTTGGCCCGTTGCTCTATTGCTAGTGAGTACTCCGATTCTGTTACGCGGATTGGGTGAAGAAGGATTCGGTGTTCAGGCACTTGTGATCAATGTCATTGGCTACTTGACAATTTTCAATTCGATGCAGGGCGCAGGAACAAAATATCTATCCGAGTTTCTCGCGAAACAAGAACGAGAAAATATAACCAAATTGCTAAGCACATCGCTTTTTTTTAATTTGGGAGTTGGAATTGTTGGAGGGCTGGCAATTTTTCTTGGCTCATCGCTTTTGGTGACTCGCATATTTCGAGTCCCCGATGAACTTGTACCTGCTTCTACATTGGCGTTTCAACTTGCCTCAATTGGTTTTGTAGCGAGCACAATTTCATGGTGGGGAACTGCTGTCATGGCAGGTCTACAGCGCTATGATGTTGTGAGTGGGATTGCAATCTTGGTAGTTACGTTCTCGACTTTGGGCAGCTTACTCGCGCTTGTCTTTGGATTTGGACTTGTCGGCGTCGTTGTGTCCAATGTGGTTGGGGCATTGATTGGCGCGTTGGCTTATGGATTGAGTGTGAAAAGAGGGCTCCCCTGGCTTCGCTGGGAATGGCGTTTTGACAAAAAAATGTTCAGATTGCTGTTTGGCTTTGGAATCTTTGCGACCATACAGGTTATTTTTGGCTTGATCTCGGTGCAAATGGACCGAACTTTGTTGGGGTTATGGATCGGCGTTGGCGCGGTTGCCATCTATACCATTCCTTGGGGTTTGACAACGCGGATTCAGCAGCTCTGTTCCAGAGCATTACAAGTTGTGTTTCCATTGACCAGCGAGCTGAATTCGCAACAACGTGGCGATCAATTGATGCGTCTTTTTTTGCGCGCGCAGACCCTCAATACGGTTCTCGTCATCTTGATTGGAATGCCTCTTTTACTGCTTGCACGGGATATCCTGACCCAATGGATGGGAACCGAATTTGCGGAACAGGCAACGCTTGCGCTTGAACTCTTGACCATTGCGTATGGTTTGTATTCACTCTGTATTGTTTTGGGGGGGATAATTTGGGGATTGGGACATCCGGAAGTGTATACTGGGTTCTCTATCGCGCTTGCGCTTGCCAACTTAATTGGTTATGTCCTTTTCATTCCTCGGTGGGCAGTAGACGGGGCAGCCTGGGGGTCAATGCTTAGCTCGCTGGTTGTGGTCCCACCATTATTTTGGTATGTGAATCGGCGATTTCTGCATGTACCGTGGCGGACTTTGTTGACAACTGTTTTTGGACGCCCACTGTTGGCGGCACTTCCTGTTGCCATATTTCTTTGGTTGGCAAAGCCGCTTATTGTCAACTCGGTGGTTTTGTTGGTGATGCTGGCAATTGCTTGTGCGGGATATTTGGGGCTCACGATTCCCGTTGGTGTATGGGACCGAGACGAAGTTGCATTTGCTCGGCGCTTGCTACTCAAGCTCAAGACAGCGGTCGTTTCTCGCAAGCTGTTCCCTTTTCAGCATTCCTAGTACTCTAACATTATGAAATTGCGGGGTCAGGATAGAATTTGGCAAACACGCGACGCGCCTCTTGCGTGGTGAATTTCCAACGAATCGTTACACAGGCGTCGTTACGCGGACGTTCCCATGCGATCAATTCGGTTGCCAGTGTGACCTTATCCGCAATCCGTCGGCGCAGACATTGGCGTGCGATGACACTCAACTTGATTTCGGCCATGTTCAACCACGAACCATGCAAGGGCGTGTAATGAAATTCTAAACGCGCCAAGATGCGATCGGCTTCGGCTTTGCCAAAAATTTCAATCAGCCCTTCGGGCGTATGCGTGTTCAAGTTGTCGAGAACCACATCAATCTTGCGTGCCGTGGGATACAACTCGTCGACCAAGTAGCGCATCGCATACGCCCAGTCTTGTTTGGTGCGACGTTGTGTCACCAGCGTGTGGCGTTTGCCCGCTTTGGGTTCCAGAAACAGAAACAGATTGCAACTACCGTGCCGTTGGTATTCATAATCGATGCGTTTCGGTTTGCCTGATGTCATTGCCAAAGGTGTCCGAACCGCACCATGCAACACGAGCGGTTTTTCATCAAAACAAACTAAGGGACGGGCATTTTCATAGGGGCGCGCATACACGTCGAGAATCCGTTCCATTGCCGCGAGAAATTCAGGCGTGATGTCTGCAATACACTAACTCTTTACCAGCCAAGGTTTAAGTTTGTTTTTTTTAAGGTCAAGCGCACGGTTTCGGTGGAAAGGTCAACGACTTGTTCATCGTCCACCATCCGTTGGGTGAGGAGTTCCAGCGTCCAGCGTTCCCGTCCTTCCGGTGGAGTGCTACATGCCAGCGCAATCAGATACGCTTCTTGCTGACTATTCAATTTCGCTTCGCGCCCGGGATGCGTTTGGTCCTCCAACGCCGCATCCAAACCTTCGGTGAGATAGCGCACGCGCGCACGTCGCACCGTGTCGTCACTGCATAGCAGGAACGCGGCAATCGCAACGTCACTCATGCCGCTATCGCTATGCAAGAGCATGTAAGCGCGCTTAACGATGTCGGCTTCCATCTTGCCATTGCGAACCAATTTCGATAATTTTTCGCGTTCGCGGAGGGAGAGGTGAATCACGCGTTTTTCCATACGCGGCACCATACCTCAACCCCGCATTCTCATCAAGTTAGAGTACTAGTCGTAGCAGCAGCCCCTGCCTGCAAGGTCAAATCCAAGTACAGCTGGCACATAGGCAATGACAACTATTTCAGCAATTATAAACACTTTGAATGAAGAGGCGCATATTACAGAGTGCATTCGCAGTGTAAAAGATTTTGCAGATGAGGTCGTTGTCTGTGATATGAATAGCACTGACAAGACGGTTGAATTAGCGCAGGCGGCGGGTGCAAAAGTTTGCATGGTGGATGCAACTTTTGCAGACTTTGGGCGGTTGCGGTACGCCGCGATTTCACAGGCGTATGGCGATTGGATACTTGTTATTGATGCAGATGAGCGTTTGACTCCGGCACTTGCGCACGAACTCAAGGAAATCGCGATTCAAGATCGCTCAGATGTGGTTTTTTTCTATAGTCTGCCTTTCTATTTTGGTGGTTGGTTGCGTCATGGAATATTCTTTCACAACAATTGGCGCCGTTTTTTCAAACGGTCGGTGTATTTGGACAACTATGTTGAATATGATGAGCAAATCCACAAAGATTTAGCAATGCTCTTTAATCCCAAGCTGCGCCACATACGCCTTTCCAAAAAGGTGTATCTGCTCCATTATGCCTATCCCACAATTGAAAAATATATTACCAAGTCCCTGTCCCGCTATGCCCAATTAGAAGCAAAACAGCGGTTCAAACGCGGTGCGAGATTCTCATTTTGGCGAATGATTGGAGAACCGCTCAGGTACTTTACAGAGAGTTTTATTTTGCGACAAGGTTTCCGTGATGGAATGCGCGGATTTATTGCTGCTACCCTGTTTGCCGCCTATCGTTTTATCGCATGGGCGGACTTGTGGTTGTTGGAAGACTCCGCCAGAAAAAAAAATGAGCGCGTAGGAAATGATTTGAGTGAGAGCTCTTCGCAAACGTAATCCCACAGGTTGGAAAAGCTTCAAGTTAATCGTCAGTGTACGGTCTGTCCCATGTGCGCTGGGCAGTCTGTTATTTCCGCTATCGTTTCCTGCGAGAATTTTCGGCATTTCTCCAAAAATCCTTTCGATGCCGCAGCTGTCTTGCGCAGATCAAGTATTCGTCGCCAATCGATGCAGTGAACTTGAATAATGAAAACAATTAGTATGAATTTCAGGCGTACAATTTTCTGGCTGGTTTTTACTGTAGGGCTCGTTATTTTTTTGCCTAATTTGTATCCTCGCATTTTGGAAAACTGGGCGAACGTTTATGTGAACCGCGCGTGGTTTAGCTTGAATTTTCTTGGAAACCCTTCGCAACATCTGCGCGATGGGATTCCGGATTATTGGCAGGCTTCTATATGGGGGAGCAAGGGTAGAGCGATTCACGGTCTCGATGCCGACAATCCGCAAAGTGGAGAGTTAGCAGCTGTAATCGAGCGAACAAACACACTCGAAGCAGCGGTTTTTATGCAATCTATTGTGGTGTCGCCAACAGGAGCAATAACCTGTCATATATACTCGCGCGGCGAAATTGGATTCATTCAAATCAATTTGGGACCAAAAGCATTGGCAAGCAAGTCACTACCTGCGAGTTCAACTTGGAGGTTGACCAATTTAGAATTTGTTCCTCCGCCTGATACCTCAGACATTATTTTGTATCTTGGCATACGTGCTGAGCTTGGCAAGATTTGGTTTGATGACGTTGAATGCAAAAGTGAAAATGCTCCTCAAATCAACCTTATCACAAACGGCAGTTTTGAAGCGGATGGTGAAATTGTTGACTTGGCGAATTGGTGGCAGACACAGGTGGTCAAACCGAATCAGGATGAAGCGACGAGGCAGCGCGTAAAGGAAATTGTTAACTCGGAGAGCCGGACTGTTCTCGCGCGAACCAATCGGCTCAATATGTTTGACCTGCTTGAAAATAACTTTAAAGCAGTACGCTCCCGAATGGGGAATGTCTCGCTGGGCTGTGTGTCGGGCGATGGTAATCCAGGAATATTACTCGGGCGGAAAGATGCAATAATTACGCAGGCGGGTGTGGCAGGGTTCGAGCGCGTTGCAGAATTCGCCTCATGGTTAATGCCACATTGTCCCCAAAGTTATGCGGCACTAGCTGATCTCTATTCCTCCTCCGTGCCAACGGAGCAGGCAGCTCGTTTGTACACCGAATCGGAAATGCGCTCACGCGCCGGTTCGCAAAAGGGTGGTTATGCCTTCAAAGCCGCGCGGCTCAATATGATTTGGCTGGGTGATTGGCAAACTGCCGTACAAGAGCTCAAGGTCGCCATAGAGAACCCAGGATGGGAACATGGCACTGCAACACATGAGCTGGCGGAGCTCTATTTGGGACAGGCATCTGCTCATCTCGGACAATGTGAGGAGGCGCGGTCTGCATTCCTACGTGTGCTTGAGTGTGGAACTTGTACGGAACTGTATGAACAGGCGAGATTTGATTTAGCAAGTTTGGGAACGTGCAAGCCATGAAGATAGGACTGTATCGGAATTCACGTGCAACAGTGTTTGTGATTTTATGCGGCGGTTTGTTGCTCTTTGCCGCGCTTGTCCTTTTGTGGATTGTGCCCACATTTGTCGTGATTGGGCTTTTTTCTCTCATTGGCGTGTTAGTCCTCCTTGCGCTAATGGTAGTTTCAAGAAAGCTATGGTGGGAGATTTGGTTGCTTGTATGTTCAATTGCAGCATTTGGACCGTTCCTCGACATCGTGACGGATAAACCAATAAGTTGGCTGGTTGGAATGCTTGTACTCGTCATGTTTCTTATAATGATTTTGCGCCTTCTTAGTGTGAATCAAAACGCTACCGAAACCGTGAGGCGAAGGCATCCTATTCCGGTCTTGGGGATGGGATTTGGCATATACCTCGCTTACCTCTTTCTTCAAACCTTGCGCCCGGACGTTGAAAATGTCAATGCGCTCCTAAGTTTGCGTGCCCCGCTGATTGGGTTTGCGGCTTATTGTCTGACCATTTATAGTGTACGACATTACAACCGCACGGAACTCGAAACGCGTTTGTGTCAATTTTTTCTGGTGTTTATGATACTTGGAATCATTGTGTCATTGTATGGGCTTATCCAATACGCGCTTGGACCAACTCAGTTGCAGAATCTAGGATTGCTCGACCCCGCAGGCAATGCCTTTCATAATCAAAGAAACTTGAATGGTGGGACTACCATCTTTCGGATCTACAGCACTCTGCGACGAAATGAAGTGTTGGGTACATTTCTGTACCTGAACATCATCATTTCTACGGTCGCGATATTTTTCCGAGTGCAACCACGTTGGCTCATTTATTTGAGTATCATTGTATCTGCGATAGTTATGTTGCTAGCGCTGAGTCTGACGAGCATTGCGCTTTTGTTTATTTGGTTGTTGCTCGTTGTTCTTATCAGCAAGTCAAAACGACTTGTCATTGGGACCGTGATGCTGGGGCTGTTAAGCTGTCTTGTTATCATTGGCATGAACTTTGTGCTCAATGGCTTGATTGTTGTTCGGCTCCAGGAACACTTTCTCGATGCGGAAGAAGGTGTTGGGCGTCTGGAGATGTTCCTCAATTGGGTTACCGAAATGAGCCATCGTTCGGTGCCTCAATTGTTTTTTGGGACCGGAGTTTGTACTGGACTTGATGCAGATACGTTGGGGCGTGTTGCAGAACTGTTGCGGCAATTGGGAATTCAAGTCGGGCAGATTTTTGCATGTGGTTGGAGACTTGAAATTCACGACAACTGGTTTGCAACACAGTCGCTGGAAATTGGTGTGGTCGGTCTTATTTTGTTTTGGCTTATTTTTTTGTTGTTATTGCTCGAAGTTTTGCCGCGCTTGGGAAAGCGTTGGAAAGCAACCCTGCGAAGTGGCTGGATAATGTTGGCAATGGGGATTCTTGCGTTTTGGTTTTCCGGTTTTGTAGGAGCACTCATCTTGTACATGCCTATCACAATCTATTTTTGGAGCCTTGTTGGTTTTCTTGATTTGGGTGCTGGCGTGAGTCCAACTCCGAAAACTGTGTAAGACTGTCTGTTCTTTCGCCTTGACATGCCTTCAAAACCTCACTATCCGTCTGTCTTGTACATCGGTCCTTTACCTCCGCCGACCGGCGGGGTTGCGCTCGCGCTTGAAGCACTTACAAAATGTTCGGTGCTCGAGCCGTTCCCGCGTTATGTGTTCAACACCTCACACGGACGCCCGACTGAAGTGGTGGGCACCAAGACAGTGACGCCAGAACGCTTAATCCGACGAGTGAAACTAGCAGGCGACATTGCGCGTTATGTTCACACAGTTCGTCCCGACGTGATTCATTTTCAGTATAGCGGTCAAAGTCTTGCAACTGCGCTTGGCGATTTCATCATGTTCTGGGCAAGTGGTATAAACCTGAATAAACAGATATTGCACATGCACATTGATCCTCGCGCTGCCGGTATCCCCGGCGCTGGAGATTGGTCCCAACGCCTCTTCCGTATATTCAGCCGTCGCGCATCAGTTGTCTTTACTCTCTTGGAAGATTATCGCAAATATCTTGAACAAATTGGCATGCGCCAAACCATCCGCGTGGTTCCAAACTTGTGCGATGATTCAATTGCGGAGCTGGCTCTGAATCGTCATGGCCGGAGTGGTGTTGTCCGCGTGGCGTTTATTGGGCGACTGAGCCAAGCAAAGGGCTTTTTTGATCTTTTGCAACTCGCGGCGGCGCTAAAAGTAACCCATCCGCAAATCCACTTTGAAATAGCCGGACTGCCAAGTACTACCCAAGATGCCGAACGCATTCGCGAAATATATCAGCAAGATCACCTTCAGGAAAATGTGAGTCTTCTAGGACTGGTAAGGGGGAAGGAGAAGCTCGCGTTGTTAGAACGGTCTGATATTATAATCTTGCCGAGTTATGGTGAAAGTTCTTCCATTGTGGCTGTCGAAACAATGGCGGCGGGACTGCCGCTACTCGGTACTAAGGTGGCTGGCTTGAGAGGAAATACGGTTGATGGGGAGACGGCTTTTCTCGTCACACCTGGTGATATTCAGGAAATGAAAGACCGGCTCGTGCAATTGGTTGAAGATGCAGACCTGCGCCAGCGCATGGGCTGTGCCGGTCGTGACCTGTATCGAGAACGTTTTTCGAGTGCAAAAATTGGGCAAGTCGTCTTTGATACATATATGGCATTGGCGGAAGACGCGGTTAAGGTGCGGCAACGCGCGTAGCACGTTGTGTGGAGTAGTCAGTCCAAATCGAAAGAATTGGTTGTTGGAAATTGGGAAATATGCCCCGAGTCTTGTATCTCACGCAGTTTGTCGCGCCGTATCGCATTCCGGTTCTCAATCAACTGGCGCGAGCTCCCAATTTCGAGCTGCGCGTGCTGTTCTGCACACAAGCCGAGTCCAATCGCGAATGGAATTTCCCGACGCCGTTTGAATTTGATTATTGCATCATTCACAAAGGCACAAAACGCCACACCCCGGGTACCATCTACTGGTCGCCCGAAATTTTTCGCCAAATTCTGAAGGATAAGCCGGACGTCATCATCGTCAGCGGTTTTTCGGCGCCCACGGTGTATGCGTGGCTTTACACGAAAATCGCCCCGTCGTCGCGTGCATATATTATTTGGTCGCAAGGCACGCCGCACAAAGAACAACATGTCCAAGGTGCGCGGCTGGCGATGCGCAAATGGTTGGTTCGCCACAGCCGCGCGTGTGTCGGCGCGAGCAGTCAGGCATGTGAATATTTTGTCCGTCTGGGCGCGCCGCGCGCGCGCGTTTTCAAAAGTTATTTGACAATTGATGTGGAACAATTTGCGCGCGCAGCAAGAGCAGCACGCCCCAGTCGCGAACGGGTCAAAGCCGAACTGGGATTGGCAAAGAAAAATATCCTATTCGCTGGTAGATTGGTCCCTCTCAAAGGGGTCAATTATTTGTTAGAGGCACTGCGTCTCGTGCAGCAAACCGACCCGCAAGTCGGGCTCATTGTCTTGGGCAGCGGTCCGCTCGAACAAGAATACAAAACGTGGTGTGTGGAAAACAATGTGCGCGGCGTGTACTTTGCCGGCTTTCAACGCCAAGAGGACCTTGCCGCGTGGTATACGTTAGCAGATGTCTTTGCCTTTCCCACCTTGTGCGATGATTTTGGCGTTGTCATGGTTGAAGCCATCGCCGCGGGCTTGCCAATCGTGAGTTCGCCGTTTGCGGGCGCCGCCGGTGATTTGTTACGGCACGGCAAAAATGGATACATAGTTGACCCGCGTGAGCCGCGCATGTTTGCAGAGCGACTCGTTCAGATTCTTCGGGACGATAACCGTCGAACAGAAATGGCAGGCGAATCCATTCGTCTGCAAGGAGAGTGTTCGGCGAACAATGCGGCGCTTGAAATCACGCGCGCAGTCAACCTGATTTTGCAAGAAAAAAAATCCCTTCAAGACACTCCAAGTGAAACAAGTAACCCAAGTCCAGCGCAGTGGTGAACTGCGCGTGAGTGATATTCCGCCGCCACTCCTTCAGCCCGGTGGCGTTCTGGTGCAGACAGAGTTCTCACTGGTCAGCGCGGGCACCGAGCGCGCCAAAGTGCAAACCGCGCAACTTTCACTGCTCGGCAAAGCACGCGCCCGTCCCGACCAGGTGCGCCAGGTGCTGGAAAACGCGCACCAGCAAGGTGTAGCTGCCACCTATCGCAAAGTCCTGAATCGTTTGGAAGCGCTCGAACCCTTGGGCTATAGCTGCGCAGGGCAAGTGATTGCGGTCGGCGCAGAAGCGCGCGAATTTCAAATCGGCGCGCGTGTGGCGTGCGCAGGTGGTGGGTATGCCAATCACGCCGAGGTCAATTTCATCCCAAGCAATCTGTGCGTGCATGTGCCTGACAATGTGACGCTCGATGCAGCGGCATTTACAACGGTTGGCGCGATTGCGTTGCAAGGTGTGCGGCAAGCTGAGGTTCGGATTGGCGAAGCGGTCGTCGTCGTCGGTTTAGGTTTGGTCGGCTTGCTCACCACGCAATTGCTCAACGCGGCAGGGTGTGTCGTTATCGGTTTTGACCTGAACGCGGAACGTTGCCGGCGCGCCGAAGCATTGGGTTGTGCCTTTGCCGCGAATGAGAAGCAAGTTTTGCATGACCGCGTGCAGCAGCTCACCACAGGATACGGGGCGGACGCGATTATCCTGACCGCTGCTACCAAGAGTAACGAACCGATTGAACTTGCGGGGGCTTTGGCGCGCGAAAAAGGACGCGTCGTCATTGTCGGTGATGTGGGACTTGGGGTGCCGCGGGCGCCGTATTACAACAAAGAATTGGATGTGCGGCTCTCGCGCTCGTACGGACCCGGACGCTATGACCCCGACTATGAGGAACAAGGCAACGATTATCCATACGGTTATGTGCGCTGGACGGAACGCCGCAACATGCAGGCGTTTCTCGAATTGGTATCACGCGGCAGTGTTCAAGTCGCGCCGCTGATTACACATCGTTTTTCCATTGACGAAGCCGCGCGCGCATACGACCTCATCGAAGGCAAGCTGGGCGAACCGTATCTAGGTGTCGTGTTGGAATATCCCACTCACAAAACCGAACAGGGCACGAATGGTGAACGACCGATTACGCTTGTCAAAGCAGAAACTCATTCGACTTTGCCTTCTTCCTCCCGTGTCACGCTTGGCGTCATCGGCGCGGGGAATTTTGCGCGTGACATGCTGTTGCCTGCCCTGCGCGCGCTGCCGAATGTCACACTGGACACGGTGGTAACACATTCGGGTCTCAGCGCGCGCAGTGTGGCGGACCAATTTGGATTTACGCGTTGCGACTCTGAGCCGCAAGCCATCTTGGAAAACCCCGACATCAATGCGGTCCTCATAGCCACCCGGCACGATTCACACGCGGCGCTTGCCGCGAGCGCGTTACGCGCGGGCAAAGCGGTATTTGTGGAAAAGCCCCTTGCCTTGAATGAAGCACAGCTCGAACTTGTTCTAGATGCTTACAATGACGCGCCGTCACCTTTGCTCATGGTGGGCTTTAATCGCCGCTTTGCGCCGTTCACCTCGGAGCTGCGCAATCTGTTTACGCCGCGCGCACAGCCATTGGTCATTCACTATCGCGCAAATGCGGGAAAAATTCCGCTCACGCATTGGACTCAGGACAAATACCAGGGCGGCGGACGGATTCTTGGCGAAGTGTGTCATTTTGTGGATTGGGTGCAAGCGTTGGTCGGAGCGCGTCCCATCCAAGTCTACGCGCGCGCGCTTCCGAATGGCGGCGTGTATAATGACGATAACGTTGTCATCACGATTACGTATCAAGATGGCTCCATCGGAACAATTTTGTACGCGGCGAATGGTGACAAACAAATGGGCAAAGAGCGCATCGAAGTTTTCGGTGGTGGACGAATGGCAGTGCTCGACGATTGGCGCACGCTGACTCTGGGTGACGGCGCAAAAACAAAATCACACAAGGCGCGCATGAACCAAGACAAGGGGCATGCCGCCGAGTTGCGCGCATTTGTGGATGCGGTTATAAAGAGCGGCAGCGCACCCATTCCGATGCGCGAGTTGGTGGATACGACGCGGGTGACTTTTGCTGTATTGACATCCCTGCAAAGCGGTCTGGCTGTCCCCATTGAAAACATTTGAACGCGCGCTGCCTGACATGCCGAACAAACCCAATGACGATGCGATTTATAATGCTTCCGAGCGCTTGATTGCATGGCTTGAAACACAAAAGTATCGCGGCAATGACCCGCACGACGCATTGAACAGTCCCTTGCTCGGCGCGTTGGGGCGACGCAATCGTTATGTGGGGATTGCGTTGGTGCAAACACTGCGTCGTTCGCCAATCAATTTGCGGTCACTGTTTCGCGTTGTGCCCGGATACAACCCAAAAGGCATGGGATTGTTTCTGGCATCGTTTGTGCGGCGGTATGCCGCGTTGCGCGAACCAATGGATTTGGAACGCGCGCATTTTTTTGCCGCGTGGCTGCGTGACAATCAAGCGCAAGGGTATCGCGGCGCAAGCTGGGGGTACAATTTTGACTGGCCCAATCGCGGCTTTTTCGCGCCGAAAGGTACGCCGACAATTGTCAATACCGCCTTCAACGCGCAAGCGTTATGGGATTACGCGCAAGTTTGCGGTCAAGCGTGGGCATTTGATGCGGCGCGCGCGGCGTGCGAATTTATTCTGCGCGACTTGCAGCGGTACCAGGACACGCGCGGAATTTGTTTCAGCTATACGCCGCACGATACGCGCTACATTCACAATGCGAATATGCTGGGTGCGGCGCTGCTCGCGCGTATCGGCGCGCACACGGGCGAGCGCGAATTATTGGACGCGGCGCGCGCGTCAGCCGCGTTCACCATTGCCGCACAAGAACGCGACGGCAGCTGGAAGTATGGGATTGGCGGCAGCGATGAATGGGTGGATAATTTTCACACCGGATTTGTCTTGGGGGCGCTTGCGGATGTGATAGATGTGCTGGGGCGCGAGGAATGGCGTGACGCGTTGGAGCGTGGTTACGCGTACTGGAAAGAGAATTTTTTTCGCGCCGACGGCGCGCCCAAGTATTACGCGCACGCGTTGTATCCGATTGATGTTCACGCGGTGGCGCAAGCGGTCATTACTTTTTTACGAATGCGCGCCCTGGATTCTGACGCGAGCGGATTGGCAAAGCGCACGCTCGTGTGGGGTGTGACGCATATGCAAGATGCGCGCGGATTTTTTTATTATCAAATGCTGCCGCACGCTATTAATCGCATTCCTTATATCCGTTGGTCGAATGCTTGGATGTTGCGCGCAATGGCAGAGTGGTTGTGGGGTCATGCGATCGCGCAAAAAGCAGTTTTGGTAAAGCCAAGTTATGAATCTATGGATTGACCTTGCCAACTCGCCCCAGGTACTGTTCTTTCGTCCGCTTGTTGCTGAATTGGAACGGCGCGGTCATACCGTGCTTTTGACGAGCCGCGATTTTGCCCAAACGGTCCCGCTGGCGAATCGTTACGGTTTCAAACACGCGTCCATCGGGCAGCATGGTGGCAAAGCATGGACGCGCATTTTTCAACGTACTCTCGGACGCGCGAACGGTCTGGCGCAATGGGCGCGCACGCAGCTGCCGATTGATTTGGCAATCAGTCACAATTCGTACAGTCACGCGTTGGCGGCGGCGCGTCTGCGAATTCCATTTGTGACGCTCATGGATTACGAATTTCAACCGGCGAACCATCTGGCATTTCGGCTTGCTGAACGGGTGATTGTGCCCGAGTGTTTTCCGGATACGAGTTTGCGGCGCTTTGGCGCGGCGCACAAAACGCAAAAATACGCGGGCATCAAGGAGCAAATCTATCTCGCCGATTTTTCCCCGCAGTCAAATTATTTTCAAACGCTAGGGATTGATACCACGCGCCCTGTGGTCGTCATGCGTCCGCCGGGACCCTGGGCAGCGTACCATCGCGATTTTGAGAGTACCTTGTTCGACGAGGTGCTGGAATATGTTTCCGCACAAAACGTCTCGGTGATTTTTTCGCCGCGTGTGCGCGAGCAAGGCGAACACGCACGCGCGCTGGGCAAAGAAAACATTTGGGTGCCGCCGCAAGTGCTGGACGGACCGAATTTGTTATATCATGCGGACGCGGTGATTTCGGGCGGCGGCACCATGAACCGCGAAGCCGGTATCTTGGGCACGCCCGCGTACACGGTTTTTCGCGGCAAGTTGGGCGCGGTGGACGAATACCTCATCGCGCGCGGACGCATGACGCAGATTCGCGAGCAGACCGAATTGCCTACACTTGTACTAGACAAAAAGACGCCGCAAAATGTGACAACCGATATGACATTGGTGAACGAGGTGGTGTCGCTTATTTTGGACACTTTGCCTGCGCGTCGCAATATGCCAATGCGCGCGAATTCTCCGTCAACTTGAGCTGCGCGAGATGGCTGATTTTTTTCAACATCCCACCGCGCTCGTCGAAACTGAAAGCATCGGGGATAGCACGCGCATTTGGGCATTTGCACATGTTTTGAATGGCGCGGTCATTGGCGCGGGCTGCAACATCGGGGACCACTGTTTTCTCGAAAGCGGCGT
>JAKOPZ010000259.1 GCA_029778615.1 Chloroflexota bacterium | reverse complement strand
CTCAACGCAATACAAGCCATCGTCAGCGCGACGGATTTGGATGATTTTACGGACGAGTTTTTGGAGCGGGCGAAAATTCTAAAAGTGAATGATGGTAGAGTTGAGGCGAGTGAGATGAGTGTTGATGTGCCTGAGGAAAAAAGTGAAGGGTAAGGTGATGTGCCGTTTTGAAATGAGAGGGCGAGTATAAAGGCAAACGAATCAATTGTTTCTACGCTTGGGCGCTTTGTCGCGCTACAAGACGTTTGCGCAAATCTTTCATATTCGAGCGGGTTTCTGCCATCTTGCGAACTCGCTTTTTGATTTGTTCTCATCCACACTTGCCAACTTCTCATATCCACTATTCATACGCCTTGCTCCGATGTCTCACCACAACAACATCAACGCGTCGGTCATCATCGTAAATCGCGTACACAATCCGATAGGTGCCAACACGAATGCGCCAAAGATTTTTCTCGCCCTCTAATTTGCGGCAACCTGTTGGGCGCGGCTCTTTTGCCAACATCTCAATTTTTGGCACGACGCGCTTTACAATTGGTGCATCAAACGATTCCAATTCCTTGCGCGCCGAACGCGCAAAGGTTATGGCGTAATCAGCCATCGAGTTTGCCCTGTTTGCGGAGACGCTTTTTGACCGAGTCCAATGTTTCGCGCGGTTCATTCGCTCGCAAACGCGCGGTCAATGTGTCGTAAAAGTCTTCCCAGAGTTCACCATATTTTTTCAAGTCAATGATGACCGCCACTCGTTGTCCTTTTTCGTTTGTCACATATTGAATGCCTTGCATTTGTTCCTCCATAGTTACGCACACAAATCAAGCCACAACGCACCCTCTATTTAAAACTGTGCCAATTCTACACCGTGCCATGTTGGTTGACAATCACCTCTCATGTGGGCGGTTCGCTCTTGCTCAAAATCCCAATCAACCCCGTCAACCCCAACGTATAACTCCGCCAACCGAACCCCACAATTTGTCCGACGCACACTGCTGCCAACACCGAGCGATGGCGAAATTCTTCGCGCTTGTGAACATTCGATAAATGGACTTCGATACACGGTTTCTCAATCGCCGCAATCGCGTCGCGTAACGCGTACGAATAATGCGTGTACGCACCGGGGTTGATGAGAACGCCGTGCGCCCATGTGCGCGCCTCGTGCAGCGCATCAATCAACATGCCTTCGTGATTCGATTGCACGATGTTGAGTTCGACATCGTTTTCGCGCGCGATGGCGTGCAGCATGTTGTTGATGTCGTCAAGCGTTTCTTTGCCGTACACTTCGGGTTCGCGCAAACCGAGGAGGTTGAGGTTTGGTCCGTGTAGTATGAGAATGTTCATTTATGATTTCGGATTTATGATTTATGATTTCCTGTGGAACAGCGTACTTGCCAAATCAGAAATCAAAAATCACAAATCATAAATTCGGTACGATTCTTCCAACGCGCGCACAATCTCTTCGCGCGCCACATCATTCACAATTTCCACGCGTCCAATTTCGCGCGGGAGAATCAAACGCAGTTTGCCGTGTTGAATTTTCTTGTCCGTTCCCATGGCGTCCAAAATTTGTTCGGCGGAAAATTCGCGCGGAATGTGCGTGGGCAATTCAAATTTTTCAAACAACGAAATAATTTCATCGCGCGTTTTCGCATCACAAAAATTGAGGTTCGCCGCCAGACGCGCGGCAACACAAACGCCCATCGCCACCGCGTAACCGTGACGCATTTTGTAGTCCGCTAATTTTTCAATCGCCTGCCCGAACGTGTGCCCCAAATTCAAATGCGCGCGAATATTTTCCTCGAACGGGTCGCGTTCCACAATTTCAATTTTCACACGCAGCGCGCGTTCCAACAATTCGCTACTTGTCTCCCTGTTTCCCTGTTTACCCAATTCTATAAACAATCCCGCATCCCCAATCACTCCATGCTTGATGACTTCCGCCATCCCCGCGCGAAATTCTTCAAACGGCAATGTTTCCAACACATCCAAATCCGCAATCACGCACACGGGAAACTTGAACGCGCCGATTAAATTTTTGCCCGATGGATGGTCCACCGCCACTTTGCCGCCGATGCTCGAATCCACAATCGAAAGCAATGTGGTGGGAATTTGCACGAACGGCACACCGCGCAAATATGTCGCCGCCGCGAATCCAGCCGTATCCCCGAGGACACCACCACCCAACGCAAGGATTGGTGAACGCCGTTCCAATTTCGCGGCGATGAATTGGTCATACAACTCGCGCACCGTATCGAGATTTTTGTACTGCTCGCCGTCAGGAATCTCGATGAGCGTTGGGAAAAAATTTTCCGCGCGTAATGAATCGCACACGCGTTGTGCGTACAACGCGCCGACGATTGGATTCGTCACCACCGCGCCGCGCGAGGCGAATTTGTGTTCGCGCAAAAATTCGCCAACGTGGTCGAGCAAGCCGCGTCCGAGAAAAATTGAATACGCGCTCTCGGGTGTTTTCACTAGAATTTCGCGCGTCTCTAAACGATTCACAATCTCTTGTGCGATTTCCTGCGGTGTGCGCTGATTTGTATTGACGTGAATTTCAATCGCGTTGTATGCGTCGCGCCGCGCCTCTAGCAGTTCCTGTATCCTTGTTTCCTTGTCTCCGCGTAACAATGGACGGTCATTTACGCCGTTCACGCGCGCCAAAATTTCCTCCACACTCGCGTCGAGACAAATCACTTGTGCGTTTGTAAATGCCGCGCGATTTTCAGGATTCACCAACGCGCCGCCGCCTGTCGCAATCACCAAATTTTCGCTCGCCGCAAGTTCCAAAATCAACGCGCGTTCCAATTCACGAAAACCTGCTTCGCCGCGTTCTGCAAAAATTTCTGCCACCGTTTGCCCTTCGCGCGCGGCAATCCAAGTGTCCATATCAATCAATTTGCGTCCCAACAATCTTGCCAACGCGTCACCGACGGACGTTTTGCCCGTGCCCATAAAGCCAGTGAGTACAATGTTTCGACGGTCCATTTTTAGAAACCGCGAATCTACGCGAATCATCGCGAATCTTTATTCTTATTCCCGTAGAGTCGCGTAGATTCGCGGTTCAATCTACTTTGGGAAGTTGAGGATTCCAAGCGTTAAAATGCGCTTGCATTTCGCGCAAACTGTCGCCGCCGAATTTTTCGAGCATCGCATCGGCGAGAACAAGACAGACCATCGCTTCCGTAATCACGCACGCGCGCGGAATGTGAACGAGGTCGGAGCGTTGATAAATCATCATTGCCGCTTCGCGCGTCGTCACGTCAATGGAATGAGTTGGCGTCAAGGTTGTCGCAATGGGTTTGAACGCCGCGCGTAGGACAAGCGGTTCGCCATTCGTCAAACCGCCTTCGAGTCCGCCCGCGCGATTCGTGTCGCGCATCAATTTCCCATCACGAATAAAAATTTCGTCTTGCGCTTGCGTTCCCAATTTGCGCGCGTTCTCAAACGCGTTGCCAATTTCGACGCCTTTGACGGAATGAATAGACATGATGGCTTGCGCCAAACGTCCATCGAGTTTTCTATCCCAATGCACATGCGAACCGAGACCGACGGGAAGATTCAGCGCAACGGTTTCAATCACGCCGCCGCCCGTTTCTTTTTGCTGCATAATCGCAAAAATGCGTTTGCGAATTTTTTCCGCGCTTGCTTCGTCGTACACGCGCACATCGCTTTCTTCTGCACGCGCAAAACGTTCGATGTACGGAATATCGGTGAGCTCTGCAGCCTCTCCGCCGATTTCGGTGACGTAACTTCCGACGACGATGTTGAATTGTGACAACAACTGCCGCGCGAGCGAACCTGCCGCGACGCGCATTGTCGTTTCGCGCGCGCTCGCGCGTTCGCCCACCATGCGTAAATCTTGCAAATCATATTTCGTCGCGCCGGCGAGGTCGGCGTGTCCCGGACGCGGAATCGTTTGGGGGGGGGTGGTTTTATCTTTCCAATTTTTCCAATCGAGATTTTCGACGAGCATTCCGATAGGTGCGCCAATCGTTACCCCATTCACGATGCCACCCGTGATTTGTACGGTATCGCGTTCAATCTTCATGCGGGCGCCTGCACCGTAACCCGTTTGGCGGCGCAATAAATCGTGATTGATTTGTTCAATCGAAATCGGCAACCCCGCAGGCAGTCCCTCGACAATGCAAGAGAGCGCGGGTCCGTGTGATTCACCGGAGGTTAAAAAACGAAGCATTTCAATGCGACGAAAGACGAAAGACGAAGGACGAAGGGATGAGACCGCGTTCGTCTTTTGTCATTGGTCATTCGTCAGTTCTCTACAAACCCTTCATCCCACGTGCGAGTTTTATCGTGATGGCGTAAATCAATTTCAAAATCTACTGCCGCTTTCAACTGCAAGAGGACGGAAACCCAGCCCGCGATAACTTGTACACGGTCTGCTTGGGGAACATTCGCATCACTCAAAGACAAATCTGTGCCGCCATTGCCGTCGTCGCGCAATTCAAACGTTGTGATACTGTTGCCAAAATAATTCACAACAAATTTTTCATTGGGTACGCGTTCCAAAACTTTCCCGCGCCACGTCCAACCATTTGGAAAAACGAAATCAATTGCGCCGTCATTTTCCATCGCGGACTCTGCCCAAAATTTCGCGCGCCCTTCATCCGTATTCAAAAATTCATATACGCGTGCGCGCGGGGAATTGAAATGCAATTTCCATTCAATTATGTTTTCATTCGGTTGAAACATTTTTCTCGTCAGCCAAGACGTTTCACCGAAACGTCTCTACGTCACCCGTTCACCTTGTCACCCCATCACCCGCTCATCTGACACCCCACTCCCACATCCCGTACGCCGTCTTTTTGTCCAATGGATTGCCCGACTGCGCGAGAATAATTCCGATTTCGCCGCGATGGTACGATTCGTGCGAAATGAGATAACCGACGAACGCGGTGACGTGCGGTTTGAATCCTTTGATTTTTCCATTCGCCGCCAAACTTGATTCAATCAATGCCGCAATCGCTTCGCCCGATTCTTTTAAACTTTTCTTCAAACGCGCTTTGTCTTCTGCCGCTTCCTTTTCAATTTTGCTCACGCCTTGCATCAATTCGGGCGCGGCTGCTTTGAGCCAATCGAGCCGCACATTGTGAATATGCGCGAATTGTTGTCCAACGCTGCGCCCTTTGCTCGACGAGACACCTGCGAGCGCGTCGGGTTTCAACGCATCGAGAACGTACAAATGAATGCGGTTGTGAATGTTCCACGTTTCGACGAGAGCGTCACTGCTCATGGTCTCACCCCTTATGCGATGATGTTTGCATGATTTCATTCAGCGCGGCGGTGGCGGCAGTACGCATCACACGAATCGGCGCGCGCTGTCCCGTCCACAATTCAAACGAACGCGCGCCTTGATAAATCAACATTTCTAAACCGCCAATGACGCGTGCGCCGTTTTGTTTCGCGTCGCGCAAAAATTTGGTCGCGGGCGGATTATACACAAGGTCAAACACAATCGCGTGTTTGGGGAAAACAAAATGTTTCGGCGCGGGCGATTCGTCCACACGCGGCGACATGCCCACCGAAGTCGCGTTGATAATCAATTGCGATTGCGCGAGCGCGTCCCAATCATTGATGGCGAGCCCGAGATATGGAAACTTTTTGTTCAAACGGTCCGCAAGTTCCACACTGCGCGCGAGCGTGCGATTCAACAAAATAATTTCGCCCGCGTCCGCTTGCGCCAACGCGTATGCCGCCGCCGCCGCCGCGCCGCCCGCGCCCAAAATGGAAACGCGCGCGCCTGCGGGATTGATGCGCCGCACGCGCAGCGCTTGCAAAAATCCGTACGCGTCCGTGTTGTCGCCAACCAGTTTTCCATCACGCTTGATGATTGTGTTGACCGCGCCGATTTCGCGCGCGAGTTCTGAGAGCTCGTCAAGGTGCGACAAAATTGTTTGTTTGTGCGGCACGGTGACATTTGCGCCGATGCAATGTGGGGCGCGCAACGCCAAAATCATCTCGCGCATTTTTTCGGGCGGCATCGGATTTTTCACATACCGCGTCGCGCGAATGTCACACGCGCGCAACGCCGCATTCTGCATCGCGGGAGAAATGGAATGACCGAGTGGATAGCCGAGAAGATAGAGGTATTTCATAAATGCACAATGCCAAATGCACAATGCACAAATATCACCGCGCGTAGCCCGCGTTCTCTAACGCGGTGGAAAAATACGGAAACGAATCCGCCACACATTCCCACCCTTCGATAATCGTTTCGCCATCGGCAATCAGTCCCGCAATCGCGAGCGACATTGCCATCCGATGGTCATTGTGCGCGTTGACGCGCGCGCCGCGTAATTTCGTCGGACCCGCAATCACAAAACCATCTTCTTGTTCCTCAATCTGCGCGCCCATTTTCCGCAACTCTTGTGCAACAGTGACAACGCGGTCACTTTCTTTGATGCGTAATTCTTGCGCGCCGCGCACCCGCGTTTCGCCGTGCGCCTGTGTTGCCGCAATCGCAAAAATGGGAAATTCGTCAATCATGCGCGGCACTTCACCCCCCCCCACATTGGTCGCGCGCAATTCTGCAGACGTAACAACAATATCCCCAATCGGTTCGCCATTTTCCTCGCGTGGATTTTGAATTTCAAATTCCGCTCCCATGCGCGTCAACGCGTCGAGCAATCCCGTGCGCCCGAAATTGAGTCCAACATTTTCCAAACGCAGTTCTGAATTTTTCACAAGCAGGGCGGCGACGATGAAAAACGCGGCGGAAGAAAAATCGGCGGGAATCTCCAATCTCCAGTCTCCAGTCTCCAATCTTTGCGGAGGACTCACACGCACCGAGTGTTCCGTCAAACGCGAAACGTCAACCCCAAACGCGCGCAACATGCGTTCCGTGTGGTCACGCGAAGGTGCGGGTTCGTGAACGGTGGTTGGAGAATCGGCGAAAAGTCCTGCGAGGAGAATTGCGGATTTGACTTGCGCGCTGGCGACGGGGAGCGCGTATTCGATGCCGCGTAAATTGCCGCCGCGAAAAACGAGCGGAGGAAAACGGTCATTGTCGCGCGCGAGAATCGTCGCGCCCATTTGTTTCAATGGTTCGACGATGCG
Organism: Chloroflexota bacterium; assembly: GCA_029778615.1. GTDB lineage: Bacteria > Chloroflexota > Anaerolineae > UBA4142 > SHND01 > SHND01. Next base: position 20,958 of record JAKOPZ010000259.1, on the reverse strand, counting down.
TCCCATCGGGCGACGTTTCAGTGCGGGCGTTCCGTCCAACACCGAAAGAAAATGTTGCCCCGCGCAAATTCCCGATAACAAACGAATTGTAGTACCGCTGCCGAGACACCATAATACATCGCGCGGTTCTTGGAGTGAATGGAGTCCGCGTCCATTCACGCGCAATGTATTCGAATCAATTTCTTGAATGTCCGCGCCCATTGCGCGCACACAGTTCAATGTCGCGCGCGTTGTTTCGCTGTCTAAAAAATTTTCGATGCGCGTTTCGCCTTGCAGTAACGGCGTAAGCATGAGTGCGCGATGCGTGATAGATTTATCGGCGGGAACGCGAATAATTCCGTGCAACGAATTTGGTGTTGGTGTGACTGAAAATTCGGACATGATTATTTGAGATGTGCATCAAAAAATTTGGCGAGGCGTTCCACCATTTTTTCTTGCGTGTAATCGCCGCTGAATGGAAATTTGCAGTGTGTTGCGTCTTGCATCGGAACATACGTGACGGGAACATTTACCGCCTTGAGCGCGGCTTGCATTTGTTCCGCTTCGGCGCGCCATCCTTCGGAATCGGACGCGAGAATAAAAAACGGCGGGTCGTCTTTTGACGCATAGGTAATCGGACTCAGGCGCGCAACCATCGGGTCGTCGAATGATGCGATGCCGTGAACCTCATTCAATTCGCCTGCCGCATCCGCGTAATTCGTTTTGAAATTGGCAATGCCGTCGAACATCGCAACGGCTTGGACGCGACTCGATTCGTTTTCAAAACCAAACTCACCACCTTCCATGTTTGCGGTTTCGTCGGTGACGCCAACGAGCGCTGCCATGTGTCCACCGCGACTGCAACCGAAAACGCCGATGTGATTCGGGTCGAGATTATATTTTTCCGCGTTCGCGCGCAAATATCGAATCGCGCATTTCACATCCTCGACGCCTGCGGGCAATTTATTCGTCGGCGGTTCGCGCCAGTCCACATCCGCGACGATATAACCGTGTTCGACAAACGGGCGAATGAATTCGTACTGAATTTTCGTGTGAATCAAAACAGGCGCGGGCGCGGTTAAATTTTTTGGCGTGAGAATCGTCATTTTCAACGGCGTCGCGCCATCGGTGCAGTAATGTACGCCGAGATATGATTTCGCAAACGCGATTTCGCGCGGCGCGGGCGCGGGGGTGAGCAATGGCGCGTTGGACACGAGGGTTGGGGGAATGAGCGTTGGTGTACTTGTTGGTGGAATTTGTGTGGGAATAATGGTCGGCGCAAGCGTCGGCGGAACGGGAGTTGTCGTCGGCGCGTTCGCGCAGGCGGCGAAAAGGAAAATTGCCAAGACGAGTAAAGTGAATTGGTGCAGTTTCATTGGAACCTCCGATGTTTGTTTCTATCACTTTACTCGACGCGCCGATTGTTTTCCAGACCGATTGATGTTCACTTTCAAGGCAACTGCAAAGTCGCGCCAATTGTCATTTCGAGCGGATGCGAGAAATCTCAACCTTTCGTGACAAACGAGATTTCTCACAGAGTTTACCCCGAAGGATTGAGGGGTTCGAAATGACATATCCTTGTCAAGGGACTTTGCAGTCGCCTTATGTTCACTTTTTGTTCAAATCTCTTCGTCTTGACGCCGCGCGTTCCAAAAATTCGCGCAGCGTTTTTTCGTCTTGGTCGTAAATCAAATCCGCCAATTCTCCAAAACGCCGCGAATACGCGCGCATCAAGTCCGCCACATTTTCGCTGTTGGTCAATAAAATATCCAACATCATTTGCACATCGCTCGCGGCGAGACGTGACGTATCGCGGAATCCGCTCGACGCAATGCGCCAAACCATTTCGTCGTCGTTCGCAAATTCATCTACCGTTCCCGCCAGATTCGACGCGACGACGTAGGGCAAATGCGAAACCGCCGCGACAATTTCATCGTGGCGCGCGGCGTCGAGTTCGATGACGCGCGAGCCGAGCGTTTGCGCGAGCGCGCGGGCGGCGTTCAACGCGTTGTGTGTACTGCGTTCGGTTGGCGTGAGAACAAAAATTTTGTTTTGATACAGTGTTGCGTCTGCCGCGTCAAAGCCCGCGACTTCTTTGCCGCACATCGGATGTCCGCCTACCGCGCGCAAACGTTCGGGCAGTTGATTCATCGCGTTGACGATTTCGCGTTTCGTCGAACCCATGTCGAGAATGAGCGCGCCGTCATGCGCGATTTCTTTAAGGTTGTAAAGGTGCGAAAGAATTGTGCGAACGGGCGCAGCCAGAACAATGATTTCTGCGTCGCGCGCCGCGTCGAGTGAATCATTAGCCACATCAATCGCGCCGCGCTGCAATGCCGCGTCGAGTGTTGCGCGTGTGCGCGTGATGCCAATTATTTTTTGCGCTGCATTTTTTTCTTTGAGCGCGAGCGCTAACGAGCCGCCCATGAGACCGAGACCGACGATGGCGATAGAAGGAAAAGTAGGCATGGAAACAAGTATATAAGGAAACAGGTGGTAGGAAAACAAGGAAAGAAAGACCTGTCTACCCATCTACCTTTTTACTTGTCTACCTGTTCCCTTGTCTACACCACACGTCCCACCGCTTCCGCAATCTTTCTCACTTCTTTCACCATCTGCGCGAATTTTTCGGGTTTCAATGATTGTCCGCCGTCGCTCAATGCTTTCGCGGGATTCGGATGGACTTCGATGATTAAACCATCTGCGCCTGCCGCGACGGCGCCGCGCGCAATCGGTGTGACCAAATCCCAACGTCCCGTGCCGTGACTGGGGTCGGCGATGACGGGGAGATGCGTGAGTTGTTTGAGTACGGGAATCGCGTTGATGTCGAAGGTGTTGCGCGTCGCGGTTTCGTATGTACGAATCCCGCGTTCGCACAATAGGACGCGATGATTGCCGTGCGACAAAATATATTCCGCCGCCATGATGAGTTCTTCAATCGTCGCCATCAAACCGCGTTTCAACAAAACAGGTTTTTGCGTTTCACCAACCGCGTGCAAGAGCGCGAAATTTTGCATGTTGCGCGCGCCAATTTGCAAAACGTCCGCGTATTGCGCGACGAGCGAAACATCGGTGGGCGACATGACTTCGGTGACGGTGGGGAGTCCGTATTTTTCTTTTGCCTCGCGCAAAAGTTCGAGACCTTTAAGCCCAAGCCCTTGAAACGAGTACGGCGACGTGCGCGGTTTGTACGCGCCCGCGCGCAAGAGTTTCGCGCCCGCTTCTTTAACTGCGTGTACTGACTCCATCAATTGTTCGCGCGATTCAATCGAACACGGTCCCGCGATAATCGGAATCGTTTTCGTGCCGAACGAAACGCCGTTGATGCGAATCACCGAATCTTCGGGATGGAAATCGCGGCTCGCCAATTTGAACGGATGCAAAATTCGCATACAGCGTTCCACGCCGTCGAGCATGGAAAAATTTTCGGGTTCCACCGCGCGTTCGTCGCCGATGACGCCGATGATGGTGCGTTCTTCGCCGGGTGAGAGATGCGCTTTGAAACCCATTTCTTCAATGTGCGAGACGACGCGCCCGATTTCTTCCGCCGACGCGTGATGTTTCATAACGATAACCATTGCAGAGAGCTCCTTTATGATGGGCGGCTCATCGGCAACAATGAGCTGCGGCAGGATTCCTTTGTAGAGACGTTTCGCTGGAAGGTCTCCGGTTTTGGGAGTAGGTAATGCGGTAAGCATGATGACCTCCGGTAGGGGCGATTCATGAATCGCCCTTACGATACGGCACAGCGTCGGCGGTGTGCTTTGTGTTGGAGATACGTCATGCACACCGCTTGCAACCAATGGTTGCAACAAAAAGAGCGTGGGGTCGAAACCCCACGCTCCGCGTTGGTGTGCCTGTTTTGGATTTATACTCCGCTCGGCACGCGTGGCTGTTCGACCTTTGGATTGGCAAAGGTAAAGTAAAACCACGCATAAAAGTAGCCGAAGCGGTTTTGCATTTGTATTGCGGCGAGTATATGCAAAATGCGCGGTGTGTCAAATGGCGCGTTCGCGCTGCCGCACGTTGTGGAAAATTTGGCGAATCTGTGCGCGCGCCTATTGACACCCGTTTCGGGTTCTGCTAAAATCTGCTTAGTTTGTTGCACAAACAAACTAACCGTCCGATTACCCCGCACGCCTCAATCCGGACGGACGCGCCATAGCAGTACAAGCTAGCAAAAACTTCTTGGCTTGTGAGCCGCCCGGCTCAAACTTTCACAAGGTTGTGATGCTGTCACGAGGATCGTGATTTTAATGCGTGCCCGAACCGGCGACCAAACCCTCATCCGCGAAATCAATCTCTCGATTATTCTCAACGCGCTCCGCGATCATCCGCCTCTTTCGCGCGCGGCGCTGGCGGTTGCCACCGGTTTGAACAAGACAACCGTCTCGAGCTTGGTGCAGCAATTGATTGACGCGGGCTTTGTCGGCGAAACCGGTGTCGGTAAAAATATCACCGGACGCCCCGGGATTCTTTTGCAGCTCAATCCGCAAGCAGGCGGCATCATCGGCGCCGAACTCGGCGTGGATTTCATTTCGGTCGTCCTCACCGATTTTGCGGCGCGTGTCATCTGGCGGCATCAAGAACGCACGGACCGCCGCGAACATCAAGAAACGATTCTGCGCCGCGCGATGGCAAATATTCAGGGAGCGGTGGAACAGGCGCGCTCGCATTCTCTTTCGATTTTGGGGATGGCGCTCGGCGTCCCCGGCTTGGTGGATGGCGAATCGGGCATGTTGTTGTATGCGCCGAACCTGCATTGGGAAAACGTTCCGCTGCGCCAAATGCTTCGCACGCGGTTTAACTTTCCCGTTTTTGTAGATAACGAAGCTTCTATTGCCGCGTTTGGCGAAACGTATTTCGGCGTGGCGCGCGGTCTGCGCAATGTCTTGTACGTGAGCGCGGGCGTGGGCATCGGTGGCGGTTTGGTGCTGGACGGACGACTGTATCCGGGTGGCGCCGGGTTCGCCGGCGAAGTCGGACACATGACACTCGAACCGGATGGTCTCTTGTGTGAGTGCGGGAATCGCGGCTGTTGGGAAACGCTCGCCTCGCAATCCGCCGTGTTTCGGCGCATTCACGAAGCGGTGGCGGCAGGAGAAATGTCCTCGCTCGCGCGTTTCAAAAATGGCAAGCGCGAACATTTGACGATTCCGATTGTGGTGCGCGCAGCGGAGGACGGCGACTTGGTGGCGCGACGGGCACTCACGGACACGGCGCGCTATCTTGGCATCGGGCTTGCAAATTTGGTCAACGCCTTTAATCCCGAAATGATTGTCTTTGGCGGCATCCTTTCGCTTGCCAAAGAATATATTATCCCGGTCATTCAACAAACCATCAGCGAACGCGCGCTGCGGTGGGCGTCGCGCTCCACACAGATTGTGATTGCGGCGTACGGCTCGGATGCATGTGTAATGGGCGCGGTGGCGATGGTGTATGATGAAATGCTCCGCCAGCCGCTTCAACGCGCGGCACGCGCGCGGGTTGGCTGAATTGTTCCAATCGTGTTGGCATCTTGCAATGCTGTCCCTTCGCGGTTTGCTGCCCATGCGGTTCGATTTTCAAAGGAGGTGATGTAGTTCCAATCAGTCCACAATCAATTTTTCAACACGGGAGCCGTTCGTTTGGCAAGCGCGCTTGCTTGTCAAAGCGGGGGTTTACAACCGCGTGACAACCCTTTCGATTCACATCAGATTTCAACGGAGGAGAGAAGATGTTTTCACACAATACGTTTGGACGACTAACGCTTGTGCTCGCTTTGTTCGCCATTCTGGCGATTGCCGTCGCGTGCGCGTCACCCGCGCCCGCACAACCAACAGCCGCGCCACCGACAGCGGCACCCGCGCAGCCAACCGCCGTGCCCGCGCAACCTACTTCTGCGCCACCTGCCGCAAGCGGTGTCAAAGAAATCAAAATTCTTTGGGCGCAGTGGGACCCCGCTGACTATTTGCAGCAAATGGGTAATCTGTACGAAAAAGAAACCGGCGTTAAAGTGACCGTCGTCCAAGAACCGTGGGGCACGTTTGGCGACCGCTTCTTTACCGCGATGGCTGCCAAGTCTACTGAATGGGACGGTGTCGTCGGTGATTCGCAGTGGCTCGGTCAGGGCGCCACATCGGGTTATTACGTTGACCTCACCGATTTCATGAAGAGCAACGGCATTGATACATCCGTCACGCCCGCGACGCTTCAATACTATGGTGAATATCCGGCGGGTTCGGGCAAATACTGGGCATATCCAACCGAAGGCGACGCGGACGGCTGGGCATATCGCAAAGACCTCTTTGATGACCCGAAAGAACAAGCCGCGTTCAAAGCGAAATACAATCGTGACCTCGCTGTGCCAAAAACCTTTGCCGAGTTGAAAGACATCGCCGAATTCTTTACGCGCAAAGACCAAGGTCTCTACGGCGTGGCAATTTACACGCAAAAAGACTATGACGCGATTACGATGGGCGTCGAAAACACCATGTTCCCGTGGGGCGGTTCGTGGCAGGACAAAGACAACAATGTGATGGGCGTGGTCAACTCGCAGCAAAACATTGACGCGGTGCAGTTCTACAAAGATTTGTATGACTGCTGCCAGGCGCCCGGTCTTTCGAATGCGTTCTTTACAGAAACCAATGATGCGTTCACGTCCGGCAAAGCCGTGATGGCGATGAATTATTTCGCGTTCTTCCCGGCGTTGACGAATGAAAAGACCAACCAGTTCGCCAAAGGCACCAGCTTTTTCCCGAACCCCGCAGGACCAAAAGGCGATCGCGGCGCGGCGCTCGGAGGTCAGGGTATGAGCGTCATCAGCTTTATTGACGATGCGCACAAGCAAGCGATGTATGACTTTATCAAATGGTTTGCCTCTGAAAAGAATCAAGCGCAGTGGGCGGCGTTAGGCGGCTACACCTGCAATGCGAACGTACTCAAGACCGACACGTTCCTCAAAGCGCAGCCGTTCAATCCCGCGTTCGCAGAAACGATGACGTTCGTCAAAGATTTCTGGAACATTCCAATCTATGCGCAGCTGTTGACCGTTACGCAAACCAATTTCTCGAAATTCATCGTCGAAGGGCAAGGGACTGCCAAAGAAACGATGGATACCATCGCCACAGAACATGACAAGATTCTGAAAGAGAACGGCTTTATCAAGAGCCAATAGTACAAGTGACCTGTGTGCGAGGATTTTCGACGGAATTGATTCCAAAAAAATCCTCGCACACTCCCCTTTCGCATGGCAACTGCAACTGTTGAATCGTCCGTCACAAAATCCCGCGTGCAACCCCAAAGCGCGCAGCGGCAATTGAGCGACCGCGCCATAATGAATCTGTTCATTTGGCCCACACTCCTTTTGCTCATCGCTTTCAACTTTTTTCCACTCTTTTATTCCCTCTATCTTTCGTTCACAAACTATCGCGCGACGGCGACCACAGCTCCGGTGTGGCTCGGCATCGAAAACTATGCCAACATTCTGACGAGTCCCGATTTATGGCAAGCATTCACGACATCGGGCAAGTACGTTCTGTTTTCCGTCGCGCTGCAAACGATAATTGGCTTTGCACTGGCGATGCTCGTGCGCGGCAAATTTCGCGGCAGTGGTCTCATCACCACGCTCATTTTGATTCCGATGATGCTATCGCCCGTCGTCGTCGGTCTGTTTTGGAAATTGATGTACAACCCGAACTTTGGCTATTTCAATTATTTGATTGGGATGGGGCAAGAGGGTTCGCTCGATATGATTGCGAGCCGCATGTTCAATCAACCCGTGCCAAATCTCGCGCTCGCGGCGGTAATTCTCGTGGATGTGTGGATGTGGAGTCCGTTTGTGATGCTCCTCGTGCTTTCGGGATTGAACGCGATTCCCGATTATTTGTACGAAGCGGCAGCGATTGACCGCGCGAGTTCGTGGTTTCAATTTTGGCACATTACGTTACCGCAAGTGAAGCCGCTCTTGCTCATCGCGGTTTTGTTTCGCACGATTGAGGCATTGAAATCGTTCGACCTCGTGATGGGCATGACGGGCGGCGGTCCGGGCAATCAAACCGAACTCGTCGCCGTGTATTTGTACCGCGTCGCGTTTCTCGGACAATTTCGTTCGGGCTATGCGAGCGCGTTGGCGTACATCATCCTCATCATCGTCATCGCGATCAGCAATTTATATATTCGCAATTTGAATCGCGCCAAAGGCGCGTAGGGAACGTTCGCCGTAACGTTCCTATTCTTGCATACGGAACGAAACCGAATGATTTTTATTCGAGCGTTCGTTCCGTACAACGAGGAAAAATTATATGGCATCTTTTGCAGAATCGGGTCCACGTCGTCCTGTCGTCGAATCCATTCGTGTAGACAAAGTGAGTCCCGGTGCGCGCGCGACGGGCGCGGTGCGCGCATTAATCGTCTTGCTCGTCGCGCTCATCATGTTGATTCCAATCTATGTGATGTTCGCGACGGCGTTCAAGACGCGCATTGATGTCACGGCGAGTCCGCCGAAAATTTTCTTTCAACCGACGTTGGAAGGCTTAGTGCTGTTATTCACCGATCGCGCGTTGGCGGCGCCCGCGCGCGTACAAGAACTGCAACAACTCGAAGCGCAAGGCAAGCTCAATCTCTTTGAGCAACTTGCGTTGGCAAGCGGACAAGAAATTACGGGACCGAGTCCATACGTTGGACGTATTGTCAATTCGCTCATCATCGCGGGCGCGTCCACATTTTTATCTGTGTTGCTCGGCGTTTTGGCGGGCTATGCGTTTAGTCGCTTTAATTTACCGGGCAAAGATGATTTACTCTTTTTCATTCTCTCGACGCGTATGCTTCCTGCCGTGGTGGTAACCATTCCGTTGTTTTTGATGTTTCGCCAAGTCGGTTTGTACGACAATCATATCGGCATGATTTTGTTGTATACCGTGTTCAATCTTTCGTTCTCCGTCTGGTTAATGAAAGGGTTCTTTGACGAAATCCCGCGCGAGTATGAAGAAGCCGCGCTCGTGGACGGGTACAGCCGTCTGCAAACCTTTTTCAAAATTGTCCTGCCGCAATCCGTTTCGGGCATCGCGGCGACAACCGTTTTTTGTCTCATCTTTGCGTGGAACGAATACGCGTTCGCGTTGATGATGACCGCCGAAAAAGCGCGCACCGCACCGCCTTCGATTCCTTCGATGATTGGACGCGGCGGCGTCGAATGGGCGGCGATTGCGGCGGGTTCACTCGGCTTTCTCATTCCCGTCGTCATCATCACCTTTGCGCTCCGCAAATATCTCTTGCGCGGCGTCACGTTTGGCGCAATTCGACAATAGCAAGCTAAAAGCGAAAAGTAAAAAGCTAAAAGTGCCAAGCCGAAGGCGAAACTTTTAGCTTTGAACTTTTTACTTTTTACTTTTACTCATGGCAACGATTCAATTAAAGCAAGTGGAAAAGAAATTCGGCGACGCCTACGCGGTGAAACCGCTGGATATGACGATTGCCGATGGTGAATTTATTGTGCTGCTCGGTCCGTCGGGCTGTGGCAAAACGACCACGCTGCGCATGATTAGCGGTCTCGAAACCGTCACGGGCGGACAAATTCTTTTGAACGACAAAAACGTCACGTGGCTGCATCCGAGCGCGCGCGACATTGCATTCGTGTTTCAATTCTACGCGCTGTATCCGCATATCAACGTCCACGACAATATTGCGTTCCCATTGCAAGCGCAGGGCGAGAAAAAAGAATTGATTGACGAACGCATCAAGCAAGTCGTCGAACTCTTACGCATTCAACATTTATTGAATAAACGCCCGGGCGGTTTGAGCGGCGGTGACAAGCAGCGCGTGGCGCTCGCGCGCGCGTTGGTGCGTCGTCCCGCCGCGTTCTTGATGGACGAGCCGCTCGGCGCACTCGATGCAGATTTGCGCGAAACGATGCGCGCGGAAATTCGCCAACTGCAATTGCGTTTGAACGCGACGACCGTGTACGTTACGCACGACCAAATCGAAGCGATGGCGATGGGCGACCGCATTGTGGTGATGAACACCGCCGTCGTCCAGCAAGTGGGCACGCCGACCGAAGTGTATTACAACCCCGCGAATTTGTTTGTCGCAAAATTTATCGGCAGCCCCGGCATGAATTTGGTGCAGGGACAATTCGCCGATGGTGTTGTGCAGTTACCCGGTGAAAATCGGTATCCGCTGCCGGATGGGTGGAAAAATGCGATGACACGCGGGGAAAACGTCGTGGTGGGTTTTCGTCCCGAATCCGCGCATGTGAATCCTGAAGGCAAACTGCATGGCGAAGTGTACGCGACGGACATGCACGGTTCGTACAACATGCTTCACGTGAACATGGCTGGTGACAACGTCGTGCACTTGCGCGCCGACCGCGCGACGCGTTATCCCATCGGCGCAAATATTCGTTTCGACATTGACCCGCCCATGGCGCGGTTCTTTAATCCGCAAAATGAAATGGCATTACGGAGACAGTAGCAGGTAGCAGGGAGCAGGGTATGTTCCCTACTACCTATTACCTGATACGCCAAGCAATGAGCAACGTTTCTCTATCCAACATTACCAAAAAATTTCGCGCGGTCACCGCGCTCGACGACGTTTCGTTTCGCGTGAACGACGGCGAATTTTTTGTGCTGCTCGGACCGACGGGCGCGGGCAAGACGACGACTTTGCGCGTGATTGCGGGTTTGGAAAAACAGGATGTGGGCAGCGTAGCGTTCGACGATGAAGCGGTGGATACGTTCACCCCCGCCGACCGCGATGTCGCGTTCGTGTTTCAGCAGTACTCGCTCTATCCGACGATGAGCGTATACGACAATCTCGCCTTTCCACTGCGTTCGCCGGTGCATCGCGTGCCCGAAGACGAAATCAAAATCAAGATTCGGAGTGTTGCCGAAATTCTCCGCATCGCGCATCTATTGGAACGCAAGACCGCGCGTTTGTCCGGCGGTGAAATGCAGCGCGTCTCTATCGGGCGGGCGATTGTGCGCGACCCGCGCGTCTTTCTCATGGACGAGCCGTTGTCCAACCTCGACGCGAAATTGCGTGAATCACTGCGCGTGGAATTGAAACATTTGCAAAAAACATTGGGCAAAACAATTTTGTACGTCACGCATGACCAAATCGAAGCGTTGACGATGGCGGACCGCATTGCCGTATTGAACGAAGGACAAATTGTGCAGCAAGGCACGCCCGATGACATCTATGACCGTCCCGCGACAACCTTTGTCGCGCAGCTCGTCGGCACACCGCGCATCAATCTCTTGGAAGCCGCGCGCCAAGACGGGCAGGTCATTATTCGCAACAGCGCACTGACGCTGGACGCGCCTCAACAAAAAATACCGGACACGCTGCTGCTCGGCATTCGCCCCGAAGACATCAAACTGAGCGCGCAAGGAAAATTTGCGGGCAAGGTTATGCTCAAAGAACCGCTCGGTGTGGAAACTGTTTTGCATATTCAAAGCGGTTCGCAAAATTTGCTGGCGCTCGTTCCGGGCATGACGGATGTCAAAATCGGCGATGCGGTGAACTTTAACATCGCGGACGACAAGCTGCATTTCTTTGATACCAAACGCAATCGTTTGAACGCATAGGGGGCAACATGAAATTCGGCATTAATGGCTGGGTTTGGACTTCACCCGTCACCACACAAGAGGTAGAACGTTTGGCGCCGCTGGTGAAACAATTCGGTTTCGACCAATTTGAAATTCCGCTTGAAACGATTGGCGATGTGGATTATGCGCGCGCGGCGGAAATTTTGCGTGAGCACGGCTTGAGCGTTTCGACAACAGCGGCGATGGGACCTGACCGCGATTTGATTCATGAAGACGAATCCATTCGCGCAAACGGAAAAAATTACATCAAGCAGGCGATTGAGGCGACACAGGCGTTGGGCGCGACAAATTTCGTAGGACCCATTTATTCCGCCGTTGGACGCACCTGGCAGCAATCGGCAATCGAACGCGCGCGGGATTTGGATTTGCTTGTCGCCACACTGCGCGAACTGGCAGAATACGCGAATGACAAAGGGGTCGTGTTGTGCGTCGAGCCGCTGAATCGGTTCGAGACGAGTTTCATCAATCTCGCCGCGCAAGCGATTGAAGTGATTGACCGTATAGACCATCCGAACGTGGGCGTGATGCTCGATTCGTTTCACATGAACATTGAAGAAAAAAGTCTGGGTGAAGCGATACGCCAAACGGGTGCGCGGCTCAAACATTTTCACGCGTGCGAAAACGACCGCGGCGCGCCGGGCACCGGACACGTGCCGTGGCATTCCGTCGCGCAAGCGCTCAAGGAAATTCATTACGACGGTCCTGTCGTCATTGAATCGTTCACGCCCAAGGTAAAATCCATCGCGCGCGCGGCGGCGATTTGGCGCGAGTTTGAACCTTCGCCCGACGCGTTGGCAGAGAACGGCGGGAAATTTTTGAGACAGCTGTTGGGGTAAAGAGGTAGCATGTAGCACGTACCAGGGGGTTTTCCTTACTACTTGCTACCTGCTACCTACTACTTACTACTCGACTTGAAAACCATCGCCCTCATCGGCGCGCTCGACACCAAAGCTGCCGAATACGCGTTTGTCAAAAATGAAATCGAACGACGCGGACATCGCGCGTTTGTGATTGATACCGGCATTATCGGCGAACCCGAATTGGCGCCCGATGTGAGCGCGGCAGAAGTTGCGGCGGCGGGCGGCACAACCTTAAAAGAATTGCGCGACGCGGCAGACCGCACGCACGCGATGCAAGTAATGACGCAAGGCATTGCCAAACTCGCGCGCGAATTGTACGACGCGAAAAAATTTGATGCCGTGCTCGCGTTGGGCGGCGGCAACGGCACGGTGATTGCGACGAGCGCGATGCGCGCACTGCCGCTCGGTGTGCCCAAAGTGATGGTCAGTACGCTCGCGTCGGGCGATGTGAAAGCGTACGTTGGCACGAGCGACATTGTAATGCTGCACAGTGTTGTGGATGTCGCGGGTGTGAATCGCATCAGCGCGCGCATTTATGCGAACGCGGCGGGCGCGGTGATTGGCATGGCGGAAACCGAAATGCCAATGCTCAAAGCGAAACCCATGCTCGCGGCTTCGATGTTTGGCAACACGACACCGGCTGTCACGCGCGCGCGTGAAACGTTTGAAAAAAAAGGTTACGAAGTTTTGGTGTTTCATGCGACCGGCACGGGCGGCGCGACGATGGAGCAATTGATTCGCGACGGTTATTTTGAAGGGGTCTTTGACATTACGACGACGGAATGGGCGGATGAATTGGTGGGCGGCGTGTTGACGGCAGGTGCGTCGCGGCTCGATGCGGCGGCGGAAAAAAATGTGCCGCAGGTGATTGCGCCCGGCTGCCTCGACATGGTGAATTTTTGGGCGCGCAGTACGGTGCCGGAAAAATTTTCGGCGCGCCAGTTCTATGAATGGAATCCGAACATTACGCTGATGCGAACGACGATAGAAGAAAACGCGCGGCTCGGCAAAATTCTCTCGGACAAGGCGAATCGTTCGCATGCGCCCGTCGCGTTTTTTTTGCCGCTGCGCGGCGTCTCGCAGCTCGACGCGCCGGGCAAAGCATTTTGGAACCCTGAAGCGGACCGCGCGCTGTACGATGCCATCAAACAAAACGTGCGCGCGGAGATTCCCGTGTACGAAATGGACAACAACATTAACGACGACGCGTTCGTGGACGCGATGGCGGACAAGTTGTTGGAAATGCTGAACAAGTAAAAAGTACAAAGTTAAAAGCTAAAAGTAAAATCCAAATACTTTACTCTTTTAGCTTTTAACCTTTAGCTTTAACCATGAGCTCTGCAAGAAAAAGACTCCTCATCATTCTGTTGGCGATTGCGGTCGTGTTGTGGATTGTGGGAATTGTCTTGGGTCCGATTGTGGCGGGGATGGACCCGAAAACTCTCGCGGACAACACCATTCTCAACGGCATCCCGTTCATTCTCATTTTCATCGGCATCATTGTCGCGTTCATTGATTTCATTATCTTTATGGCGACGCGGTTAAACAACAACATTTCCGAAAAGGTGTATCGTCCCATCGAGCGCCTTTTGATTGCAGGCATTGTGCTCGGCGTAATCGGAATGTTTCAACCTTTCACCGTCGTTCTGTATACCATCGGTTTTCTCGTGCTGCTCATTTCGACGCTCGCCTTTATTTTTTGGAGTCACATTCAGCCGCACGTTCCGATTGACCGCGCGACGCATCCGCACGACGGACTGGGCAGTGTTTCGATTGGTGAAATCGAAAGGCACGACATACAGGGCTAAACAACATGCCATTTATTCCGCGTGAAGAATCTCTAAAAAAACTGCGCGCCCAAGTCGCGTCGGGCAAACCGATTATTGGCGCGGGCGCAGGCACCGGCATTTCCGCAAAATTCGCCGAAAAGGGCGGCGTGGACATTATCATCATTTACAACAGCGGACGCTTTCGCATGGCGGGACGCGGTTCGCTCGCAGGCTTGTTGCCGTATGGCGACGCGAACGCGATTACGCTCGAAATGGGCGGCGAAGTTTTGCCGGTTGTAAAAAATACGCCAGTGCTTGCGGGAGTGTGCGGCACTGACCCGTTTCGGTTGATGAATGTGTTTTTGCGAAAGGTGCAAGCCGAAGGTTTCGACGGCGTGCAAAATTTTCCGACGGTTGGATTATTCGACAGTGTGTTCCGTCAAAATTTGGAAGAGACGGGCATGGGCTACGGACTTGAAGTGGAAATGATTCGTATCGCGCATGAACTCGATTTGCTCACGTGTCCGTATGTGTTCAATCCCGACGAAGCGCGCGCGATGGCGCAAGCCGGCGCGGATGTTCTCGTGCCGCACATGGGCTTGACAACAAAAGGCGCGATTGGTGCGCACACCGCTTTGACGCTGGAAGAAAGCGCGCGGCGTGTGCAAGCGATGCGCGACGCGGCGGTCGCGGTGAATCCCGACATTCTCGTTTTGTGTCACGGCGGACCGATTGCGGAACCGCGCGACGCGCAATTTATTTTTGACCACACGCACGGCATCGCGGGATTCTTTGGCGCAAGCAGCATCGAACGACTCGCGGTGGAACCGGCGTTGGAAGAGCAAACGCGGCACTTTAAAAATCTAAGATTGAAGGAATAGGGAAGCGAGACTAGAGACTAGAGACTAGAGATTGGTCTTGGTCTCCAGTCCCCAGTCTCCAGTGATTTTCTCTCCTCTCGAATTTGAAATGATTCGCTCCGAGCTCGCCGATGTGGTGGGCGAAGAGTTTGTTTCGGTTTCGGACGTTGACAAATTGGTGTATGCGACGGACTGGTCGTGGATGCCGCAGATGTGGCTCGACCGCGCGCAAACGCCGCCGAGTCCCGATTTCATTGTCCATCCCGCGAACGCGTCAGAGATTTCCGCCGTCTTGAAAATTGCCAACACGTACCGCATTCCGGTCATTCCGTGGGGCGGAGGAAGCGGCACACAGGGCGGTACGCTTCCGGTGTTTGGCGGAATTATTTTGGATGTAAAACGGCTCGACCAAATTTTGGAAATCAACGAAACGAATTTGACCGCGACCGCGCAGTGCGGCGTGAACGGCGCGATTTTTGAACGCGCGTTGAACGAACGCAATCTCACGTTTCCGCACTATCCGTCGTCCGTCACTGCCGCGACAATCGGCGGCTATTTGGCGGCGCGCGGCAGTGGCGTGATTTCGACAAAGTACGGCAAAGCCGAAGACTTGGTGGTGTCGCTTGAAAGTGTGATGCCCGACGGAACATTTGTAAAAATGCCGCCGGTGCCCAATCACGCGACGGGTCCGATGCTGATGAATTTTCTCGTCGGCGCGGAAGGAACGATGGGCGTCATCACTGCCGCGACGTTTCAGATTGAGCGGATGCCCGAACACAGAATTTTCCGCGCGGTGTTGTTTGACGATTTGCACAATGCGCTCGAAGCGGGGCGCGAAATTATGCTCGCGCGTTTGCAGCCCACCGTGCTGCGTTTGTACGATGACGCATCAACAAAATCGCTCGTCAAACGCGTGTTGAATCTTGACCTCGAAGGCGCGTATTTGATTTTGGTGTTCGATGGGTTCCAGGAAATCGCCGAAGCGCAATATGCGCGCGCAATGAACATTGTTTCGCAGTACGGTGCGCGCGATTTGGGCGAACATCCGGGCAAAGAATGGTGGGAGCATCGCTACGATTTCTATTTTCCACCGCTCACGCTCGCGCTGCCAAAAATGTACGGCACGATTGAAACGGTGACGACGTTCGAGAACATTGAAAAATTGTATTGGGCAAAAAAGCAAGCGATTGAAGAAGGATTCGCAGAATACAAGACGCGCTACATTGCGCATTTCTCGCATTGGTTTCCGTGGGGCGTGATGGTCTATGACCGCTTTATCATTGACGAGCCGCCGCAAGACGCGCAAGCCGCGCTGCAATTGCACAACAAAATTTGGACGGTCGCCGCGCGCACGTCGCTCGCAAACGGCGGGATGTTGAATGAACATCACGGCATCGGTCTCAAACTCGGACGCTTGATGCGCGAACAATACGGCGACGCGTTTCCGATTTTGGACAATTTGAAACGCACGCTTGACCCGCGCGGGATAATGAATCCGGGGAAATTGGGGTTTAGTGTGTAGGAATGAAACTCTTCCCTTGTCCTCATCTCAGTGGCGATGTGGAATTGACCGAAGAACGCGAAGCGCATATCGCCACACAGCATCCAGACCTGTTGCCGGAATTCATTGTCGAAATCGGTCAAACATTGTTTCAACCGGATCAAGTGAGAAAGGGCGAACGCATTGAGGCAGAGACACGATTTTATCGTTGGTTCAAGCATGTCAAAGAAGGCAAGTATGTTGGAGTTGTTGTGGTGAGTGAAAGCGCGCCCAACACGAGGCACTGGATTGTAACCTCCTACATAACGCGACGATTACCGAGTGGGGTAAAGAAATGAAAGATCAATTAACGTTTGTATATGATCGTGAAGCAGATATTTTGTACGTCAATACTGTGGCTCCGTATCCTGAGCAAGAATCAGAAGAATTAGACGATGAAGTTGTTGCGCGTTTTAATCCAGCAACAGGAACGATGGAAAATTTGGAGATCCTGTTTTTCTCGACGCGCCTGTTACGCAAAGAGTCTTTTTCTGTACCGGTGATTGCGGAGCTCAAACCCGCGCTGGCGGTTTAAGTAACGTGCCAAACAAAATCGTTCTTGGCAATCTCTACAATCTCGAACTCACTGCGAAACCGCTCGCGTTCATCGGTTTCGTCGCGTTGTGGATTGTGTTGAGCGCAATCGGTTATTACCTTTTACGTTTGACGTTTCTCGATTCACTTATTGGCGGATTCATTTGCACGCTGCTGCATTTCCTTTCGGAATTGATTCATCACCTTGGACACGCGGGCGCGGCGCGACGGACGGGCTATCCGATGCGCGGTGTTAAATTTGTGCATGTGCTGGCGCTTTCGCAATATCCGCGCGACGAACCGGAGCTGTCAGGAAAAATTCATATTCGCCGCGCGTTGGGGGGACCGACGATTAGTTTTGTCGTTTCTGTGATTGCGTTTTTGATTTTACTGATCGCACAAAATTACGGCGGACTGTTTTATTGGATTGCGTTATGGTTTTTTCTGGATAATTTTTTCGTATTTTTTCTCGGCGCGTTTTTGCCATTGGGCTTTACGGACGGCAGTTCGATTTACAAATGGTGGGGCAAGCCATGACCCACTGTTAAATCGCAGGAAAATTTTGTACAATAGGTGCCGCGCGTTGAAATCGGTCAACGCGTAAAGATTTCGAGAGGAGGAGTTGTATGGCAAGACGCATTATTGCAGTAACAATGTTTATCGCCGCGTTGGTCGTACTGGCGTTTGCGGCGCAAACGGCGACGGTGCAAGCGGCACCGCCGCGAGATGATGGAGTCAAGGGCGACCCCAAGCACGGCGCGTATTTGTTCTTGCTCGCCGAGGGCTGTGGCTGTCATTCGGAAGGCGGTAAAGGTTTTCTCGCAGGTGGAGAGGTATTTGACCTCGGTCCTGCGGGGAAGGTGTATCCACCCAATATTACATCCGACCCGGAAACCGGCATTGGCAACTGGACAGAAGAAGATATTGTCAAAGTGTTACAAACCGGTCATACTCCGCACGGAGAGCAGCTCTTTCCTGTAATGCCCTATGCGACTTTTAGCGGCATGACGAATCAGGACGCTCATGATATTGCCGCCTTTATCAAGACCGCACCACCGGTCAAGAATACGGTGCCAGAGCGCCAGTTGAATGTTCCCGTCCCCCAAGTTCCACTCCAACAGCCCGCTGCGTCTGCGCCGACCTCTGGTGTTGCGCGCGGCGAATATCTGCTCCATCGAGTGACACTTTGTAGTGACTGCCATACGCCAGTTGATGCGCAAGGTTCACCCGATTTCTCAAGATACCTTGGTGGTCAAGAAGGGCTGGGTCCGAACATCACACCCGATGTTGCCACAGGTATCGGCAGTTGGTCGCAAGAACAGATCTATCTGTTGCTCAAAACTGGCGTGCGTCCGGACGGCACCAAGGTCGGTGGCTTGATGGGCCAAGTTGTGGACTGCTGCTTCAAGGACCTGACCGAAACCGACGGCTTTGCGATCGCGTCCTACTTGAAGACGATTCCGGCGGTCAATTCCGCAGCGGCGGCTGCTCCACCACAAACTTTGCCGACCACGGGCATGACAGGTAATCAGACGTTGCTCGCGGCGTTGGTTACGCTGGCAATGGTGTTACTCGCAAGCGGCGCGTTCGTCTGGCGCAGCGCGCGACGTACGAAATAGTTTTGCTGCACGACCCGCGTGTTCCATATCGCCAGAGACGCGATGTGGAACACGCGATACGAAATTTTTCGGAGAAACGTTTGTCGAAATTCAGCGAGTATCTTCCGATTTACGAAGGCGACCGCTTTTGCTTGATGTGCGGTCAAGCGTGTCCCGTGCGCCGCGTGACGAAAAATGAAGCGACCTCGCCGCACGGTTGGGCATTGCTCGTCGCGTCGGTGCAGCGTGGCATGTTGCAATGGAACGCGGAAACGGTGGATGTTTTGTATCACTGCGCGGACTGCGGCAATTGTCAAGGCAACTGCGCGACAGACCGTCCGTTGCCCTATGCAATTCAAGCCGCGCGTGATGAGGTGGTGCGTTTGGGACACGCGCCCGCGAGTGTCAAGGCGGTAGAGGAAAAGTTGCGCGCATGGGGAAATCCATTCAGACAACAGACACCAGACGACAGAGCACAGACAGGAATCAGTGGCGTTTGTAATCGAACGCAACAGTCATCCGTCTTGTTTGTTGGCGACGCCGCGTATTTTTTGAAACCCGAAATTATTTCGGCTGCCGAAAAATTATTGAACGCGATTGGCGTGAACGCGACGCGATTCGCGGCGGGACATTCGAGCGGCTATTTGGCGTACACACTCGGCTTGTGGGAGACAGCGCGCAGGTTTGCAAATGACATCGCGCAGAATTTGAAAACAAGCGGCGCAACGCGCGTCATTACATTGAGTACGCAAGACGCGCACGCGTTGCAACATGTGTACGCCGAACTCGGCGTGAGTTTGCCCGATGGCGTGAATGTTTCCACGCTCGTGGACGTTCTCGTCAACGCGGGCGACAAATTGAAAATCAATTCCCGCGCGCCGCAAGCGTACACCTATCACGACCCCTCGCAGGCGATTCGATTAAAACATCACGCGTTGAATGCGCGCGTCCTTGCCACCCAAGCAATGGGCGCCGAACCGCGCGAAATGTTGTTCCGCGAAAATCTAGCCACTCCGATTGGCACCAGCGGCGGTTTGCAATTTACCCAACCCGCGCTCGCGGAAAATCTGGCGCGCACGCGCATCGCCGAGGCGCGCGCAATTGGCGCCGAAATTATTTTAACCGACGACCCACTCGATACCGCGACATTGGAAAAATACGCGGACGGAATGCAAGTGATGAATTTGTACGAGGTGTTGACAGAGCAGTTGGAACAGTAGTCAGTGAGCAGTCTCTAGTCTCTAGTCTCAACTCTCCAAAGGAGGAGTACATCAATGTTTCTCTCTATGCACAACTGGATGCGCGCCGAACCCATTGAAGTAACCATTAAACGTTTGGCGAAATACGGATACGAAAGTATCGAAATCGGCGGCGAACCGGAAAAGTACGATACCAAAGAGGTGGCGCGACTGTTGAAAGAAAATCGCGTGCGGTGTTGGGGCAGCGTGACGCTCATGTTTCCCGGACTCGATTTGATTGCGGCGGATGAAGCGATGCGCGCGAAAACAGTACAGTACTGCAAAGACTGTGTCCGCATGGTGCGCGAGCTCGATGGCTGTGAATTGACGATTGTGCCGTCCACCGTCGGCAAAGTGGTGCCGCAAGCATCGCCCGAAGAGGAATGGGCGTGGTGCGTCGAAGGATTAAAAGAAGTGTATGCCTACAGCGAATCCGTCGGCATTGCGCTTGCGCTCGAACCGCTCAATCGTTTCGAGACCAATTTCCTCAATCGCGCGGAACAAGCCGTTGCGCTCGCGACGGCAGTCGGTCCAAACTGCGGCGTGTGTCTCGACGCGTTCCATATCAACATCGAAGAACCCGATTTGTTTCAATCCATTTTGAACACGGGCAAACGCCTTGTGGATTTCCACATCGCCGACAACAACCGCATGCACGCGGGCGGCGGCGATTACAATTGGGCGAAGCTTGTCAAGACACTCGACGAAGCGGGTTACAAGAACGCGCTGACGGTTGAATTTGTTGCCGCGCTCGACCGCACCCCCGTCAACAAATATCCGCACGCGCTCGCGTCGGCTGACCCATCGCTGACACCCGAACAATTGAAATTCATCCAAGACCATGGCTCGGGTGTGCTTTCGGAAAATTTCTATTCGTGGATGGTGGAAGAAACGGCGAATACGCTTTCCAAAGCGATGAAGAAAGCAGGCGTGGAACGGACAAAGGTGCCGAAACAAGTAAAGGTGGGCAAAGCGGGCAAAGAGTTTCAGAATGT
>JAKOPZ010000258.1 GCA_029778615.1 Chloroflexota bacterium | reverse complement strand
GTCGCGGCAGCAGCAATCGCCGCGTCAATCGCGTTTCCGCCGTCCAGCAGCATTCGCAGACCCGCAACGCTGGCGAGGGTTTGGCTTGTGGCAACCATGCCGTTTGGGGCGCGCACGGTCGAACGGCGAGAGGGAAAATCGGACATGAATAGTCAAAAGTTAAAGCTAAAGTCAAAAAGGATTTCTCTTTTAGCTTTAGCTTAGTTATTCACCTTACGCATGTCATTTCGAACCCCTCAATCCTTCGGGGTAAACTCTGTGAGAAATCTCAGTTTTTTCCACCGAGATTTCTCGCCAGACCGCTCGAAATGACAATTCTGCGTAACGTGAGTTAGTTATTCTTTTTCGCGAGTTCTTTGTTCAACCACTGCATGACTTTTTTGTACAACTCTTTGTCTTTTTCCCAAACCAATTCAAAACTAATTTTGATTTCGCCATCGCTCACCAGATACGCGAGCGCGCCCGCGTGGGTGAACCAATGCGTATCACTGCCTTTCAAATCGCCTTGCGGGTCAAAGAGCAAGAACGGATGCTCGTCGCTCGCGATGATAAAGTGCCCGGGCAAATCAAAATGGGTGAGCAGCATCATCAGATGCAGCGCTTCCGCGTCGTCGCTCGAAAAACGCGAACGGTCGTGCGTCATCAACGCATCGAGGTCGAGGTCAATGTAATCAATGAAACCGCCGCGCAACGTGATGCCCCAGCGCCGCGTGTGTTCGATGATGCCGTATTCGCCAATGTTCACGCGGCGCGTGACCGCGCCCAGACCGCGCGGCAGATGAATTACTGCGTGCGCGGTGTTCAGCTGTCCGTTTGGTTCGAGCGTCCAATAAAACGCGCGCCATTCCTCGACGGGGAATTGATTCGGCAAATTTTCGACGATGGTGTTGCTGGTCTGGGTAGATTTGCGAAACTGGTCACCGGAAAATCTTCGCATAGCTCACTTCTTTGGTCCCCAATGCACGCGTTCGGTCGGTTCCGTCGGTTTGGGGTCGGCGTGACTCCAGACGCGCCACTCGCGGAGATTGTATTCCGCGTCAATCGTTTCGTTTTTCGCGTCCGGCTGGGTTCGTTTTTGAATTTGCTCCATCCCGCGTTGTGCGCTCGAGCGCGCGAGCCGCAGCCCCGCGCGTGTGAGAAATTTTGTCGCGCGCCACGCGAGCTTTGCCATGCCGCCCCGGGACAAGACCGGCGTTTGCGTGGAGCGGTCCCGTGTCAACGGCGCGCGGCATTTTTCGCAATTCGCTTGCTTGAATGAATTGCTGGCGCCACATTCCGGACAGATACGTTCAACACGCGGCATGATTTACAAATTGTATCACAATTACCCTGCTGTGATTCCGCCGTCAATCGGAATCGCCGCGCCCGTGACAAAACTCGACGCGTCGCTGGCGAGAAATAAAACAAGCTCCGCGATTTCTTGCGGCGCCGCGATGCGCTTTATCGGATGCTTGCTCGCCCACACGCGCGCTGCCTGTTCCACATCACCATACAATTTCCACGCGTCATGAATCATGTCCGTCTCGACACTGCCGGGGCAAATGCAATTGACGCGAATATTTTCGGCGGCATGGTCGAGCGCCATCGCGCGCGTGAGGTTCACCACCGCGCCTTTGCTCGCCGCGTATGCCGCGAGTCCCGGAAACCCGACGAGCCCCACATACGACGCGGTGTTGACAATCGCGCCGCCTCCCGTCGCGCGCAGATGCGGCAGTGCCGCGCGGCTCATCAAATAAACGCTCTTGACGTTTGTGTCCATCGTCGCGTCCCATTCCGCTTCGCTGGTCGTTTCGATGTTGCGGTTGCGTAAAATGATGCCCGCGTTGTTGAACAAAATATCGAGTCGTCCGAATGCGTGCACCGTTTCACGCACAATCCGTTCGCAATCGTCTGCGCGCGTCACATCGCCTTGCAAAAAAATCGCGTCGTGTAAAGATTCCAACGCGACGCGTCCCACGTCCTCATCGCGTCCGACAATCGCCACGCGCGCGCCGTGTTGCGTAAAAAGCTGCGCCGTCGCAAGTCCGATGCCGCGATTCCCGCCCGTGACGATGGCGACCCGATTTTCTAATTTCATTCCGATTCGTTCCCTGCGCGTGAGAGGTGAACGTTACGGCGAACATTCACTCGTACGGAACGAACGCCGTTTCGTTCCCTGAGCCGATTCGCTCCCTGTGCCGATTCGTTCCCTGAGCCGATTCGCTCCCTGTGCCGATTCGTTCCCTGCGCGCGGAGGTGAACGTTACGGCGAACGTTCACTACAGCACCATTTTTTCCAACGCGCCCGGTTGCATTTTTTCAAAACGCGCCATGCCAAACGCGTTGTCTGCGCGTTTCAGTTTCCCTGTCATCAAATCCGCCAACATGCGCGCGCCCGCCGCGCTGCCCATAACGCCGTGCCCGCTGTAGCCGCAGTGCGCGAAAAATCCGCGCACGTTTGGATGCTCATCAATAATTGGTTTGGCATCGGGCGTCATGTCGTACTGTCCCGCGCGCACATCCAAATCATCTTTACGCAAACTCTCTGCCACCTGCTCCCAAAACGGTGTAATGCGAATCACCGCATCGAGCGCGAGCGCGGGAAATTCCCAATCGGGTTTGATATAGTCGCTGGGCTCGCCCGGCGGCTCGTCCGTATTCATTGCCAAAATTGCGCCGCGCGCTTCGGGGCGCCAATGCGCGCCGGTGTCCGCGTCAATCGTCATCGGCGCATGGGACGGAATCAGCGCGTGTGCTTTGATTGCCGCGTGCTGGCGGCGAATGAGTTGAATCGGCAATGCCCACTCATAACGCGCCGCGAAATTTTTTGCGTACGGACCGGCGGCGAGAATAATTTGCGGCGCATGAAATTCTCCGCGATTTGTACGCACTCCGCGCACGGCGTCGCCTTGGATGAGAATTTCTTCCACAAATGTTTCATAAAAAACTTGCGCGCCGTCGCGCACCGCCGCGCGTGCGTACACATTTGTCAAATCATTCGGCGACAGCCAACCATCTTTCGCGCGGTATGTCGCGCCCACCACATCGCTGTTGAGGAATGGAAAATGTTTGCGCGTTTCGTCACCGTCCCACAATTCTACGTCGTCGAGTCCGTGCGCGTGTTGAAATTCGACGCGCTGTTTCATGCGCGCGAGCACAGCGGGATTTGTCGTGCCAAACAAATATCCTTGCTGCACCATGCCAATCTCGGCATCGTCCAATTTCGTTCGCTCACGGACATTTTCAAAAAATGAAATGCTCTCGCGCATCATGGCAATATTTTCCGCCTCGCCAAATTGCGCGCGGAACGCGGCGAGCGACGCGGAGGTGGTGAGCAAGCCCAACGCTTCGCGTTTTTCCAAGAGCGTTACGCGCAGTCCGGCTTGCGTACAAAAAAACGCGCTCGCCGCTCCGACGATGCCGCCGCCGATAATGATAACGTCGCTCGTCATAAAAATAGAGACTCGAGACCGGAGACTAGAACACATCCGAAAACCCTAAAATCCAACTCGCTTTGTTGCGCCGAGCGCTCAGAATGGGTGCTTCCAAAGTGGGAAGAACGTTTTCGGATGCGTTCTATGGATGCCCGGTCTCTAATCTCTGTCTCCATCTCCACTTTGTCAAAATACGCTTCCACCAATTCTCCGCGATGTGCTGCCCACGCGTGCTCGACCCAACCTTTTCCGGCGCGTGCGAGCGGTTGCGGTAATTTATCACGCGCGAAAAAGCCCGCGTTCAATACTTCATGCGGGCGAATGGAAATTTCACCGCCGTCGAGATGACAATAAAAAATCAGCGAATACAATTGTTGGTCCAGTTCCACTTCGAGCAAGTTGCGAATATCGTACACCGCAATCAAGCGCAGCGGTGTCACATGCAGACCCGTTTCTTCATACACTTCTTTGACTGCCACTTGCGCGGGCGAGTAACCCACATCTGCCCATCCCGTCGGAAACAACCAATGATGGCTCGGACGTTCAATCAATAACAATTCATCGCGGTCATTGAAAACAATTCCGCCCACGCCCACTTTCGGAGTCACATAACCCGCGACGCCGCTGCCGACTTGGGCGCGCCATGCTTCATACAACGCGTGTGTGAGTTTCGTATCTGTCGTGAAATCTGCGCGCGTTGCCGCCATCTGTGCCGCGAGGTCCAAAATTTCTTCATAGCGTTCGCGGTCGTACACCGGCGGACCAAACGCGAGTCCGGTCTGTGCCACCGCGCGCAAACGCTGTATCCATAAATTCAATTGTTCGTCCAGCGTGACCATGCCGCCGATTATAGTCGAGAAATTTTTTCAGTGCTACAATCCGACCTGAGGATGGACCCGCAGAATTTTGAACCCGCGCCGGCGTTGCCTGTACGCGGCGTGTCAAAACTCTGCGGGTCTTGCTAAAGCGATGTCTGCCAATCCCAATCTGCATGACGCCGAAGGCGCCGCGCGCCCGATTCGTGAACCGGTCTGGCATTTTCGCGGCTATGAATTGCGCGCGTCGGATTTTACGACCGCGATGATTCATTTCTATCGCGGCGAAATTCACCGCGCCAACACGTGGCGCAATCGTTTGGACGCGACGACGAATTGGGCAATTGTGACGACGGCGGCTGCCATTTCGTTTGCGCTCACGTCAGCAGACAATTCGCACGCCGCATTGTTGATTGTATTGATTTTGATTTTAATTTTTTTGATGATTGAAGCGCGGCGGTATCGTTACTTTGAATTGTTTTCGTACCGCGTGCGCTTGCTTGAAACCGATTTTTTCGCGGCAATGTTGGTGCCGCCGTTTCAACCTTCGCCCGATTGGGCAGAAACATTGGCAACCTCGCTGTTGCGTCCGCGCTTTCCCATCTCCAGTTGGGAAGCGATTGGGCGTCGCCTGCGCCGCAACTATTTGGCGATTTTGGGCGTGCTATTGTTGGTGTGGCTGTATAAATTGTATTCCCTGCCGCTGCCCGCCGCGCAGTGGTCAGAATTTATTGCGCGCGCCTCTATCGGTCCGATTGCCGGCGAAATTGTGTTTGTGCTGGTCGGCGTCGGCGGATTGATTTTGATTCTCACCGCGCTGGCGACTCTGGTGTTGAACGATGCGACGGGCGAAGTGTTGGAGCAGCCGCGCGTGTTTCAACGTTTGGGGATTCAGCGCGTCTTTCGTCCGGGGCATACGGACCGCGTGTATGGCACGGGCATTTGGCAGCGTCCGCACGAGCGCCGCGATGAATACATGACCATGATTATTACGGAAAAAGGCGCGGCGGTTGCCGAACGCGTGATGCAAGATTTGAAACGCGGTGTCACCGCGCTGCACGGCGAAGGCATGTACACGCAACAAGCGCGTCAGGTCTTGATTTGCGCGTTGACGGAAACGGAAATTGACGATGTGAAACGTTCGGTGTATGCGGCGGACCCGCAAGGTTTTGTCCTGGTCCTCCCCGCCAGTGAAATCGCGGGCAAAGGTTTTGCGCCGCTTGACGAAGAAGGACTCTATCACGGGTCATGAATCTGGCT
>JAKOPZ010000042.1 GCA_029778615.1 Chloroflexota bacterium | reverse complement strand
TTCGTACACGATGCGGCGAATGTCCGCGACGTTGTTTTGAGTTTGCGTTTTTACATCTTGCAAAATTTTCCGCGCCTCTCGCGTTTCGCGCTTTTCGTCATTCAACAAATCAATCGCCGCATCTAACTTGAGCGTTTGACTCGCCAACGTCGGTCCCAAGCCGTCATGCAAATCGCGGCGCAGCCGTTTGCGTTCGTTTTCGCGTTCGGCAATAATTTTCTCGCGCGACTGCTGCAATTGCGCGTTGAGGCGCGCCGTGTACGCCACCGCGCCCGCTTGCCGCGCGAGATTTTCCAACAGCTGCATATCGGCGGCAGAAAAATTTTCGTTCGGCGCGCGCCGCGCGATTTTCAATTCGCCAACAGTTTCGTTTTGATAACGCAAGGGAAAAGTTGTGAGGACTGAGGACTGAGGATTGAGATGACCATACTCAGTTCTCAGTCCTTTGTCCTCAGCACTGAGCGCAATTGCCGCATACGGCACGCGCAATGTTTTCCCAATCGTATCCACAATCAAGGGTAATGCCGTATCCGGCGCAAGCGTGTTTTCCAATTGCGCGCCGAGTTGATTCAATACCGTGAACGGTTCATCGCGTTGTCCGTACAAAAAACGATTGATGCCGCGTTGCAAACGTTCGCGTAGCGGTTGAAACAAGAGCGCGACAACGCCGGTCGCAATCGCCGCAATCAAAAAATTGTTCACCGCGCGGAAAACTTCACTCAACGCGCCGATGATGAAAATATAGACGGCGAGCAAAATCGCGGTGAGTGCAAAATAAACGAACGCGCGATTGAGGACGCGCTCGCTTTGCCACAATTGGTCGCGCAGCATGGCGACGCCGAACGCGAGGGGCAATAACGTTGGAATGGTCAGCCCAAAGAGATAATTCAAGAGTGCGCCGAGCGGTGAATCCCAAAAAGCGGGCGCTGCAAATGCGACGGCGATGACAATCGCAAATCCTCCTGCAATGCCTCCAAGCGCCAGCACAATCCAGCGCGTCTGTAATTGCTGCGCGCGCGTCGAAACATTGCGATAGCGGAAAATTTGGCTCCATGTGGCGATGGAAAGCAGAGACAAAAAAACAACAACGATTGCGAACCAGACGAGATTTTCATCCCACGTCGGAGAAACGTCTATGACATTCACAAGCCCAATTAGCGCGACTAGAACAAAGGGGAGTGGCGCGAACCAACGCATCCAGCGCGGCACAAAGCGCCCATCGGGAAAAAGCAAAAACACCGTGAGTAACAAAAGCATTCCCGCGCCATTAAGGAATTCATCGAGCGCGTAAAGAATCTTGTCCCACGGATAAGGATAGAGATACCAATTTTCAGTGTAACCGCCGAGATTAAAGCTGTGCGGCAAGATGAGCAGCGTCAAGGAAACGAGCATTGCCATCCAGTCATTCGACTTGCGCCAAAAAATATAGAACGCGACACCGAGAAAAATCGCGAGGGCAAGATAGCGCAAGCCGAGAAAAAAGAGCGCATACGTATCGAACGTTCTAGAAAAGATGTTGATGCCAAACAACGCCGCGCTGCGTTCCACTTCCCAGCTGCCAAGCGCATTCTCGCGCAGAATCAAAGGCAAGAGCATCGCGTACACGACCAACGCCGCGCCGCCGATGAGAAACCACACAGCACGCGCAATCCATAACGGCGCGCCGCGTAACGTGGTGGGCGCGCTGTTTTCGCTTGCTGATGTTTGGGAAAGGATTGCGGATGGAGTTGTCATGGCGAATACGTGGGGCAGACGTGAAATCAATTTCACGTCGCACGAGGTTAAAACTCAATGAATTGGGTTGCGCGCAAATTCGTTTGAACGAATTTTGACCTATTCAGGAATCGAATTTATTCGATACGAATCACCGCGCGTCTGCTTTTCCTTCCATATCAGCGCTCCTATCCCAATCCACAACCACGCGAAAAGATATTGCGCGAGGGCGGCGAAATTATTTTGTATCACATTGCCGAGCATAATGAATAGAAACCAACTCGCCCAAACAATTCCTGTAATGAGTGGCACGGTGCTGAATGTGTCCCACACGCGCGTTCGATAAAACGCAATGCCGAATGAAATCAAGCCGATACTCAAAAGCAAATAGCCGACAAGATACGTCAACCATCCTGCTAACGAAATAGTGTCCACGTCGCCATCGCGCACACCGCCGCCAATCCAAAATTCAATCGCCGCGCCCGCCGCGAGCAATCCGAACCCCGCGAGTGAAATGAAAAATCCGACGCGTCCCACCTTCACAACACGATACAAACCGTACAACGCGAACGCGAATAATGCAAGTGGCAGCGGACGCAGTGCGTTCAAAAATTCGTACGTCGGAAAATTATCGCCGCGTCCCCACGCGCCGACGAGCGCGAGGTTTAACGCGAGCCAAAGCATTCCACCGAGCATCGCGGCGAGGGGAAATGGAGTTTTCATTTGAATCGGTTGAAATGGAGCGTTGGCTGCGGCGCAGTGCCACAGCCAATCACAATGAGCAGCGCGACAAACACAAATCGTTTCATTGTTTCGCAGACCACCACAACGCAGCCGCCGTCACGACCCCGAATACAAGTGCACCGACAACAACGCTGGCAGGTTGGGCTGATTCGATAGAGGCAATGAACCATGCGGCAACAATTCCTACCGTGTTTGCAACAATCCATAACGGACTGCGCGCAATCGAACGCGCCGCGAGGAATTGTCCCAGTCCGAGAATCCCGCCGAGTGTCGCGAACGCAAGCAGCATGACAGGCATATTCTCGCCTTGCTCATTGAAAACACTAATCAAAATCCCGACGATGCCCGCGATCACACCGCCGAGAATGCTGCCGACGAGCCAGCGCGTTGCGTCAGCCGAACGCCCGCGCAGCACAAGCCATTGCGCGATGCCGACTGCCGTGCCGATGCCCAACCCCAAGACGATGCCGCCAATGATTTGCGCGAGCCATTGCCCCAACGCGCGTTCAACCCCTTCCCCATACGTCCACATCAACGGCAAGACGCCGACCATGCTGACGATAACTCCACTTGCGGATGCAATGGTCCACGCCGCCAGCCAGGCAATGGAAGTGGTTTTGTTTTGCGTGAGAGTAGTGTTCATGTTGATGCTCCTTTTGAGATGTATGGAACGAACGCCGTTTCGTTCCCTCGCGCGCAGAGAACGTTACGGCGAACGTTCCTTACAAAGTTTATTGAACCGTAATCGAAATTTGCTGCGTCATGCCCGCGCCCGACAGGGCGACGTGCGCGCCATCCGCCGCCTGCAAACACAACGTATGTTTGCCCGGCGTGAGCGTCAGTTCGGTTTCCATCTGTGCCTTGCCGAAATGTTTGTGCGTGTCATCATTCGGCACAACTTGTCCCGCCGCGACACACGGCGTATCAATCATCACGTGCAAATGTCCCGCGCCCGCGTTGACGGCGCCGGCAGGTTCCACGCGAAAATTTTGCGCCGCCCATTTCACTTGAACGGGATTGGACACCGTCGCGTTGTTTTGCGGCGCCGTGAAATTTACTTGGGGAGAGGGCGTCCCACACGCGGCGATACTTGCAACGAACGCGGTTGAGAGAAAAGCGATGATGAAATATTTTTTCATGGCAGCTCCTTTTGGGGTGTGAAAAGAGTATGCCACGCCCGCCTTCCCGTTGTCATGGGGGCGCACTCCCATTTGCGCGGGAAGTCAGCGGCGAAAAAAAAGCGGATACGAGAAATCCCGTATCCGCTTGCCGAATCCGTTGGCAATCGGCTATCGAATCTCGACCGAACCCACCCCCCCCTCAACCGTCATTTCGATTTTGTCTGGTGCTTCGGCGTAATTGTCCGACTGCCGTACGCCGAACCCTCTGTCGGGAAAGCGCGTCAAATCCGCGTCAATCGCGCCCAGTCCCATTGTGCCGCGAATCGTCGCGGGAATGTTGGGCGGCACGCGCAGTTTCACCGATGCCGCGCCGGAATGCACCACCACGCGCATCGTTCCTTTTGGCGGCGGCAAGACAACATCTGTCGAACTTGCGCCCGTGTTAATTTCCAATTCGGTGAGTTGAATATTCGACAAATCCATTTTCGTTTCCGCCGCGCCGCCTTCGTATTTGAGCGCGGTGGGAACGTTCGGATTCAGCAGCACATTCCATTCGAGTCCGCGCGGATTCAGGAATTGCATATTCTCCCACATCGCGTCGGGTGATTTCAATTCCACAAATGCGGTGCCGTTTGTACGAGAAATCTTTTTTGTAACGCCGCCTCCGAACCCGCCCGAAAACAACAGCGCCGTATCTTTCCCCGCGCTCACTTGCAAACGTCCCGCGCCGTGTTTCAAATTGATGGCTGCCCGCGTCGCGCCGTCAAGCGGCGCGGAATCATTTACGATTTCCACGGTCCGGGTCCCGCCGCGCCAACCGATGAGCAGCAGCGCGCCAATGAGGACGAGCAGTACCGGGAAAAAATAATTCCACGCGTTGCCCGGCAGAATGCCGAAATTGCCCAACAAAAACAAAACGCCCATGATAATCAAAACAATTGCCCAAAATACGCGCCATGACATGCTGACCTCCCTTGAAAATGTTTTGTAGTGACGAATTCATTCGTCCGCCTGGGGAAACGATTGAGGCGATGTCGTTCATCGCACGTTACTACGCGCCATCCATTTTCATGCGCTGCGGGTGCGCCGCAAAGCGACGAATGGCGAACTCCCTTATTTTTGGAAACGTACTGCGGATTGTATGACAGTTTGAGTAAAGAGTCGGTCAAAATTCAATTCCAATTTCGTTTTGACGCGACGCGTCATGCTTTGTTCAAACCCACGAGCCGCGCGCTCACATCCCAAAATTCGCGCTGCAATGGTTCGTCATGCGACGCGGCGGACGACGCGCTTGCGCGGCGATTGTCGAAATAGCGTCCCGTCACATTTTCCAATTCGGGCGCGGTGGCACAGTACACGATTGTTTCCGCGCCGCGCGCCAAATCCTTGCCGCCGCCCCCGCCCCAGCCATTGTGTAACAATTTTGTCGCGATGACTCCGGGGTGCAGCGCGTTCGATGTCACACGCACATCATGTAATTTTTCCGCGAGTGCGTACGCAAACAGCACGTTTGCCAATTTGGAATTGGAATACGCGTCATAGCCGCTGTAATGTTTTTCCCCCTGCAAATTGTCCCACTCGATTTTGCCGCCGCGATGTGTACCGGAACTGACGTGAATGATGCGCGCGGGCGCGGAGGATTTTATTTTTTCGAGCAAGAGATTCGTCAACAAAAAATGCGCGAGATGATTCACTTGAAACGTGGTCTCGAAGCCGTCGCGCGTGAGCGTGCGCGTTGGCATAAAGACGCCCGCGTTGTTGATGAGAATATCGAGGCGCGGAAAATTTTCTTGGACGTTGTGCGCGAGTTTTCGTACCGCGTCGAGCGACGCGAAATCGGCAAGCACGTATTCGACCTTGGAATTGTTGCTGGCGCGTTGAATTTCACTGACGACATCTTTGGCGCGCGTCTCGCTGCGCCCATGCACGATAACGTAATGTCCTTGCTGCACGAGTTCGAGCGCGGACTGTTTGCCGATGCCGTCTGTGGCGCCGGTGATGAGAATTGTTTTTAGAGCTGTCAATTTATTTTGCCGCCTCACGCCATTGAGCGTGCGAAATGGTTGCAAAGGCATCTGCCACGTGCGGGTCAAACTGGACTCCGCGCAGGGCAACAATTTCTTGATACGCCGTTTCAAACGGTAACGCCGCACGATACGGACGATTCGTCGTCATTGCATCCAGTGTATCGGCAATCGCAAAAATACGCGCGGGCAGTGGAATTTCTGTTTCGCGCAAACCAAACGGATAGCCCGCGCCGTCCCAACGCTCGTGATGATGCCGCACAATCGCGAACGCAGGTTCCAAAAAAGGAATGCCTTGCAGAATCTGAAAACCGATTTCGGGATGCTGGCGCATCAAGACCCATTCCGCTTGCGTCAAATGGTCGGGCTTGTGCAAAATCGCATCGGGCACGCCAATTTTTCCGACATCATGTAACAGTGCGCCCCACTCGATGGCTTGGCGCGTCGCGTCGTCGTGAATCTGCAGCGCGTCGGCGAGCAGCAGCGCATACGCGGTGACGCGCCGCGAGTGCCCTTCGGTTTCGCGGTCGCGCGCGTCAAGGGCGGCGGACAGCGCGCCCAAGGTTTGATTGTAACTGGAGCGAATTTCGCCGAGCGCTTGAGTGAGCGCGCGCGTTTGATGTTGAATCTTTTCGTACAACCGCGCGTTGGTCAACGCTTGCGCCGCTTGCTGCGCGAACAATTGCGCCACATCCAAATCCAACGCGCCGAAACGTTCCGCGTTGTTCAAATCCAACAAGACCAGCGCGCCGACAACTTGCTTTTCGCTAAAGAGCGGCACGCCCAAAACAGATTGAATGCCAAAATTCTGCACGATGGGTTGACTGACGTTGCTGCTCTGCGGCGCATAGTTAACGTAAATGGGACGCTGTTCGCGTACCACGCGCGCGCCGAGCAGGGGATTGTGATATAGCGGTTGACGCATTTCCAAAAACGCCGCGCTGTTGTGTCCATATGCCGCGCGCGCAATCAATTCGTCGTCTTGACGGTACCAAATCAACGTCGTGTCCACCTGGAACAAGGCATGGCTTTCGCGGCAAATCAAATCGAGCACGCGGTCCACGTCGAGCGATTTGCCCATCGCCACCCCAATCGGCACCAGCGTTTCGGCGAGCCGTCCGCGTTCGAGCGCGGCTTGCTGCTGCTGCAAACGATTGCTGTTGGAGCGCAGCAGCGTATCGCCGCGCCGTACTACGAGCCACAATGCGCCAAACATCAACGCCGCGAGCGAAAGAAAAATGAGCGCCCCGCCCCACCGCAAATTGTTGAGCGCGTTCGCGGGGACCAATTCGGCAAACAGACGCGTAAACAATTCGCCCGCCAGCAGCGCGAGCAGTACGGTGACAATGATGCTGACGGCGGTAAAGTACGTGGTCAATTCAAAATGGCGCGCGCGTTCGTACTCGAGCACCACCGCGCCGAGCGCGATGCAAAACGCGAGCAGCATCCACACATGATAGAGCCACCATCCGATGCTCCACGTCGGCAGTAAAACCAACGGCGGTAATGCTTCGCACAACAGTACGGCAGCGATAGCCAGCGCGGCGTCGAGTCGCTGTCGCTTGCTTTGAAACGCTTGCCAAAAATTCCATGCCGCGCCGAGATACAAAATTCCCGTGCCCAAAGCAAGAACATAGCGCGAGGTGGGCGAGAGCTGCGCGAGGCGCTCCAGAGGCAAGGGAAACGTGACCGCGCTCACAACGTATGCGAGATAGCCCAACGCAAACAGAAACAACCACACGCGTCGCCAAGCCAGCAGCGCACGCGCGGTCTTGTCATTCCAACGCGCACTTGCTAGCGCGAAAAAAATCGCGGCTGCGAACAAACTGAGCGGCGCTGACCACGCGACCGTGAGGTCGGGACGCGCAAAGAGCGAGACCGAGACAGCATGTTCCGCGTGGGAAATGGTCATCACGTCCGGGGTTGCCAAACCATGCAAGATAAAAACGCCCGCCAGCGCGCCCAGTCCAATCGGCACAAAAAACGCGCGTACGTCACTGACGCCGCGCAGCAAAACAATCGTCGTGATGCCCAAAACAAACGCAACGAGACTCGCAAACGAAACGATTTGGAAATGAAACCAGTGATTTTCCAGAATGAGGTTTAACGCGGGCACCCAAGCCAAAACAAGCAGTGCAGCCAACGGCATTGCCAAAAGCGTTGCCCAAAACAACACATCCCGCAAACGAAACGTCCAAGCCAAACGAGGCAGCGTTTCACTGACTCGCGCTTCCGGAGTGGGGAGAACGCGCATGAATCGAAACGCGCGCGCGTCATGTCTCGTATGACGCGCACGCGGAACTTCGTGCAAAACGGAGCTGCAACTATTCTACGTCAATTTGAGGGAAAATGGATGTGGAACATTTCACCGGTTTGTATTTCGGCTGTCAAGCGGCGTCGAGCCAGACATCCTGCGCGGCGCGCGAACTTGGGTCGGCAACGCGCATTCAGAGCGAAAAGAAAATAAAAAAAAAGAGACAGACATCCAAGATGTCTGTCCTTTTTTTATGCCGGCACCCGGCGCCGCGTACGCCGCGCGTACCAAATAAACAAGAGAACGCCCACCGCCATCAGCACGTACTCGTGCGGTTCCGGCACGGCGGTTACGTCGAACGGCGAGGTCGTTTGTCCCACTTGTTCTTGTTCGCGCGCAAAACGGTCGCCCTGTTTTTCCAAATCGTCCAGCCGCTGCTGCTGCGCTTCGTTAATCAAAACAATCATGGACGAGTACGGCGAAACAATGCTGTACTGTTTTGCCAACGCGTGCAGTTCGTCGAGCGTGTTGAGTTGTTGCAGAGAAGCGCGGTCGCGTTGGACGTTGGTGAGAATGAGATGCCGCGCGGCGAACGGCGCGAAATTTTCGTCGGACGCGATTTCAGGAAAACGCGTTTGTCCCTCGTTCGTCGGCAGCGTGAGCCAGACATAGTTGTCCACATATTCCGCGTTGGCATCGCCCGGCAGATTGGCAATCGGTTCACCGCGTTTCAATGCGAGCGCGACGGCGAAACGATTCAGCGCGTCTTGCAAATTTCCCGTCACGCCGCCGCCCGTAGATTGAATTTCTTGCAGCGTTGCATCGTCGTAACCGAGCGGAAACTTGCCGCCGAGATGGACGAACCACAATGCCGCATTCACACTCGCGGGTTTGGAATCGTTCGCGCCGAGCGCGTACCCCGTCCCATCCGTCAAGACAAAAATCGCATCGTAATTTTCCGCGCCGCGCAAATTTCCAAATTGCTGTAAGAGTTCGGCAGGATTTTGTCCGCCGATGTACGTGAGCGCGTTGGGATTCAACGTGTCGAGCGTGACGCGCGTTTCGGGTTCGCCGCGAAATTTCGAAGCGGTGAGATAAACATCCACCGGATTGCCGCGTTCCGAAATCGTTTTGAATTGCGCGAGCGCGTTTTGGACGTCTTGCGCGCGGGGCTGCATACTGCGCGAACGGTCCACGATGACGGCGAGGCGCGCGCTGGCTGGCAATGCGGGAATCGTGTTCGCATCAAGCGGCTGCGCGAGGATGGATTCGCCATTCGGTAAATCAAAACGATGCGTTGTGCGGGCGATGGCGCTCGCGGCGGGGAGCGTCTCGGGCAGCCACGCGTCGGCGTTCACCGCCAAAACATTTCCATTCAACGTGCGCGCGGTTTTTTCATCCCAATACACATTGCGTTTTTCCGCGAGATACGGCAGCGTCCACGCGTTCTCCGCCGCCATCACACGCCACGTCATCCAAAAATGCAGCGGCGGTCCGGGATTCACAAATGCAGTGCGAAAGCCAAACGTTTCGTTCTGATGTCCAAGCGTGCGCGGTTCGACGGGGAAAACGCGCACGCGATATTGACGCGGACCGATTTGTTCCACCAGCGCGGGGTCAATGTTGCGGACAAGTTGTTCGCGGTACACTTGCTGTGCGGCGCCGCGCGGCGAGACGCGATACACCGCGCGTTCCGCGCGATTTTCGGAATTGCCGAGCCACACGCCGGTAATGACTGCCGATTCGGGCAGGGTGATGTAATAGACCACTTCCTGACGTTCGCCCGTTTCATTTTGATATTCTTCGTGCAGTTCAAAATCCGCCCAATCGCCGTGTTCGACCACGTTCAATTCTTGTTTGTTGAGATGCACCTCGCGGTCGGCGGCATCTTGGACCATTTGCTGCGCGCGCTGAATATCCCACGTCGAGCCGAGCGCCGCCAACACCGTTTCGCGTTCGCCGTTGTAAATTGTTTCGTCAAAATAATTTTCGTACAATTTCGCCGCTTGATTCGATTCGCGGAACAAGGCGCCGTCGTTCGCGCGCGCGTTGGGGACTGCTTCGCCGCTCGGTTGATACAACAACGGCGAGGCGACGGTTTCGTACGCGCGTTCGACGCCGACAAAATTGGTTTGGGGGAGGTTGAACGCGTTTTGGTACAGCTGCCGAATGTGCTGCACTTCGCCCATGGAACTGATGTAGCGCTGTGGCGCGAGATACGCGTTCAAAAGACCCGCGCGAATTGTATTTTCTTGCGCGGCGATTTGTTGCGCTTGCAAAGCATTGGCGGGAATAGATTTGAGCAAGGCAAAGGCGGCAGACTGTGGTTGTTGGTTGAAAAAGAAAAAGAGAAACGCGCAGAGCGCGGCGATGGCAGTGGTCACGAGCGCGACGCGCGGCGCGCCAAAACGCGCCACAGGATTTCGGATGGCGCGCCACCACGCGCGCAGAACGAGGAGGGGCACAGCGATGGGCATCAACACAAACAACGTCGCGCTAAAGACCATTGTCAACATCCCAAACACCGCGAACGGAATCCACACCAAATTGCGCGGAAATTCGCGGAACGCGAGCAGCAAGCCGTTGAAAAAATCGCCGAGATGCCAGAGAAATTCGAACAAGCCGCGCACGAGGAGCACACCGAGCGGCAGGGCATAGAACGCCAGCCAGATGCTCGCATAGAGGGCGATGAGCGCAAACAGGGTCAAGCCGATGACGCGGATGTGGGCAAGCAGCGCGCCGCGCGCGTCAATTTTCTTGTCGAGCAGCTGCCACACAAACGCGAGCATGCCCAACGCGGTGACGACGAAAATGAACGCGAGCACGGGAGTCATTTCGCGCACGACAAAAAGACGAAACGCCACAACCAGCATGAGCGGACCTTCGACCGCATAGCCCAACGCAAACAATGCGCGGGGCTGCCGCCGCAAAACGGTGAAACCCAAAATCACGCAGGCGATGGGAATGAGAATCAAAAGCAGCGCGGTCGCGACCAGCGCGAACGGAATAATGTTTGCCTGCGCGGCGAGCACAAGGTCAGGCAAAAAGAGCGGCGCAAAGCCGAGCAGCATAAAACCGAGAAACACCGCGTTCCAGACCCAAAACAAGGCGTACTCGAAAATGCCCGCCCGCGTAAGGTTCGTCAAAGTTTTTTGCATAACTCTTTCCTCTCATTCTCTGCCTTCTCCCGAATCCGGCGGCGGGAGAATTCAATCCATTAATTGCTGCGCGATGGTTTCGTGCAGCGCGTGATACAGCGCGATGACGCGCGCATCGTCCGGCGCGATATTTTGGTCAAACAAAATAGAGACCAAAATCCAACGCTGCGCGGGCGCAACTGTATCCGCCCAAATGCGCGTGCCGTAATCATCCGTTGTTTGTGTCGCGGCTTGAAACCAGTACGCGGCGTTCCAACGCGCGTCGCTGTGCGGGTCGCGGAGCGTTACCGCGCGCAAAGGAAAATCAGGCGCCGCGAGCTGCGCGCGCGAATCGTTCAATTGCAGACCAAACACTTCAAAACAACGTTCGGGGCGATGATGCGCGCGCCAGGTGCGGCTCGGCACCAAAATCATTGAACCGCCAATGCCCTGCCACTCGAACCGCAAACGCGTTGCCGATTCCGCGCCGTCGCGGGTGAGCATTGCCAATTCATCCGGCTTGAGCGGGAGAGTTTGCGTATGGAGCGCGGGCGGGAAATTCCACACCGGCGCGGGATGTGCGAGACCTGTTTCGGGACGCGGCGCGTACAAGAGCGCGAGCGCCGCAATGACGACGGCAAAGCCAAGTGAAAAATGGGGAATCGAAAAAAATGAATCGCGCGCAGCAAAAGCAAGTGCGGAGGAATTTTGATTTTTGCTTTTCAATAGTCCCACTGCCGCCGCGCACGCGCCGACGAAACCGAGCACGCCGAGCGGCACATGCAGCATTTCTGCCAAGAGCGGCAGATTCAAAACTTGCGCGGCGACAACCAACGCGCCGACGCGGACAAAATTCGCGATAAAAAGCAAAACGCCAAAGAGAATGCCAATCAACACCCATCGCCAATCTAAACGCCGCCGTTCCAGCCAGGTGACCGCGAGAAAAAAGAGCGCGCCGGTCCACAAACTTTTGACGCCACTGCATGGCAAATCAATTTGCGTGACGCCATTTTCGAGAACGAGGATTGTGTCCACGCCGGTTGAGGTGACATGAAACGCGGCGAGTCCATCGCGTACGAGCTGCGCGGTGAAAATTCGCATCGGATAACCGACGAACGTTTGCAGGTGGTCGCCAAAAGGCAGTACACCCACCAAAAGCAACGCGGCGGGCAAACCCGCGCGCCAACTGCGCGGCGTCTTCCACAAGCCGAGCAAGCCATAACTCGCCAGCCCGAACAGTGTGGCGGACAAGGTGTTGATGTCGAGGAGGCGTTCGGCGCTGAGATACAACAGCGAGCCGCCGAGCGCGAGCGCCAAAGGAACGCGATACGCGCGCGGCGCGGCGTGAAATTCGAGTTGAAAATTTCCCGTGTGAATTTGCCAAAGCAGTAACGCGACGATGCCGATGAGAACGAGTTGATTGGTGCGAAAATCTTCGCGCACCGCGACGAGTTCGAGGTAATCAAAAATGCCGCGATACAAAAACAGCCACGCGCCGCCAATGAGCAAATTCAAAACGATTTGCGGCGCGCACAATTGGAACGCGGCAGAAATTTCAGAACGGGAAAAATTACGCGGGGGAAACATTGCAAATGGATTCGGCGGTGATGACGGCACGAAATAGACGGCGCGCGACGCGCAGCGGTTCCGCGCGTGTCGGAGATAATGATAATGCCATATGCAAGGTTTGTCATGCACACGGGTGCGTGACAGAATTTGGTATTGGTATTACTGCGCGGGCGGTGGCGGCGCCGCGCCGCCGGGCGCGGTGGTGCCGGTTTCGGGCGGCGGCGGATTATTGCGCTGGATGAGCGGCGCGTCCGGAGGCAATTTGAAATACGCGCGGAGAATGTCCGCCGCAATCGGCGCGGCAACTTCGGACCCTTCGCCGCCGTCGTACACAAAAACGACCACCGCAATTTCGGGATTTTCGTACGGCGCGAACGCGGTGAACCACGCGTGCGTCGGCAAGTGCCCGCCCTTTCGCGGTCCAAAAAATTCGGCGGTGCCCGTTTTGCCCGCGACGTGAACGTCTTGCAAATTGACTTTCCATGCGGTGCCGCGTGTGACGGCTTCGCGCATTCCTTGACGCACGAGCGCGAGATTCTGTTCGTCAATCGGCAGTTTGCGAATGACTTGCGGCTCGATGGTATTGGTAACGGTGCCGCTCGCGTTCACAATGGCGCGCGCGAGATGGGGACGATACAGTGTGCCGCCGTTGGCAATGGTGGCGGTCATATTCAAAACTTGTAACGGTGTTGCCAACACAAAGCCCTGACCGATTGCCATGTTGTACGTGTCGCCCGTCGTCCATTGTTCATTCTTGGTGCGCTGTTTCCATTTGGGGTCGGGGACAACGCCGGGCGCTTCGCCGGGCAAATCAATTCCCGTTTCCGTGCCATAACCAAACAAGCGCGCATAGTCGGCGAGGAGCGCTTGACCGAGCGGCGTTGGAAAATCGGTAAAGCCGCCGTTGATTTTGTAAAAGAAAATATCGTTCGAGTTGGCAATCGCGTCAATGATGTTGACGTTGCCAAAGCCGGGACGATACCAATTGTAAAACGGCTGCGCGAGTTTGGGGTCGTCAGGGAAAAATTTATTGGGCAAATAAATAATGCCGGGGTCGTTGATCAAGGTGTTGACGTTGATAACACCTTCTTGCAGCGCGCCGGCGGCGGAAAACAACTTGTATACGGAACCGGGCGGATACATTCCCGTGATGGCGTGATTCACCAATGGGCGGTCGGGGTCTTGATTCAATGCGGCAAAGTCGGTGGGGCGGATACCGCGCGCAAACAGATTGTCGTCGTAGGAGGGCAAAGAGACCATCGCGAGAATTTCGCCGTTGTTCGGATTCATCACAATGGCGACACCCTGCTTGAGTTTTTTTTGCGCCAATCCTTTTTGCAGCGCGTCCTGCACCTCTTGTTGCAGCGGCATGTCGAGCGACAAAATTAAATTGTTGCCCGGCACGGGCGCTTCTTGCTGCGCGCTGCGAATGATGTTGCCGTTTGCATCTACAATCGCCAAATCCGTGCCGGAGCGTCCGCGCAGTTGGTCTTCGTACGCGGCTTCCAAACCGCTCGCGCCGACAAAATCATTTTGCGTATAACCGCGTTTTTCGTATTCCGGAAATGCTTCGCGCGAAATCGCGCCGAGATAGCCCAAAAGATGGGATGCCAATTCTTTTTCGGGATACGTGCGCACGGGCGCGATTTCCACGCGCACGCCGGGAAAATCTACGACGCGTTCCTGGAGTTGAAACGCGATGAGGCGCGGGATGTTGGTTTTGACGAGCACCGGATTGAGCGGGTCGGTGTTGCGTCCCTCGTCTACCAATTCGCGCAGTCCGGGTTTGCGCGTGGGCGAAATAAATGTGCGCGAAACATCGCTCGGAATCGAGCCGAGCGTGTCGGCGGTTTCGGCTTCGACTATCGTATCGAGCGGCGCGTCAATTAGCACGCTCAATTTTTTTAGAATGTCGTCTTGCTTGTCGGCGGGCAAATCGGCGGGGACAATGGAAACATTGAACTGCGGCTCGTTGCGGACAATCACTTGACCGTTCGCGTCGTAAATGACGCCGCGCGCGGCATCGGTACGCACGAGGCGGATGCGATTTTCGTCGGCGGCGCGTTTCAATTCTTCGCCTTGCACCACTTGAATGCGGTACAAGTTGTAACCGAGAATGGTAAACGCGATGACGACCAGCACGCCCAACAGCCGAATGAACCAACTCGGCTTGACTTCGAGTTCTTCTTCCCCTTCGTCAAATTGCGGGGGACGCCCATAACGCAGCATAAGTACAAGTCATTATAAATTTAGCGTAGGGGACTGGCAAATTATTTGGCGCGCGCAGATGAGAGAATTTTCATCTGCGCGCGTACAGCGCACAATTTGCTTGCGCGCGTCATATTGCATACGATACGGGAAAACGACACGGAGAATTTCAACATGACCGCCTTTGCCAAAACACCGCGCAACCGCGTCAAACGCTTGCCCGAACGCGCGGCGTATGACGCGGAAACGATTTACAAAATTCTGGACGAAGCGTTGATTTGTCACGTGGGCATCGCGCAAGACAATCAACCGTTTGTGATTCCCACCATTCACGCGCGGCGCGGCGATACGCTGTTACTGCACGGTGCGACCACGAGTCGTCTGCTCAAACACATTCAAGCGGGGAATCCGATTTGTGTGACCACGACGCTGCTCGATGGACTCGTCGTCGCGCGCGGCATCTTTCACAATTCGATGAATTATCGTTCGGTAGTGTTGTTTGGTGTGGGGCGCGTTCTCGATGACCCGCAAGCAAAATATGATGCGCTCTTGGCGCTGACCGAACGCGTGATGCCGGGACGTTGGGACGACGCGCGCTTGCCGAATAAAAAAGAATTAAAAGCGACGACAATAATTGAAATGCCGATTGAAAGCGCGACCGCGAAAATGCGCGTCGGCGGACCGAAAGATGATGCGGAGGATTATGAAAAAGATTGGTGGGCAGGCGTGATTCCGATTGAGCAAAAATTTCTTGCGCCGCAGCCCGACCCGAAATTGTACA
This sequence comes from Chloroflexota bacterium, assembly GCA_029778615.1. Taxonomy (GTDB): domain Bacteria; phylum Chloroflexota; class Anaerolineae; order UBA4142; family SHND01; genus SHND01. The sequence goes on along the minus strand of JAKOPZ010000042.1, from coordinate 42,603 downwards.
AGGAAATTCCGGTGCCGCGTTATTTGAAAAATTATACACGCTAAAAAAATGACGCTGCCAAATCAGCGTCATTTTTCATTTCACACGAATTTTTTGCAGCAGAATAAAGTCTGCGCCATCAGCTGTTTTCAAGCGCGTATCTGTGCGCGGGTCGTACACACCGGCGCGCAATTCGTACTCGCCCGCCGCGAGCGTCACAGGAATTGCGAGCGCGTGTTCATCCGCCACATACGCGTCCAACTCCCACTGCGTCGTCGGTAAATTCGCAGGATGCAAATTATCCTTTTGCGCGACGATGCTGCCGTCGGGCGCGACGAGATGAACAAACACACTCAAATCCTCTTTTAATTCTGGCAGCGCGCGCCAGTACAAATCGGTACGCAGGGTTTCGCCGCGCGCAATGTCGGTCGCGTTCACATCAAAGCCGAGCAATTGCAGATTGTCGCCAAAACGCGCAGTGCGTGTTTGCGAAATTCCCTCGACCTGTGTGTTGTCAGAATGCGCGACGAACGGATTGCTCACGCGGTCAATGTAAACAAGTTTGAGAGCGATGAGCGCGAGGGCGACGAGAAGGAGCAAGGGGAAATCCGAGCTTGGAGATTGGAGACTGGAGATTGGAGATTGGAGATTGGAGATTGGAGATTGGATTTTTTTGTACATTCCAAACGCGAAAACTCCAAACACAAGAATCGCACTTGACGTTGAAATCCAGTCCGCGAGCTGTTCGAGCGATGTTCCTTTGTACGTAACGGAAAGCGTTCCACTCTTTGGCACGTCGAACGAAATCAACCCCGTGCGCGGCGTCGGCGTAATTTCAAGCGGCGTGCCGTCGAGCGTTACGCGCCAACCGGGAAAATAAAACGCGCGGTAAATGGCGCGCCACGAATCGTTCGAATTAACACAAACATTTTCTACAAGCGGCTGAATTTGTGCGCCACAAACATCTACGCCTTCAGGAATCACCAGGCGATTTGGATTTTCGCCCCGCGCATAGTCTTCTGCGAATGGCGATTTATCGGGAAGATTTTGCACCCACACGGGCAGATACTCTCCGAACGATGTCGTGCCGAACGCGCCTGTTTTTTGTTCATACGCGAACATATCGGTCAATGTCGGATTCGGCGGCACGTCGCGTGCGTAACGCGGATACAGCATTGGCAGCGCGCTCAAAACGATGGCGACGCTTGCCACACACGCGCTCAAAAGTTTCCAACGCGTTGGCAGTGCAAAAACAAAAATTCCCGCAAAGGGCGCGAGACACAATGCCCCAAGTCCGCGCAGACGCATCGGCAATTGCACGTATGACCAAAGCGAAATGCTGTCCCAAATTGGCTGCGAGAAGGAGAGCATCAACGCGATGAACCCAAACGCCGCGAACGCAAGCGTAAACCATGGCAGCGCGCGCCGCGAACGAAATTTCCAAAACAAAAAAATAATTCCCCCACTTGCAAACAAAATTTGAAACACGCCAAGCGTCGCAGGAAACGACGGATTCAAGCGTCCCGTATCCGCACGCGGCAAGAATGAAATCAATTCTCTGAACGGCACAAAATTGAAACGATAATCAAAATCAGGAGTAACAATCACGCGCGCAATTTGGACAAAATCGCGTTCCAATAATGCCGGCAGCCAAAAGAACGACGAGAGCGCGAGGGCGAGGAGAAATGCAGAGAGTGGAGCGAGAAGCGAGAAACGCGAAACGGGAAACGTCAAACGTGAAACGTCATTTTTTGCGCGCGTCGTATTGGAAAACACGCACGCGAGCGTAAATACAAAAAGCAGCGGCGCGAATAAAAAACTCGTGACGTTGTGTGAAAGCATCACTGCCGCGAAAAACAAAACGGCAAGTGACCAATTCAGCGCGTTCGGTGTGCGCGTCAATTCCAAAAATCGCCACAACGCGAACGGCGCGAACGCAAGCGCCCATTGTTCCGCGAGATTGCCGCGATGCAGCGCGTTGTACAAAATGTATGGGGCATACAAATACGCGAGCGCGGCGACGAGCGCAGAAAAATTTCCGAAATCGCTTTTTTCAACATCGCGCAGTACTGCGCGCGTGAAATAAAACATTCCCACCGCGCCGACGAACATTGCCGCCGCGAGCGCAAGATTCAGCGCGAGCGTAAAGGGAATGCCGAGCCAATGCAAAGGCGTGGTGATGTAATAAACAAGCGGCGCGTAATAATTAAACAGCGGCATTCCGTAACCAAACGCGAGGTCAGGCAGCCAGCGCGAGAAAAAAATTCCGTTGCGCCACAACGCGTCCAATTGCACGAGGCGATAGAGATGCAGCAGACCATCGGCGCTGCGCGTAGGGGTTGGAGAAAAAAGAGGCGAGAGGGCGGGGAGCGCAAAAAGGAATAAAAGAGCAAGACGACCAAGTCGGTTGGACAGCAAGTCTGTTAGTCGGCTAGTCATTGAAAAGATTTCATGGCGCTGCGGGTGATGGGGTGACCATCCGGCAATCCGACAAATAGACAATCAGACTACCAAGTCAAACGCGGACGCACCACGCGGTCAAGGCGGCGCAAAATCCAATAGACCAGTGGCATGAGCGCCGTGTTCAAAATCGCGGTGGGCATCACAACATTGAACGAATAAAATGCCCAGTTGATTGTATAGCCCAACACTTGCATCACGGCGGCTTGACCGATGTGATACAGCAGGGTCGCAATGAAAATGGTGGCAAGTGGAATGAGAAGGTTTGACCGAAAAAAGTTGGTCTGCAAAACATCCGCCAGCCAGCCGATGCCGCCCAAACCAAACGTATGCAAGCCGAACGGCGCGCCCGAAAATAAATCGAGCAAGAGTCCGCCGCCCAAACCCCATAGTGCTGCTTGCCCGTTGCCGTGCACAACGCCCCAGCCCACCACGAGCATCAACATCAAATCAGGACGCACGGGACCCGGCACAAAAATCGGCAGCAGCGTCGTTTGCGCGAGCGTGACCAGAATTAAAAGCGGAAGAACGAGATAGGGAGACATGAAAATTGGAACAGGCGATTGGAATTGGGTTTTGCAGGGCAGAATTCAAACTTGAGAATCCAGCCGCGTGATTCGCACTATTGTGCGGGTGTTGGAACGCGCGTGGGCGTGGGCGAGGGTGTCGGCGTCGGCGTGGGCTCGGTGGTGATGTCGGCGGGCGTGAATTTTTTCATCACCAAAACAAATTCCAGCCGCGATAAATCTACGCTCGGACGGACAACCGCTTCGGTAAATAAATCCGTGTCGCGCTGACGCACTTGGATGACCTGTCCGATGACGAGACGTTTTGGAAAGGCGCCGCCGATGCCTGACGTGAGGATGAGGTCATCTTTTTTCACCGAATCGCCAAGCGGCAAATAGCGCATTATCAAAAGGTCACTGCCTTGTCCCTGCCCTTGAATCACGCCGGTTGCGCGCGTGGATTGGACGACGGCATTAACGGAAGAAGTCGTATCGTTGACGAGCAGCACGCGTGCCCACGTGGAACCCACTTCGGTAACGCGTCCGACAAGCCCCGCCGGCGTAATCACCGGCATTCCGACTGCGACATCCTCCTCGCGTCCCTGGTCAATCAAAATGTAATTGACGAGCGCGGAGGGGTCTTGGGAAATCACGCGCGCGCGCGTGTCATTCTCTTCGAGTACCGTCGCGCCCGAAAGCAAATAATCGGGATTCGCCTGTTTATATTCCAGCTGCGCGCGCAATTCTGAATTTTCAATTTCCAATTCGCGCACGCGCACGCTGTCAATCACCGCCGTATTCAATTGCTCCTGCAATTGTTTCACCTGCGCGCGCAGTTTGTTCACGTCTTGAAAGCCGCCAAACAAATTGTTTACCCCGTTCGTTGCGTCAATCAAAAAAATTTCGACGGGTGTGAACACGCCAAAGGTCGCGTCCTGAACGAGACCCATATTGCCGGTGGCGCGCAAGCCAATGCCGATAAAGACGAGCGTGATGAGAATGAGGATGAAACCGGTGCGTGTGCGGAGGAGGTCGAGCATGAAGAGGAATTACAAAATCCAAGGGCGAAGCATTTTCAGAGCCAACGCCAAATTTACGCGGGCGCGAACGAAAATGCTTCGCCCCTACGCGAGGCGTTTAGCGCCTGCCGCGACCATTTGCGCCGGCAAAGCCGCGCGGAAGAATATCGAGCATTTCGAGAAATTGTCCGGCGCCGCGCACTACACAGGTCAACGGGTCGTCGGCGACATAGACGCGCATTTTGGTTTCGCGCGAGAGCCGTTCCGCCAAACCGCCGAGCATCGCGCCGCCGCCCGCGAGCACAATGCCGCGCACCATTAAATCCGCGACGAGTTCGGGCGGCGTTTCGTCAATCGTCGTTTTCAACGCGTCGACAATTTGATTGACCGGATTCACCAACGCTTCGCGGACTTCAACTGAAGAAATTTCGATGGACTCGGGCAGTCCGGTAATGAGGTTACGCCCGCGAATTACCATCGTGCGTTCTTGCTGGAGCGGATACGCGGAACCGATTTCAATTTTCGCCTGTTCCGCCATGCGTTCGCCGATGAGTAAATTGTATTTCTCGCGCGCGTAGCGAATAATTTCGTCGTCCATCTCATCGCCTGCGACGCGAATGGAACGGCTCACCACAATGCCGCCCAACGACAACACTGCCATTTCGGTCGTGCCGCCGCCAATGTCCACAATCATCGAACCGACCGCTTCGGTGACGGGCAAGCCCGCGCCGATGGCAGCAGCCATCGGTTCTTCGATGAGATGCACTTCACGCGCACCGGCACTAATCGCCGCGTCTTTGACCGCGCGTTTTTCCACTTCGGTCACGCCGGACGGAATGCCGATGACGACACGTGGGCGATGCGGCACGGGCAAAATGGTTTCGTCGTGCACGCGGCGAATGAAGTGCGTGAGCATCGCTTCGGTCACGTCGAAATCGGAAATCACGCCGTCGCGCAGTGGACGAATCGCAATAATGTCGGCGGGGGTGCGTCCGACCATTTGTTTCGCTTCCGAGCCAATTGCGAGGACGCGTTTACTGCGGCGTTCAATCGCGACGACGGAGGGTTCGTTAATGGTGATGCCGCGCCCGCGCACGAGGACGAGCGTGTTGGCGGTGCCGAGGTCAATCGAAACATCGCGCGAGAACGCGCCAAAAAGCGCGTTGAACGGGCTGGTCAACGCGCTGTTCATGACCCTACACTCCGGCAATCAAAAGCGAATATCATTCTGAAGGATGACTCTACACAATTTGCGGATTACAGAATCCAGCTCAAAGATTATAGCACAAGTGCCATTTCGATAAACAAAAACGCGCGTGTCATTCTCCAATGGAAAACGACACGCGGCGTAATTTGGCACGAAAACGTTATTCCTTTTCTTCGGCAGTTTCTTCTTCTTTTTTCTCTTTGCCAACCACTTCGACTTCGGCGGTGGCAGCGGGCGCTTCGGTGGCAACGACTTCTTCCCGAACCGCAATCACCTTGGCGAGCATTTCTTCGGGATTGGTCAAAATTTCAATTGTATCGCCCAATTTCAAATCCGATACATAGAGCGCATCATTCAAATTCACCAAGCCCGAAACATCCACCACAATTTCGGGAATGAGGTCAGTGGGAAGTACGCGGACTGTAACGGATTCCAAACCGTGAATCAACAGACCTTCGCCGCTTTTGGTGCTGGGCGGGGTGCCTTGCAGCGAAACCGGAATGTCAATTTCCATTTTTTCCGTCAGCGAAATTTCCATGAAATCAATATGCCAATATTTTCCGCTGATGGGTTCGCGTTGAATTTCGCGCGTAATGACCACGTGTTGCGCGCCGTCGCCCGTATCGAGACGAATGAGGCGATTGGTCCCCGCTTTGTTCAAGACCGCGCGCAGCGCGCGCTCTTCGGCTTGCATGTTGCGCGCCTGAACGTGTGCGCCGTACACCGAAAGGGGAATCCAACCGTCGCGGCGCAAGCCGCGAACTTGTTTGCCGATGATGGTGCGTGGTTTCACTTGCAATAAAATTTCTTCAGCCATGAGTTGTTCCTTCCTGCGGCGCCCGTATCACGCCGTGCCGTGCAATGTACACAAAAACGCGCCCTACAGACGCAAGTGACTATTATAGTCGTGATAGGGCAAAGGTCAAATTTTTGCGCGACCCTGTTGCAGTTTAACGATTCGGTGTTAGAATCCGTTTATTCAGGGATGCCGGAGTTTGCTATGCGCCTCGAAGACCATCTCGCCAAAATTCTAATTCCCAGTGACCGCCTCCAAGCGCGCATCTATGAGTTGGGCGCGCAGATTGCGCGCGACTATGGGGATACGCGCCCGCTGCTCGTGTGCGTTCTCAAGGGCGGAGTCATTTTCATGAGTGATTTGTCGCGCGCCATGTCCATTCCACATGAATTGGATTTTATGGCGATTTCGTCTTATGGCGGTACGCGCACCGAATCGTCGGGTGTGGTGCGGATTCTGATGGACTTGAACGCGAACATCGAGAATCGGCACGTGTTGATTGTCGAAGACATTATTGATACAGGACACACTTTGCATTACATGGTAGATACGCTCAGGACGCGCAATCCCGCCAGTTTGAAAATCTGTACGCTATTGAATAAACAAGAACGCCGCGAAGTGGAAATCAAGCTCGATTACGTGGGCTTTGATATTCCGAATGAATTTGTAGTGGGATACGGTTTGGACTTTGACGAGTTGTACCGAAATCTGCCGTATATCGGGGTTTTGAAACCGGAAATGTATTCTTGAGGGAGATAGAAAAAAATCCAACCGCCAAAGGTTGGATTTTTTGTTTATGCCAAAATTTCTTCCATCCAGTTCTGCATGGCTGGGCGCAGCGGCGGCGGGGGAACCGGATTTTGATAATTGATGCGGACATCATAACGTGCGCGCGCATAAATCGTGTCGAGTGCGGGTTGGAGTTCAAGCGCCACATCCGGGTCAGGCGCGAGCAACGGGACGGGCAGATTGGGCAATGCTTGATTCAACTCAACCGTCCAAATTTCGGAAATCCGTGCGTCCGAATCGCGATTGCGGTTGACGAGAAAAATATACTCGGCTTCCAACGGTGGTTCATTCACTTCTGCACCCGGACGAATTCCGCCGCGCAACAAATCAATTTCGACAAGATGTACGGCTGAGCGCAAAATGCGTTTGCGCTTTTGGCGATATTCGTCCAACCCTTCGCCGCGTCGTTTGTTGTATGGAGAAAGAATTTCGATAGAAGATACGAGGTCGCCAGTTTCGGTTTCACGTACTTGGACCGAAAACAATTTTGTCTCGGCGACGACAGATGCAGTTCGTTCCAAAGACGGAGGTGCAATTGCAACACTCGCAGCAACTTCCGCAAGACCGTATGGAACACGCTCATAGATTCCTCCGTCCGGCAACATGGTCTTGGGCATCGCAATACTTATTTCTTCCAAAACGGTTCGGACATCTACATCTGCGTAATACTTTGGCACAATACGCGCGTTCAAACGGTCTGCCAGTTCGCCTGCCAAGCGATGATGAAAACCGGGCCAAATGTTGGGGGCTTCTAAATACGGGTCCATTCCGGGAAACGGCGAAGGCATTGTGACCTCCTTGCAAACATTCTACGTCCAATCGAGTGAAATATAAAACTCGTTCTGCACGAACGAGTTTTGTAACTTTAATCTTGAATCTTCTCTACCGCCTCGCGTATTCTCCGCAGCGCCTCGCGGATATTCTCTAACGAATTTGCGTAACTAAAACGTACGTATCCTTCGCCATATTCTCCGAACGCCGTGCCACTAATGCATGCGACGCCCGCTTCATTCAAAATATAGTCCGCCATTTTGCGCGAACCCCAGCCCGTTCCCGTGATGTTCGGGAAAACATAAAACGCGCCTTCGGGTTTCAGACAATGAAAGCCCGGAATCGCGTTCATCCCTTCCACAATCACATCGCGCCGTTCTTGAAACGCGCGGCGCATGTTTTCGACGGATTCTTGCGGACCGTTCAACGCTTCCACGCCCGCCCATTGCGTCAATGCCGAAACGCACGAATTGGAATTGGTCATCAAACGCGTAATGTGCGGCGCGAGCGTTTCGTTCATCACACCAAACCCCAAACGCCAACCGGTCATCGAATACGATTTGCTGAAACCGTCGAGAATGATGGTGCGTTCCAACATGCCGGGAAATTGCGTGATGCTGTGAAATTTGCCGTCATAAATAATCTGCCAATAAATTTCGTCGGCGAGGACGGGGACATCGTACGTCGTCGCGCATTCCGCAATCACGGCGAGGTCGTCTTGCGTCAAGACTCCGCCCGTCGGATTTTGCGGCGAATTGAGAATAATCAGCTTTGTCTTTTCATTCACGCGCGCGCGAAATTCATCCGGGTCAAAGCGAAAATTATTTTCTTCGCGCAGCCGATAAAAACGCGGTACGCCGCCCGTGAAACGAATCATACTTTCGTAAATCGGAAACGCGGGATTCGGCGTTACCACTTCATCGCCCGCATCAATCAACGCGAGAATGATAAAAAACATAATCGGCTTTGCGCCGGGCGTGACGACGACGTTTTCGGGTTTGACGGCGATACCGCGCGATTCGCTTACGCGTTTCGCAATCGCCGCGCGCAATTCGGGAATGCCCGCGCTCGGCGTGTATTTGGTCGCGCCATTCCGCACCGAAGTCACCGCCGCTTCCACGATGTTTTCGGGCGTCGCAAAATCGGGTTCACCCACTTCCAAATGAATAATGTCGCGTCCTTGCGCTTCCAGCGCGCGCGCTTTGACCAACACCTCGAACGCGGTTTCCGTGCCAAGATTGTTCATGCGTTGCGCTAAGTTCATTGCGGTTCAACTCCTGTGTTTTTTTTGGCAGCTCTGCCGTAATGGAATATCAAAAACAACATCGTGCCGTTCGCCGTGGTCCACGCCAAATTCGCAATCAAAAAAAATAAATCGGCAATCAATACGCTGTACAAAACGCCAATCGCCGCGTTGCTTGTCCCCATAATCCATGGCAGTGGACTCAAGCCAATGGTATTTTTGCGATGGTACGTCAAACGAACTTGACTGAACACCGCCATTGCGCTTCCGAGATTGACAAAAATGACAATCCAACCAATCAGCGTTTTGAAATCGAGGCGCGTGAGAAAATCCATTAGGACGCATTTCCTGTGCGCGGTTCTTGATGTTTGGCGTGCTGCAGCCGATGCGCCTGTCGCGCCGCCGCCTGTTCCCATCGGCGTTTTTCTTCCACAGTCTCGACAATCAACGGCGGCACAGGCGTGGCTTGTCCGTACTGGTCGAGCGCGACATAAACGAGATACGCGGAATTGGTGTGTGTGACATTTCCCGTCACCACATTTTCTGCTTCGACGCGCACTCCCACTTCCATCGAAGTACGTCCCACCCAATTCACCGACGCGTTGAGCGTGACGAGCGCGCCGACATGCACGGGCGAAAGAAATGTCATCGAATCCATCGCGACGGTGACGGCGACATTGCGCGCGTGTTTCATTGCAGCGAATCCGCCCGCTTCATCCACTAACTTCATAATTTGTCCGCCATGCACATTGCCCAACGCGTTCGCCAAATCGGGATTCATTACCAAAGACAAGCGCACTTGCGAATCGCTGACGCGTTTGGGCGTGAGCAACGGGTCGCCGCCGCGAATGTTGGAGATTGGAGACTGGGGACTGGAGATTTTTGATTTCCGATTTTTGATTTTTGATTTGTGATTCGGCATTTGGTTTTGTTAGGTGACCCTCGATGCTTTACTCAAGCTTTGCATTTTTGGCTTGCGACGCGTGTTCCCACCGGTACCACGCCGATTTTTCATCATCCGCGTATTGTAACAAAACAAAATCGCGCGCCAACAAATTTTCCAGTTCGGCGCGCGTGACGCCCAAGGTGCGTCCGAAAAATTGACGCGGGAAAAACGCATAGAGCATGAACCGTGAACCCGGGCGGGTCCAGCAGCGCAGATTGTCCGCGTACTGCGCGCGTGCTTGCGGCGCGAGAGAATGAAAACAACCAATGTCCAGAATCAAATCGAACGGCGCGGCAAACGCGCCGGGATTCAAAACATCAGCGGTGCGAAACTCAACACGGGCGTTTTGTTGCTGCGCTTTGCGCCGCGCCACCTCAATCGCGCGCGGAACATAGTCCACGCCAATTACCTCAAAGCCATGTGCCGCAAGATACAACGCGTTCGTGCCGGTGCCGCAACCCAAATCCAGCGCGCGCCCCGGGGGTAAATGTTTGTGCTCTATCAATTCTACCAATTCCGGCGGCGTGACGTTGGTGTCCCACGGCGTCTTGCCCGTGAAATACCGCCATTGATAAAAAAGGTGCATCACCCCATGCGAAATATTCATGTTGGTTTGGACGGGGTTGTTCCCGCGAACGCGGCGCGCAATTGCTCTGCGCTTTTTTGCCAAGAAAATTTTTTTGCCTGCGCGAGACCTTTTTGCTGCATGATGCGGCGCCACGTTGTGTCGTCGAGAAAACGCTGCATCGCCCACGCGAGCGCGTCCACATCGCGCGCGTCAATCAGCAGCGCGGCATCGCCCGCGACTTCGGGGAGGGACGAATTGTTGGCGGTGACGACAGCCGCCCCGCACGCCATTGCCTCCAGCACGGGCAAGCCGAACCCTTCATACAGCGACGGATACGCGACCAATTCCGCGAGCGAATACAACGCGGGCAAATCCGCGTCCGGGATGAAACCGATGAAATGCACGGATGCGCTCACGCCAAATTTTTCGGGCGCCGCATAAATTTCATCATACATCCACCCGCGCCCGCCCGCAATGACCAGTTCGATTTCGCGTCGCTGCGGCAATTGTCCAAAGGCTTGAATCAAGCGCGCGAGATTTTTGCGCGGCTCGATGGTGCCGACATGCAAGATGAATGGTTTGTGCAATTCGTATGTGGTGCGTACGCGTTCGAGTTCACGTTCCTCGCGAATGGGCTGAAACCGCGCGTCGTATCCCGAATACAGAGTTTGAACACGCGGAGCCGGCGCGTGAAATAATTCTATCAAATCGTTGCGCGTCGCGTTGGAATCCGCGAGAATCAAATCGGCGCGCGCGACCGCGCGCGGCACCGCGCCTTCCAAATACCATTTCAGGTTTGGCACCGCCGTTTCGGGCACGCGTTTGAAGGAAAGGTCATGCACAGTGAGAAATTTTTTGCGCGCGCGTGTGGGCGGCAAAACAAAATCGGGCGAATAAAAAATGTCGCAGCCACCCGTCACAAGTTCAACGGGCAGTGGAAGTTGCGCGCGCTGCCACAGTGCCACCATCAAGCGCTCGCTCAATGGCGCGCGGGCAATGCGAAAATTTTTAGAAAACGCGCGCGCGTCGTCCAGCTCACGCGCGTCGCGCGGCACATACAGCGCGTATTGATTTGTGGAATCCGCCTGCGCGAGAGCGTGAATAAGGGAACGCGTGTACCGTCCAATCCCCGCGCGTTGGCGCGCGGCGGATGTGTAATCAATCGCAATCCTCATGGCGCATCGGTGAATTGGTCTTCTTCCAGCGCGCGCGCAACGGCTTGCGTTACGTCTTGGAGCGCGGCTTGGTCGCGCGCACTATACTGCGCGCCGTTTTTGCGTTCGTCCAATGCGATATACCCAAAACGCGTCGCGCCTGCGCTGCTTTCGATGGGAATGCACAAAGATGCTTCGCCGTCCCATTCGCCCAAGGTATACAAGATTTTCGTTTGGTCATTCTCGATGCCAAACACGGCGCCGCCTTTGGCGTTGTATGCCGCGACCAATTCGAGCGCCAAACGCCGCGCGATTTGCACGGGGTTCAACGGCGAAATGCGCGTCTCGACGCGTTCGCGAAATGTTTTCAAGCGCGCCGTCGGGTCGGCAGAATCTTTGACGCGCGCCTGAACAAACTTTTGCAGAATATCTTTGAGCGGCGTGAACGCGGCGACGACGACGAGGGTCGAAATGATAGGCGCAAAATTTGACTGACTGCCGGTGATGGCAATAAACAAGTCTTGCGTAATTTTTTCAAAGACTGCAAACAGCCCTGCCAAAATCCCGGTCAGCGAAAGATAAATCAGCGTGCGGCTGACAATAAAGTTAATGTCCCACAGCCGATAGCGCAAAATCGAAATCGCGAGCGCGATGGGCAGCTGCAGCAGCGCCAGATAAAAAATCGGCACGCCAATCAACACATACAACACGCGCGTCATGCCGGGCAATCCCACGCGCGGCAGCAGCAGCGGAACGACCATGACAAAGCCAATGACGCCGAGGATGCCGACGAGAACGCCGAGCACAACCCATTTCATTTGCTGTTTTTGCGCGAGGTCCGAGACGCGCCGATAGCGGTAAAATTGAATGACCGCGCCGCCAAGCACGCCGAGGTAAATAATCGGCGACAGCGGGGCGGGGGGCCAGCGAAAGGGCTGCGTCAAAAACATGCGGTCAATCAACCCGTACACTGCAAACGCGCCCAAGCCAATCACAATCCAGCGCGTCCAACTCGGCACAAAACGTCCGTCGGGGAAAATATAAACAAAGACGGTGATGGTCACCGCCCCCAGCGCGAGAATGATGAGCAGGGGAATGTGCAGCATGCTATCCACAAACAGCAGTGAATCTGCCGGACGGACAATTGCAAAAACGGTGGTGAGCAGCGTGAGCGAAGCAAACAGCCCAATCCATTCATCTGACTTGCGTGAAAAAATGATTGCGCCTACGAGCGTATATGTGATAAAGAGCAGTCCGTCCATTGCGCCCACCACAAAGGCGGGCGTATTTTGTGGCAGCCCGAGCTCCTGCATGGCAATACTGTTCTCGGCGCCAATAATCAAAAGCTGGCTATAGCGCGCGGGAATTGTTAACGCAAACAAGCTGAGCGTTGTCGCGACGAGCGCGCCCCAAATGATACGCACCAGCAAGAGGACGCGTCCGCGCAGCGAGACGCGCAGCGCCGCGCCAATCAACGCGTTCGCGCGTTCTATGGGCGCGGGGCGCATTTTCGCGGGCAGAATGTCAGTTCTTGGTGGCAGGGGTTGTTCCATTCGAAAAACCTAATCGGCGGCAACATGCATCAAATGCCCACCGGCGCGATGATACCGCACGGCGACGATTTGCGCGATGATGGCGAGCGCCATTTCTTCGGGCGAACGTCCGCCGAGGTCAAGCCCGACGGGACCGTACACGGTGTTCAAAAATTCGTCGGGGACGCCCTGCGCGCGCAATTCGTCCATATGCTGACGCCGCGTTTCGCGCGAGCCCATCGCGCCGATGTAACGCGGTTTCGTGGTGGATAACGCTTTGAGTGTAGGAATATCGAATTTGGGGTCGTGCGTGAGAATCACCACATACGTTGACGCATCAATCGGCAAATGCGGAATTGCATCGTCGGGCCATTCCACGAGCAGTTCGTCCGCGTGCGGAAAGCGTTCGCGCGTGGCAAACCGCCCGCGCCCGTCAATCACAATGACACGAAAGCCCAGAATTTTTGCATACTGCGCGAGCGGAATCGCGGTATGCACACCGCCCACGATGAGCAGACGAGGGGGGGGGGCATACGTTTCGATGAAAACCTGCGTGTCGCCATACGCGCGGGTTTCCGAGCGTTCGTTCGCCATCAACTCGAGCGCGTCGCGCAGCACCTCCGCGTCCAAGTTCGCGTCGCCCAGCGTGTTTTCCCATGAACCATCGGGATAAATAAACAGATGCGCGCCGACATTTTCATTTCCGCCGATGCGCGTGGCAACGGCAAAAATTTTTTCGGCGCGCAGATTGTCGGAAATGCGATTTAGAAATTCAGACATGCAACCGACGCGTCAATGCGAGGAGCGGGTTGTGCGGCGAGAGAGTTCATCACATGCAACAAAGAACGTCGCCTCGCAATGACAATGCAGACTAGACCTTTTCGATAAATACCTTGATACTGCCACCGCACGCGAGACCAACATCCCACGCCATATCGTCCGAGATGCCGTAACTGACCAATTTTGGTTTGCCGTTTTTCAAAACCGCGCGCGCTTGGTCAATCACCGCGCCTTCCACACAGCCGCCGCTTACCGAACCGACAAATTCACCGCGCGAATTGATTGCCATTTTTGCGCCTGTCGCGCGCGGCGTGGAACCGCTCGTCCACGTCACGGTCGCGAGCGCAACCTCGTCGCCGCGCGCGCGCCACTGCTCCATGTCATTCAAAATATCCTGCATGTTTAATTTCCTTTGCCCAACAATTCCGCCACGCGCTTTTCGATAAATTCGATGGTCACGGGACCGCCGACATGAATTTCGTGAATCTTGCCTTGTGCGTCAATAAAAATGGTGGTTGGCAGCGCGCGGACGTTGTACAAACGCGACGCGTTGTCGTCGGCATCCCGCACCAGCCGAAAATTTAATTTCCACAATTCGGCGTACCCTTTGATGGTTTCCGTGCCTTCGCCTTGATTGATGCCGAGAATGACAAAATCTTTGTCGTTGTGTTTTTGATAGACGGCTTCGATATTTTTCATTTCGGCGGTGCAGGGTCCGCACCAGGTTGCCCAAAAATTGAGCATGACGGGCTTGCCTTGAAAATCAGAAAGTTTGACGGTCTGCGCGTCCAGCGTTTGGACTGTAATGTCGGGCGCAACCGAACCGGGGGCGGGCATTCCATTCAACGCTTCGGGCGTGAGAATCAAATTGCCGGTCGCGGGCGCAGTGGGAAAGACCGCCGCGGGCGCAGTGGGAAAGACCGCCGCGGGCGCGTTGCCTTGCAAGTACAATGCCGCGCCGACGAACGCGCCGCCGACGAGCAGCAGCGCGCAGCTCAAGACCAGAATCAAAATGAGATACGTTCGATTTTTCATAATGGCGCGTCCTCACTTGACACGACTCGAGTCGTGGGCGCGAGGAAATGGATGCGGAGTGATACAATTATACAATAAATAAAAACCCCAAGAAGGTTCCCTCTTGGGGTTGGTTCATTTCGACGCATAGCGCAAGAGCGGCAAGAAAATTTCGCGCTGCGCGGTGAGAACGATTCTGCTCGCGCTGTTGTCGTTGGTATTTTTTTCCGGATAAACGCTGGTGATACTCGCATTCAGCGTTATCGGCTTGCCCGCGGCGCTCGGTAAAATTGTGATGCGGAATTTTGCGTTGCCTTTCGCGTTGCTTGCCAGTGTCGCAAGGTCGAGGCGATACACGTTGCCGCTTTGCAGCGTGAACGCGGGGTCAGAACCGGCATAGTTTACGTTGTTCGGCAGCGGCACAAAAATTTGCGCACCCTGAATGGTGCCCGAGCCCGTGTTGAAATATTTCAATGTGAACTCGACCGTTTCGCCGACGTGAACGAAATTGCCTTTGTGGTTCACTTTGAGTTTGAGATTAAACAACGCGGCGAGCGATTGAAACGCGTCGAGCCGTCCGTACCCGGTTTCATTATCGCGTCCCACCGTGCCCAAATCTTTCGCGCCATTTTGCATCGAGTCCTGAATTTGGCTTGGCGTGAGATTGGGATTGAGCGAATACAATAATCCGGCAGTGCCCGAAACCAGCGGCGTTGCCAACGATGTGCCCGCTGTGTACGTATAGGAACCATTCGTGCATTGATTGCCGTTGCACGTGGTATAAATTGCTTCGCCGGGCGCAACAAGGTCGAGCGCGCTTCCGTAATTGGAACCCCATGAGCCGTTGCTGTTGTTGCACGCATCGTTCACTGCCGCTTTACGTTGGTCGCACCAATTGCTCGCGCCGACGGCAATGACGTACGAATTGAGCGAGGCGGGGAATGAAACAGTGCCTGCATTCTGATTGCCCGATGCAAAAACAATTGTACTGCCTTTGCCGCCGCGTCCGCTGAAACGCGCGTTGATAATCGCGAGCTGTACGCTGTCACTCGGCGCGGTCATCGTCCAGCTGTTGTTCAATACATCCGCGCCGTTTTGCCACGCCCAATCAATGCCCGAAGCCAGCGCCCCGGTGGTCGTGACCCAATTGCCCTGCGCGTCGGTCTCTGCCACTTTGACCGGCAGAATTTTGCAATTCCAACACACGCCCGCGATGCCCGCGCCGTTGTTGCTTTTGGCAGCAATCACGCCCGCGATGCCCGTGCCGTGATGGTCGTTGGTCTTGGGCGTGGTGTTATTTGTGCCGTTCAGCGCGTTATAGCCCGTCAAAATTTGCCCCGACAAATCAGAGAGGGCAGCAAACACACCTTCGTCAATCACTGCAATCTTGATACTGTCTGAACCTTGCGTCACGTTCCATGCGTTCACCGCGTTAATATCCGCGCCCGATACAGAACCTTGAAATTGTTTGGTGTTTTTTAAACCCCACTGCAAACCAAAATTTGTATCGTTCGGCACGAGCTGGGCGGACTCGCTCAAACGCGGGGCTGACGGCGGGGGAAGCGTTTGGCGCAAAACAAAATTCGGTTCCGCGAACTCGACGAGGTGTGCTTCCCAATACGCGTTCGCCAATTCGCGCGCACTACGCGGATTGCCCGCGTTCGGTTTCAAAATCAAAACGCGGTTGGAATTGGGCAAACGGCGCGCGAGCGAAACTTGGTGGGCGCGATTGATGCTTGCGATTTCGGCATCGGAAACCGTTTGCGCGAAACGCACCAGAAATTCGTCCGTTTCGGCGAGTTGGACATTTGCAAAATCGTACACAGGCGAAGCGAATTGGACGCCCGCGCTGTTTTGCAAACGCGCGCTCACCGCGAGCGGGTCACGTCCCGCGCGCACGCGCAGAAAGGTGAGATTGCCGATGGGCGATTCCGCTCCGCTCTCGAAATTTTCCAGGTCGCCGAGCGCATCCGCGATGCTTTGGCGTGCCGTGTCGGACAGCGTCGCGTCAAAACGCACCGCAACGAGGTGCGGGTTCACGTTGAGTGGAACGCGCGTACCTTGATAGTAGTAATAGCGCGCGGGATTGGATTGGGCGTTGAGCGATTCTTGCGGGAGCGCGAGGAGGACGAACGCGAGGAGAATGCCAAGCCAGCGATTTTTTTGCAATCGTAAAAACATTCGTGTCAGTTTCAAAAAAACGGCGACGGTGAAGCTGCGCCGCCGCAGAGAGACAAAACAATTATACGGGCAAGCGAATGGACAGCCAAATACATGTATAATGCGCGCATGCCCCAAACTCCCGAACTCGAAGGGCTCAAACGGAAATTGCAGCTCGAACGCGACAAACTGCTCACGGCAGTCCGGGCGTTTTCGACGCCGGAATTGTTGCAGCCGTATCCGAATGGCTGGTCGGTCAAAGAATTGCTCGCGCACGTTGCCAATGCCGAAGCGTTGAACGTGAAATTTGCGCGTTTGATGATTGAAACCGAGCGACCCATTCAAATCCACGCGATGGCGTCCGACTATCCGGATTACGTTGGCGAATTCGAACTGCATCGTTTCAATGCCTACATGACGGAAAAATTGCGCGCGAAATCATTGGACGCGGTGCTGCGCGAGCTGCACGCGACGCGCGCCGCGACGCTGGCATGGTTGGAAACATTGACGGCGGAAGATTTGGAACGGCGGGGACAGCACGCGGCGTGGGGCGAACAAAGCGTGCGCGGGATGATAAAAATTTTGATGCTGCACGACAAGACGCACGCCCAAGAACTCGCCCAACGCGCCCGCGGCGGGAATTGAAAAATCCGACGCGTGAACGTCGGACGTGTGTAAAGGAAAGGGGGGGGTGATTTCACCCCCCCCTTTGTGCGCTCAATTTCAAAGAAATTGAAAACTCGTAACTGGGTGCGGCTGCGTTTGGTATGCAAGATAGAAATTCGTTTTGTGCTGCCATGAGCTGTTTGGAATGTATCCAAACCGCGAAGGTCTAGAGCTTGGCGACGCAGTGTTGACCCGTCGGTGATGTTCAAAACGAGCCGTCACTGGACTGACGCAGGATTTACCACACGCACGGCACGCGCAAGACCTGACCGGCATAGATATAGTTGCCGTTGTACAAGCCATTCGCTTGCGCGATGACAGTCCACGAGACACCGTAGCGCAGGGCGATGCGATAGAGATGGTCGCCCCACCGAACTGTGTAAAAGCAGCCGAGCGGTTTTGGTTGTGGATAAGGATGCCAGTTCGCGGGTTGCGGCATCGGCTTGTGTGCCGGTTTGCAGCCGCCATCCCAACCACTCGGAATCAAGAGCACCTGACCTGCATAGACATAGTTCGGGTTATACAAACCGTTGGCACATGCAATCGCCCAAACGGACGTACCGTACCAGTTGGCGATGCTGTACAAGGTTTGTCCTTTTTGTACGGTGTGGTACACCGGTCCCGCCGCGGCGGCAGAGTTGCTCAAACTGGCAATCAACAAAACTGCAACGATAAGGGCGAGACCGATTTGCGCATAGCGCGAGGTGAAAAGCTTCATGGGCGCCTCCTTGGTAGTTGTCACAGTTTCACCAATTCGCGTCCCCGCAAGGTTCGCGCGTGGGCAAGTGGAACAGTCACAACTCGCTGGTATTGAATTCTGCAATTTATCGCAGTGAAAAGAGTATAACATTGCCGCGCGCGGATTTCAATAGACCTTGCGTGCGAAATGACTATACGATGCCTCGCGCGCGTTCTCGGCACGTTTGCGCGCATAGTGGAACCGCCGCGCGCGGCAAAACTGCCAAACGCGAGCGAAACAACCTTTATTTTTGCGGAAATCTGTCCGCGCCGCGCAACGATGCGGGCGCGCCGAGTACGGGAAAAAAATTCCATCGCGCAGAATTTCGCGCGACGCGTGTCGCCCGAACGCAGAAAGCCCGTTGTCACAAAATCGAAATCTTTGCGCGCGCTCAATGATTTTTTTTTCGGGTTGCGCGGCGCGACGGTTCAACTCAGGTTGTGCGTCTTTTTATACTCTGCGATTTGCGTTTGCACAATTTCGCGCTGTGCGAGCGCGGCGTTCACCGGCTGCGCCACTTGGGCTTGCCACGCGTTGAGCGTGCTGTCCACTTGCTCCAAGAATTTGCGCGTCGGCTGCAACACATTGTTGATGAGCGGTTTGGTCAGCGTCGCTTCGAGATTGCGCGCATTGTCGTCGCTGAACCAATCTTGGCGCAGCGCGCGAAACAAGCCGTCATCGAGCGCGTCCAACGCGGCGGGAATGGAAACGAGCAAGCCCGTGATGCCGTTCAAGGTCTGCCGCGCGCTTTCCCCCGCGCCGAACGGAATTTTGCTCAAGAGGTCGTCGAAAAATTTACGCGCCTGCTCCACGAACGGCAAGATGGGCGAACTCGCTTGCGCGATCAAGTTCTGCACATTCTTGAGCAGAGCATTTACGTTTGCCCACGCGTTCTCGGCGGCGGTTAACGCGGCGCGAATGCTTGCGAACGCCTTTTCAAAATTGTCCAACGCGTTTTCCGCGTTCACAATGCCTTCGCGCAGCGCGTTGACGCCCGCGCCCAACGCATTCAACGTCCCCTTGTACGCGCTCAATGCCGCGCCGACGACGGAATCAATCCCGATGTTGTCGAGCGTGTCGTACAAACCCGCGAGTCCTTTGTAAATTTCAATTTGCAGCTGCGCGGCGGCGAGCTCTTTTTGCGCCGCATCATTTTTCTTTTGCAATTCGGAAATTTGAAATTGCAAATCTTGCAACTGTTGTTGGGCATCCTGTTTTGCCCACGTTGTCGCTTCGATGCCGGTGACGGCTGCCGCGCCGCCCGCGACCAATACGCCCGCACCCAACGCCGCCACCGCTTGACGGCGCGTCAATGAAATTTTTTCGGACGGGTTGTCTGCCATTGCTCTTTACCTCCGCCAAATTCTACGCTTGCAGTATGCAGTAGGTTTCTGTAAATTGTATGCGCGAAAGCGCCGTGTGCGTACCGCGCAGTGTGCGTACACGAACGCCGCGACTGGGAAAAAAATCCACTACCCCGCGCGCCCATCCGGTGTTACAATTTGCCCCTGATGATTCCCGAAAGTGAAATGATGGCGCAAGCGCGGCGCGCGCTGCTCGAAGGACGTTCCGAAGACGCACAGAGTATTCTCGTCAATGTGGTCGTCACCGAGCCGGGCAATGATGAAGCGTGGTTGATGCTGGCGGAAACGATTCAAGACCCGGAGCGAAAAATGGAATGTCTGCAACGCGCTCGGCGGATTGACCCGCGCAATCCCGAAACACAACGCGCGATTCACGCGCTGCAAAACGAAATCGCCCAAGCCGCGTTTGGCAACGCGCCCGCGCCGGCTGAATCCACCGCAACCGAAATCCCCACGCGTCCCGCCCTGGCAGGTGCGCTGCTCGAATATGCCGAGACGCTGGCGCAAGCGGTGATGCTGAGCATGGAACCAAGTGCCACGCGCACGCTCGGTCTCGAATTGGTGCATCAAATTCAATTGGCGCTGCGGCACGATGAATTGCGCGCGCGTCGTTGGGCGCGTTCTGCCGGACGCGACGCGTTGGTCAAATACGAACGCGCCCTCACCACGCTCATCGCCAATTTGCCGCAGAACGATTCCCGGCTCGCAGACTTGCGCGAACAACGCCAACATGCGCTGGACTTGTTCAAGTAAAAACCTTTCGTCACGCGGCGAGAGGTTTTTTGTTTACGCTTTCAACGACTTGAAATAAATCACCTTGCCATCGCCTTCGGCATAGTAATCCGCAAAGTGTGCCGCCAGCGCGTATCCGCGTCGTTCGTAAAACGCGCGCGTGGGCGCGTACTGGGCTTTGTCGGAGGTTTCAATATATAACTGACGCGCATTGCGCCGCCGCAAATCCGCCTCGATAAAATTCAACAATGCGCTGCCGATTTTTTTGTCCTGATGCGTTTTGTCCACGACAATCCAATACAAATCGTACGTGCCCGCCGCGAGCGACGCGGGTCCGTACACGGCGAAACCCAGAGGTGGCGCGTCTTGTTTTTCGCGATACACAATCCAGATGTACTCGTCGGAATCGGGCTGTGCGACAAAGGATTCAAACATCTCGCGAACAATTTCGATTTCGTCGGAATGAAAAAAGCCCGTCGCCTTGGTGAGAGCGACGAGCGTTTCTTGTTCTTGCGCGGTGGGCGGTGTAATCATGTTATACCGCGACGTGAACGGGCTCCGGCTGTGGCGCGGGTTTCTTGTCGGCTTTAAAGGCGCTGACCGGAATCGCGCGCACGCCATCTGCGCCCGCACTGCGCGCTTTGAGCCGCAGTGAAATAATGCGTGGGCGCGGCTCTTTGAGTTTATAGCGATGCGCGGCGAGGCGCACAATTTCATCGGCGAGCATTGCATAGCTCATGCCTGCCACGCGTGCGGCACGGGCAATGCCCGCATCGGGTGAAAGGTCGGCGTTGGGATTGACTTCCAACACATAGGGTGTGCCGTTCATTACGCGCAAGTCCACACGTCCGTAATCGCGCACGCCCATCGCGCGATATGCATCCACTGCAACTTGGACAATTTTGTCGCGCATTGTTTCGCTCACCTTGGCGGGTGAAATGACTTGGGTATATTTGTAATCGTCAGATTCTTCGACCCATTTGCCTTTGAAGGTGACGATGCGCGCTTTCGGGTCGGGAATTTGTGAGAAATTGATTTCCGACAAGGGCAGGACGCGCGGATTTTCATTGCCCAATACGGTCACGTTAAATTCGCGCCCTTGCACAAATTGTTCCACGAGCGCGGGCTGCCGATACGTATCCCAAATGAAACGCACTTGCTGACGCAGCTCGCGTTCGTTTTCGACAACCGAATCGAGCGTGATACCGAGTGAGGCGTCCTCCGCAACCGGTTTTACAAACAACGGAAAATCGAGCTGTCGGCGTACACTGGGCGGACCAATCACTTGAAACGCGGCGGTCGGAATGTTGTGCGCCTTCAAGATTTCTTTGGCGCGTCCTTTGTTCAAACACGTCGCCAGTGTGAGCCGATTCGAGCCGGTGTAACGAAAGTGGAGATATTCGTAAACGGAAATGACGTACGGTTCAAGATATGTTTTGTCGCGAATGCTTTCGCAGAGATTGAAAATCAACCATTCGTTCGGGTCAAATTCGCGCAGAGGTTCCCACAATTCATGACGAATGGGAACGGAAACAACTTGGTGTCCGAACGAACGCAGAGAATTCGCCACCGCATCTTCGACAATTTTTGTTTCTTGTTCGGCAAGCAAGTCGCCTGCTTGGCCCTTGTCCAACAAATCTACGACATTATAGACGACGAGAACTTTCAATGTATCTTCCTCACTGGCAGGACTGGGCTGGCGGCGCACTCGAGGTGGTGCGCACGCGGACGCCGTTACGTAAAAATTTTTTTCGCGCGTGATTCAAAAAATTTCTTTCACCCGCTTGCGCGAAAAAAACTTTTTATCGGCAATCATTATAACGTATTGGCGAAAAATTGCATCCTTAAAATTTTTCTTCAGAAAAATTTTCGTAAAAAAAATTTTACTGCCGGTGCGCGCAAAATGAACGAGCGCGCAATTTTCTTAAGGTTGCGATGAGAGACTTGCAAAATTTTTTTTCCTTGGACTGTACTCGGCGCGTGATGCGCAACAAGGCAGCGGCAGCGTCCTGTACCGCCGCGTCGTGACGCATGGGTTCGCGCACACACGCGCACAATTTCGGAACCTGCGCTATCCGATGGTATAATTTCTGCGTTTGTGATACACACATAAAGTCGTTCGGCGCGGCACATCCCTGACCATCGAAACGCTGCTTGCGGACGTGCAAGACTTTAGCAAGCGCGGAGGTGAATGTGATGACGGATTCAGGGCGACAGGGTACCGTGCCGTTTTTTATGGCAGACGAAGTTTGTTCGTCGGCAGGAGAGAGTAACACGTGATTTTCTGGTTGTTGAGCGCAATCCAAAGCGGCAACTTGTTGTACACCATCACCGTTGTTGTCGGCGCACCGGTTGCGTTGGTTCTCGGTCTGGCACTGCACGAATTCGCGCACGCGTTGGTTGCCTATCGGCTCGGCGATATGACGCCGGTGCGCGATGGGCGTTTGACGATTAATCCGCTCGCGCATTTTGATGTGTTTGGCACGATTCTGATTTTGGTTGCGGGATTCGGTTACGGTCGCCCCGTGATGGTCAATCCATACAGTTTTCGTATGGACCGCCGCACGGGCATGGCATTGGTCGCCATCGCAGGTCCGGTGACCAATATTCTGATTGCGTTGGTCTTTGGACTGGCGCTCCGCATCTTGTACACGCTGAGCGGCGGGATTGACTTTGCCCGTCCGGACGGCATTGATTTTGTCAAAAGCATTTTCTCGCTCATCGTTTCCTTTAATCTCGCGCTTGCCATTTTCAATATGATTCCGTTTCCGCCGTTGGATGGTTCCAAAGTGTTGTTGGCGTTGCTGCCGGGCGATATGGCATACAGTGTGGAACGTTTTTATATTCAGGCGCAGCAATACGGGATGTTGGTATTGTTCGCGGTGATTTGGCTCGGCGGACGCTTTATCGGTCCTTTGATTACGGGTCCTGCCGATGCGTTGTACACGTTAATCGTCGGGCGCGGCGCGTTGTTTTAGAATGGGCGACCCGCTGTATCGTTTCCGCCAATTTTTCCGCGCGCTGCGCGCTCGACCTTTGACGCCGCAAGAAAATGAAAGGGTGCGCGCGGTCTTGACCCCGCACGCGTTTGCTCTTTACCAATCCATGCCAGCGGGAGACCAACGTCACAGTCTGCGCGTGTTCGATGCGTTGTGCGCGCAAGGTTACACCGCGCGTCCGCTCCTGCAAGCGGCGCTGTTGCATGACGTGGCAAAACGTCAGGTGGGGCTGGTTTATCGCACGGGCGTGATTCTGCTCCAGCTCCTTTCGCCGCGTGCAGTGGCGCAAGTGGCAAGCGCGAATCCGGCGAGTTGGCGGTATCCGTTTTATCTTGCCCTGCATCATCCAACGCTTGGCGTGCGGATGTTGAACGGCGCGGAACTTGACCCTTGCGCCCTCGCGTTGATTCGCGCGCATCAGGCACAAGCCCCGGTCTTTCGCCAAGCCGACGCTGCGTTATTGGCTGAATGGCATCGCGTTTTGCAGCGCGCGGATGATATGAATTGAGGATGATGCTCTTGTTTCGACGCTTTTTTTGCGCGCTGTGGGTGGGCGGACTTTTTCTTGCCGCCGCTTGTGCGCCCAGCCCGACGGCAACCCCAACTGCCGCTCCCATTCCAATTGAAACCGAAACACCGATTCCGACCGCGACGGAGGAGCCGACGCTCACCCTGACCCCTTCACCCCCCCCTCCCACCGAAACGCCTTTGCCGACGGCGACACCTTTACCGCCGATTGCAACGACGCGCATCATCGTAAATGTGCGCGCGGGTCCGGGCGCGGGCTTTCCGCTGATTGGAAAACTACAGCGCGGTGTCTCGAAAGAAATTTTGGGCAAAAGCGAAGACAGCCAGTGGTGGCAAATTGACTTTGAAGGCAAGCCGGGGTGGATTGCTTCTGATTTTACAGATGTGCGCGGCGGGACCAGCGGTGTCCAAGTGATTGCCGTGGCGAAACCTCCAACCGCCACCACGCTGCCAACCGGCGTTGTCATTACACGTTTACAGCCGAGTGCGACGCCAACGGCAGATATTCCCGGAGCGACCGGACGCATCTATTTCGTGGTCAAACAAGCGGATTCGAGTTATACGACCGCGTGGCTGCGTCCAAACAAAAAACAGGAAATTTTTTCCGATGTCACGCTCGGCACCGCGCCCGGTGACTTGAACAATGTCTTGAGCACAAATGCTTCACCGCTTGATTGGTCGGACCGCGCGCGAAAACTTGCGTACGTCATCGGCAGTGAAACGCAAAACAAACTCCAGACGATTGACGAAAATCAAAACGTTGTGGATGTGGCTTCGCACGGCGCGATTGTCACGCCGCGTTGGTTTGGCGATGGGAACCGCTTGGCGTACATTGGCTATGACAACAATCTGCAAAATCAAAAAATTTATATCGTCAATGCCAATGGCACCCAGTCGCGCGAATGTTTTGGCGCGCGCAGCGGCGAGACCTTGCGCGGACTTGCTGTCTCGCCCCTGACGGACGAAATCGTTTTCGTTTCCAACTATACTGGCGGTTCCGAGTTGTGGATTCTCGATGGGAATTGCAGCGCGCCCACGCGCATCACGCAGTACAACGTAGACACCACTGCGCCGGCGTTTTCGCCGGATGGCAGGCAGATTGCTTTTGTTTCCAATCAAGCGGGCGCGAGTCAATTTGACATTTATGTGATGAACAAGGATGGCTCCAATGTGCGGCGCTTGATTGCCGGGTTCAGCCCCATCTTTTCGCCGGATGGCAATTGGATTGCATTTTCGCAAAACGGCGAAGTGTATATCATGGACATTACAGGCAATCGCATCCAAACCGTTGCGCCGGGCACGCGACCCGCCTGGGCGCGGGAATAATTTATGAAACCACGACTCACCATAATCGGATTGGGGCGGCTCGGCACTTCGATTGGGCTGGCGCTCAAAAAGAGCGGCGCCGAGCTGGAGATTGTCGGACACGACAAAAGCCGCGAAGCGATTGGGCACGCGCAAAAAGCCGGCGCGATAGACAAGGGCGAATGGAATTTGTACAACGCGTGTGAGGGCGCGGGACTGATTGTGCTTTCTATGCCCTTGGCGGGCGTACTCGAAAATATCAATTTGCTGCGCGAGGATGTTGCGCCCGGTGTAATTGTTACCGATACCGCTTCGGTGAAAATGCCTGTGTTGGAAGCCGCAAAGGTTTTCAAGCCCGGCGTGCATTTTATCGGCGGCGACCCGGTCTTTCGCCCGACGCGCAACGACACTCCGCTAGAAACCGACGCAAGCGCGGACCTATTTCAAAACGGCGTCTATTGTTTGACGCCAACTCCCGCGACAGAGCCCGACGCGGTGCAAGTGATTACGGGCTTTGTTTCTATGCTCGGCGCGAAACCGTTGTTTCTCGACCCGGCGGAACATGACGGACTGGCGGCGGGCGCACAGCATTTGGCGACGGTGGCGGAAAGCGCGCTGTTAAAAACCGTGACGGCAAGTTCGGGCTGGCGCGAACTGAACAAATTCGCGGGCGCGGATTTTTTTGCTGCCACCCAGCTGGCAGCGCATCCCGCCGCGTCCACCGCGCAGATGCTGCTCGCACAGCGCGAACCGTTGTTGCAGTGGATGGATTTGTACGGACAATCGTTGCGAGATATGAAAATGCTGCTTGTTGAAAATGATGCGGCAGGTTTGGAAAAATGGCTCGCGAGCGCGCAAGACGCGCGTACGAACTGGCTCAATAATGAAGTGGGTGTTTCGACGCCCGTAGATTTGTCCGAAGTGCGCGCCGGCGCGCTTCGAATGTTCATCGGAGGACTTGCGACGCGTTTTGGAGGCGACAAGAAAAAATAGTTTATGAACTCTCTTTCTTTTGTGATTCCCGCATACAACGAAGAGCCGAATGTGGCAGAAGCATTGGGGCGCGCGTCTGCCGTCCTCGAAACATTGCATTTGGACTATGAATTGATTCTGGTCAACGACGGCAGTCGCGACCGCACCGGCGAGATTGCCAAAAATATGCTCGGAAAAATTCCCAATCTGCGCGTCGTGGAAAACAATCCCAATCGCGGTTACGGCGGCGCGCTCAAAGCCGGTTTCTACGCGGCGGTCAAAGACTGGATTGCGTTCGGACCAAGCGACAATCAATTCGATTTCAACCAACTGCGGGATTTGATTTCTGAATCAAATACCTACGATATTGTGACGGGTTATCGCGCCAACGACGCCGACCCGTTCATGCGCCGCGTCAATCGCTGGGGCTGGAATTGGCTGGTGCAAATTTTATTCGGGTACATGACGCGCGATATTGATTGCGGCTTTAAACTTTTCCGCCGCGAAATTCTCGACCGCGTAACGCTCAACTCGGACGGCGCGATGGTGGACACCGAGCTGTTGGCAGGCGCGCAAGCGCGCGGTTACAAAATTATCGAAGTGCCGCTCAAACATTTGCCGCGCACCGCCGGTTCGCCCACCGGCGCAAATTATAAAGTCATCTTGCGCGCGTTCCGCGATTTGGTGCGTTTTCGTTTTCGCCTCTGGCGCGAATTGAACGACGAAAAAAAAAGGATTGAACCCGCACCCCAGCGATAGGGGAGTCAAGGCATGGCAATAGAAAAATTGAATCAAGATGCGGAAAGCAGCGTATTGGTGTTGTTTTGAAAATGCCCTACCGCATTTTGATGATTGCGCCGACCTCTTTTTTTGGAGATTACGGCTGTCACGTTCGCATCCTCGAAGAAACCCTCGCGCTGCAAAAGTTGGGACACACCGTTCGCATCGTTACGTATCCGCGCGGACGCGATGTGCCGGACCTCGATATCGAACGCACGATGCCGATTCCGTGGCGCGTCAATTACGAAGTCGGTTCCTCACGTCACAAACTCGGGCTTGATGTTTTTCTCACCTCACGCGTACTGCGCGCGGCGCGGCGATTCCAACCCGACATTCTTCACGGACATTTGCACGAAGGCGCGCTGCTCGGCTGGCTCGCCGCGAAAATATTTCGCAAGCCGCTCGTGTTTGACTTTCAGGGTTCGCTCACCGGCGAAATGACCGACCATCATTTTCTTGACCCGCGCGGAAAATTTTACAAACCCCTGCGCGCGCTCGAACAATGGATTGACCATCAACCCGCGTATATTTTTACCAGCGCGGCATATCAAGCGCAGCTGTTGCAAAACGAGTATCGCGTCCCCGCGCACAAGCTCCTGCACATCCCGGATGGCGCGAATCCCGAATGGTTTCGTCCGTGGAGCGACCACGAGCGCCAAGAATTTCGCGCGGCAAAATTTGAACTCAAAGTGAAAACGCTCGGCATCAAAACCAACAGCCCCGTCGTGGTCTATCTCGGTTTGCTGGCGGACTATCAGGGCGTGGGACATTTGCTTGACGCCGCGCAGAGAATTTTGCAGCGCGGCAGTGACGCGTATTTTTTGGTGATGGGTTATCCCGGCGCGGAAAACTATATTCGGCGCGCGCGCGAGATGGGCATCGCCGAACGCGTGTTGTTTCCCGGACGCATTCCCTATCCGGAAATTGCGAAATGGCTCGCGGTGGGCAACGTCGCAGTGGCGCCGAAATTGAGTCAGACCGAAGGCAACGGCAAAATTCTCAACTATATGGCGAGCGGTTTACCGGTGGTCGCGTTCGATAATCCGGTGGCGCGCGATTATTTGGGTGAGGGGGGGGTGTACGCGCCGTCGGGCGATGTCGAGGCGTTGGCGCACGGGATTGAAACGCTGCTCGCAGACCGCGACGCCGCGCGCGCGTTGGGCAAGCGTCTGCGCCAGCGCGCGCTGGAAAAATTTTCGTGGGACGCGTCGGCAAAGAAAATTGAAGCCGCGTATGACGCCTTGTTGCAAAAGAAATCGAAAACGGCAGCCGAGCTCCAAGTCAAACCGCGCCGCTCATAAGGGCGCGGTAAGGCGACTGCAAAGTCCCTTGACAAGGATATGTCATTTCGAACCCCTCAATCCTTCGGGGTAAACTCTGTGAGAAATCTCATTTGTCACGAACGGTTGAGATTTCTCGCATCCGCTCGAAATGACAATTGGCGCGACTTTGCAGTTGCCTTGAAGAGCGCGGTTTTTGATTTGACAAACTAGAACACTTGTGCTAATCTTTTCACGCATCGAAACGATGCGCGTCTCACAGTTCGACCATCGTTCCACTTGACCTAACCGCTTCTCGAAACGATTCACGATGGTCGCGATCTCGCGATGCAAGTTGGCTCAAAGCTAGCGTTGCATGGCAAAGGTCCTACGGAGGGATACACACATGACGCGCGAAGAAATTCTTCAAATCGTGCGCGCCACGCCAAACTTTGGCAAAGTGACGCACGAAGAGTTTGCCGATTACGTGCTGGCGCTCGGTCAACGCAAAAAGACAGAGGACGGCTGGCAGACCACTGAGCATCCCTATATGACGGTGGACGGCAAACTGGCGATGGCAAATCAAGACCATGCCCGCCTCGCCAAACGCCTCGACTTTGGTCCGCCCCAAGTGCTCGTTGACAACGACGAACAATTGACGCTGATGGTCAGCGTGACGAGTGAAATGTATGGCACCCGTCACGGTATCGCGACCTCGCGTCGTCTCGGCGGCAGTGAAATTGAACGGCTGTTTCCGTGGGAAGTTGCCGAAACGTCCGCGATTGGGCGCGCGCTCACGGCGATGGGCTATGGCTTGTTCCCCGGTTCCGGGCTCGCCTCTGCCGATGACATGCTGCGCGCTTCGCAAGGTTCCAGCGCAGAGCGAAGACCGGCGGTTGAACCGGAACGACGCGCGGCGTCGGTTACAAACAGTCCGCGCGCGACGGGCAACGAGGCGCGCACGACCTACGCGCGTGCGCATCCGCCAATTTCGCCGGTCCAGCGCAACAAGTTGGTGGAATTGTGGCGCGTGTTGCATGGCGGAGATGATGACGCGGTGATTGAAGGATTGGATAAATTCTTTCTCGAATCCTTTAAACACGGCATCAACGAAGCGACGTATGAAGAAGGGGCGCGCTTGACGGGACAACTTCTCGCCGAACTGCGCCAGAAAACTTCACAGCCGCATTGAGAAACGCAAAACCGAAAAAAATTGCCGCGAGTTTTTGCTCGCGGCAATTTTTTTTCGTGAAACGGGCGCTAACTTTTGCGAACGGTTTGGCGGACGACGAGTCCCGCGACCAACGCCGCAAGTCCCAGCAGTCCAACCAATAAAATGTTGAACGAGCCATCCGTTCCGCCGGTCGTCGGCACAGTTGCAGGCGCACTCGCTTCGGGCGTCGCAGTGGCTTCACCTGCCATCATCGCTTCGGGTGTGGCGGTGGCTTCTGCCATCATCATCGCTTCGCTTGTTGCCGTTGCGTTGCCTTGCATCATCGCTTCATGCGTTGCGGTCGCTTCTGCCATCATCATGGCGTCACTTGTTGCCGTTGCATCACCTTGCATCATCGCTTCATGCGTTGCGGTGGCTTCTGCCATCATCATTGCTTCGCTCGTCGCCGTTGCATCGCCTTGCATCATCGCTTCATGCGTTGCGGTGGCTTCCGCCATCATCATTGCTTCGCTCGTCGCCGTTGCATCACCTTGCATCATCGCTTCATGCGTTGCGGTGGCATCACTTTGCATCATCATTGCATCGCTTGACGGAATGTTTCCGCAAAACACGTACACGGAAATTTCTTGGGCGGATTTATGACCGTTGATTGCAAACCCACCTGTTGTCAACGTTTCGAGCGCGGCGTCAACGGTCGTGGTGGATTTTCCGTTTTGCAGGTCCGTCAACGGAAACACAACTTTGCCCAACGTCGGTCCGCATTGCCCTTGATGAATGTGCATCGGCTGCGCGGCGCCGTCGGGTTCGCCGTTGATTTCCACGAGCACCATCGTTTTGCCGTTGCCCAAATCGGTCAGTGTTGCCGTGCCCGTTTCACCGGAATTGTTTTCTGCTTCCAGATTGAACTTGATAGGTTCGCCCGCCGCGCGCGCGGCAAACTGCCCAAGCATCAAACTTGCTGTCACGCACAGCGCTATTACAATTGCCAAACGGATTGGTTTTCTCATTGTTCCTCCATGGTGTGAAAAGAATTTTTGGGTTGTTGAAGGAACGGTACGCCGCAATTGTTACATTCACCTTACACAGTTCTTGCCAAATTTAAGAGATGAACAAGACCGACCGTCTGTTTGGCATCATCCTCGAACTGCAAGCGCGCGGACAAATGCGCGCGGAAGATTTGGCAGAAACCTTCGAGGTCACCAAGCGCACCATTTATCGCGATGTGCAGGCGTTGAGCGAAATGGGCGTGCCCGTCGTCGCGGTGCCGGGGCAGGGCTATTCCTTAATGGAAGGATATTTTCTGCCGCCACTGCGTTTTACAACCGATGAAGCGACGATGCTTTTGCTCGGCGCGGATTTCGTCGCGCAAAATTTTGACGCGCAGTATCGCGCGGCGGCATTGTCCGCGTCGCGCAAATTGGAAGCGGTGCTGCCTGATACGTTGAAAGCGAACGTGCGTTATTTGCAAAACAGCATTCGCTTTGTGTCCATGAATGAGCTGGGCGAACCGCAAGCCGAAATCATTTTGCAATTGCGCCGCGCGTTGGTGGAATGCAAAACAGTGCGTTTTGATTATTACGCGCGGTTTGGCGACAACGCGCAGCCGCAAACGCAACGCGAAGCCGACCCGTACGGCATTGCCAATCTCGGCGGCATTTGGTATCTCGTCGCGCACGACCACACGCGGCGTGCGCGACGCGTTTTTCGCATTGACCGCATCGAAAATTTGAAACTGCTGAATAAAACCTTTACGCGTCCGCTCGATTCTCCAATGCGCCAAGACGACGCCTTACGCGACCGCAAGGTAAATATTCGCGCCTTGTTCACGCCCGAAAGCGCGCGGTGGGTGCGCGAAGCGCGTTATTATTTTGTCACCGAAGCGTTGGACACCGCAGATGGTTTGTTGGTCACCTTGCGCGTGCGCGATGTGCGCGAAGCATTGCAGTGGCTTTTGAGTTGGGGCAGTCAAGTACGCATTTTGGCGCCCGAATCGCTGCGCGAAATTCTCCGCATTGAAGCCGAAAAAATGCTGGAAAACGCCAGTTGAGCTGCTGACATACTGTTGTCACTTGCTTCTGTTACGATAACTCCATCAAATTCAAACGGAGGTTCTTGTGAAATACAGACTCGGCATGGTGATTTTGCACGTTCAAGATTTCGAACGCTCGCGTAGTTTCTACACCAACACGCTCGGTTTGCCCATCATCCCCGAATATTCGAATGACCACTTTGTCGTCGTGCAGCCCGCCGGCGACGCGCAAATCGGCATTACTGCCGCGCCGGATACAACGCACGGTTCGAGCAGCATTGAATTGGCGATGGAAGTGAGCGATGTGGATTCCATATATCGCGAGTGGAAAGCGCAAGGTGTGACGCTCCTCACCGAACCCGCCAATTTTCCTTTTGGACGCGCATTCGACGCGCAAGACCCCGACGGCAACCGCTTGAGCATTTTCAAAGTTGGCGCGAATTAAAAAACGACAGACCTGACAGGTTCTGACGATGAATGGCATCACAACAAATCCGTCACAGTACGTCCCAGATTTGGACGCGGATGAACGCGGCTACACGCGGAAAAAGCAAAAACCAATTTAGAACTCCGCGTTCATCCGCGAAAATCCGCGTCCAAAAAGTGAAATTGTGATGTACTGTGGCAGGTCTTGCATGCGAGGGGGAATAAAAATGGTCCGCCCGGATATGATTGGCATCGTCGTGTGCGACATGCAAGCGGCATTGGACTTTTATCGCGCGCTCGGTTTGGAAATTCCCGATGGCGCGGAGCAAGAGGACCATGTGGAAGTGAAAGCGAACGGCTATCGCATCGCGTGGGACACGGAAGAAATGGTCAAGGGCTTTAATCCCGCCTGGCAAGCTCCGAACGGTTCGCGCATCGGACTGGCGTTTTTGTGTGACAACGCGGCAGATGTGGATGCCACGTACCTACGCATTTTGAAAAAAGGGTATCGCTCCCACAAAGCGCCGTTCGACGCATTTTGGGGACAGCGTTACGCGCAGGTGCTCGACCCCGACGACAACGTAATTGATTTGTTTGCGCCGCTTTGAGAAACAAATATGCTGTAAAAAAAGAGCGAGAATTTCTCGCTCTTTTTTTTTTGTCCCGCGCGTCAATGCAAGCATGAGGATTGGGGCGTATCAATTGCGAATGTTCGAGTGAAAGGAATTTCCATTGAAAAAATCAGTCATTGTCATCGGCGCGGGGTTCGGCGGTTTGGGCGTTGCCGCGCGTCTCTTGGCGCAAGGGTATCAAGTGACCGTGTACGAAAAGTTGGACAAGCCGGGCGGGCGCGCATACGTGTTTGAAAAGGACGGTTTCAAATTCGACGCAGGTCCGACGGTCATCACCGCGCCGTTCATTTTGGATGAAATCTGGCGCGCGGCGGGACGAAACGCGCAAGATTATTTTACGCTCATCCCGCTTGACCCGTTCTATCGAATTTTCGACCACACGGGCAAACATCTCGACTATAACGGCGACCATCAATTCACGCTCGACCAAATCGCGCAGTGGAATCCCACCGACCGCGACGGGTACGACCGCTTGATTCGCGCGAGCAAAGAGATTTTTGATACGGGAATGCCGCTCATCAGCGAACCGTTTTTGGATGTGGCAAGTATGCTGCGCGTCGCGCCGGCTTTGATTCGCTTGCAGTCGTTTCGCAGTGTGTACGGATACGTGTCGAGTTACATTCAAAATGATTTCTTGCGTCGTTGTTTCAGTTTTCATCCGCTGTTGATTGGCGGGAATCCGTTCGATGCGTCGTCGCTGTATGTGTTGATTCATCATCTGGAACGCGAATGGGGCGTGCATTACGTGATGGGCGGCACGGGCGCGCTGGTCGCGGGTTTTGAAAAATTGCTTGGCGAGTTGGGCGGCGAAATGCATTTGAATACCGAAATTCAAGAAATTGTTGTCAAGGATGGCAAAGCGGTCGGCGTGAAATTGCCGAATGGTGAAATTCATTCTGCCGATGTGGTGATTTCCAACGCCGATGTGGCGTGGACGTACATGAACCTTGTCGCGCCCGAACATCGGCGCAAGAACAATGACCGTCATCTCAAGAATTTGCGCTACAGCATGTCGCTCTTTGTGAGTTATTTCGGAACGAAAAAACAATATCGTGATACGCCGCTCAAGCATCACAATATTATTTTGAGCGAACGCTATAAAGGACTCTTGCAAGAAATTTTCAACGGACACAGCTTGCCGCAAGATTTTTCCTTGTACCTGCACATGCCGACCATCACGGACGCGAGCATTGCGCCGCCAGGACATGAAGCGTTCTATGTACTTGCGCCGGTGCCGCATCTGGGCGCGGGAATTGATTGGGCAACGATGGGCGCACAGTACCAAGCGAAAATTTTTCAATTTTTGGAAGAAAACTATTTGCCCGATTTGCGCGCCAACCTTGTCACAACACATCACGTTGACCCGCGTTATTTTGAAACGCAGCTCAATAGTTATCTCGGCGCGGGCTTTTCGGTGCAGCCGCTGCTTCTTCAATCCGCGTGGTTTCGCCCGCACAATCGCTCGGAAGATATTTCAAATCTGTATTTCGTCGGCGCGGGAACGCATCCCGGCGGCGGTGTGCCCGGTGTCTTGTCTTCGGCGAAATTGGTGGAAGGTTTAGTCAAACAAGATTTTCCTGCCTCGAGTACGTTTGATTCAAAGGAGAAACGGAATGGAATTGACGCAATCTCCGCTCCCCGCGTGGGAACAAGAGCTCCTGCGTCTGGCGCTCGATTTGTCCGAAAGTGACTTGCTGCATCATCCGCTGCCTGTAGCAGACCAGGGCTATGCGCGCGCCGAACGCGTGACGCGCGAAAACAGTAAATCGTTTTACATCGCATCCGCCTTGCTGCCCAGAACGAAACGCCGCGCGGCGCGCGTGCTGTATGCGTTCTGCCGCGTGACGGACGATTTGGTGGACAAGGGCGGAGACGATGCGGCGCGTGATTTGCAGCAGTGGCGCGCGCGCGCCCTGGCGAGTCATCCGCCCGCCGAGGATGTCCTGCTTAACGCATGGTACGGCGTACGGGCGCGCTATCGCATTCCGACAACGTATGTGCGGCAATTGATTGATGGTATCGGACGCGATCTCACGCACACGCGGTACGCCACGTTCGAGGACTTGTCGAAATATTGTTACGGCGTTGCATCCACGGTCGGCTTGATGGCGATGCACATTATCGGCTATCGTGACTTGGCGGCGGTCCCCTACGCGGTCAAGCTCGGCGTCGCGCTCCAATTGACCAATATCTTGCGTGACATTGGCGAAGATTTTCGGCAGGG
Source organism: Chloroflexota bacterium (assembly GCA_029778615.1). Taxonomy (GTDB): domain Bacteria; phylum Chloroflexota; class Anaerolineae; order UBA4142; family SHND01; genus SHND01. Next base: position 7,850 of record JAKOPZ010000042.1, on the reverse strand, counting down.
GCGCGTCTATTTGCCCCAAGAAGATTTGGCGCGGTTCGATTATTCCGAAAGTGATTTGGCGCGCGGGGTCATTGACGAACGTTTCAAACGTTTAATGGATTTTGAAATTGCGCGCGCACATACCTTGTACATCGAGGCGGAGGAAGGCATCCGCATTCTTTCGCGGGACGGACGGCTTGCCATTGCTGCCGCCGCTGATTTGTATCGCGGGATTTTGGACAAGATTGTTTTGAACGGCTATGACGTGTTCACCAAGCGCGCGCATCTTTCCAAAACGGAAAAATTCGCGCGCTTGCCCGCGCTGTGGTGGCGCGTGCGCGCAATGCCATAATGACCCGCGCGCGGCGCGCGACGCATGTGGCAACGTAAGAAAAGAAAACGGGCAGCCACTGATTAGTGCGGGTGTTGACCCGTTTTCTTTATTCATCTTGATTTAATCTTGGCGTCGTAACACAAGTAGAGAGAATTGGTTTATGGAATGGAGCGACCCTTATGAAATGGTCATGGAAAATTGGAGAGTTTGCGGGCATCGGCTTGTACGTGCACGCGACGTTTCCGCTCTTGTTGGCGTTCATCGCGCTGCCGCAGCTTTTGTATGGTGGTGATGTCGCCGAAGCATTTACGAATATTGCCTTTGTCCTCGTCCTCTTCCTGTGTGTGGTTTTGCACGAATACGGACACGCGCTCGCCGCGCGTCGTTACGGTATCAAGACCCAAGACATTACACTTTTGCCCATCGGCGGCGTCGCCCGTTTGGAACGCATGCCCGACAAACCTTCGCAAGAATTGGTTGTCGCGGCGGCAGGTCCGCTCGTGAATGTGGCGATTGCGGCAATTCTTTTTGTCGTGCTGCTCTTGGCGGGTGTAACCGTTCCGTCACTCGGACTGGGTTTGGGCAACGAATCGTTTCTCGAACAATTGTTGACCATCAATCTCGTGTTGGTCGGGTTCAATCTCATTCCCGCGTTTCCGATGGACGGCGGACGCATTTTGCGCGCGCTGCTTGCCACGCGTTTAGAGTACGCTCGCGCGACGCGTTATGCCGCACTGCTCGGACAAGGTATCGCCGTGTTGTTTGCGATTGCGGGCTTTTTTGTGAATCCATTGCTCGTGATGACCGCGCTGTTTATCTTTATGGGCGCGCAGGGTGAGGCGCAAATGGCGCAGCAGCGCAGCGCATTGAATGGTTTCACCGTCGGGCAAGCAATGCGTTCCAATGTTCGCACGCTCGGTTCGCGCGAATGGTTAGCCAGCGCGGTGGATTCGATGATGTCCACGGCACAGCAAGATTTTCCAATTGTAGAAGATGGACGCGTGGTAGGAATGTTGACGCGTGATACCTTGCTCAAAGGGCTCAAGCAATTCGGCGCGTACATCCCCATTGACCGCATCATGCGGCGCGATGTGGCAACCGTAGACGCGGACACACCGCTCGTCAACGCGTCGGAAACGATGCAGGCGAATGAGACGACGTCGGTGCCGGTCACGCACAACGGCACGCTGGTCGGCATATTGACATTCGAGAGCATCCGCGAATTCTTGATGCTTCAAAATGTACTGCACGCGCGGACGCAGCGCGCCGATGAAATGCGGATTGTCTAGACAAAGCGTAGTATAACAGGTAGGTGACGTTCACCTGCCTGTTTTCTTTTTTTTTGCGCCATGACGTACCCACTCTTTTTACTCGTCTATCTCGTCCTTCCCATTTTGCTTTTGGGATTTCTCCTGCGTCGCGAATGGCGGCACGCCTGGTGGTTCCGCGCCGCCGCGTTCACCATCGCGCTCGCGCTCCTTTATACGACGCCGTGGGACAATTATTTGGTGGCGACGCAGGTTTGGTTTTACGACCCGACGCGCGTATGGAATATCATTCTCGGTTGGGTCCCACTCGAAGAATATTTATTTTTTGTACTGCAAACTATTCTGACGGGTCTGGTGGTCGCGGGTTTATTGAAATGGGAGCGGCGCGCGCATGGATGAACGTCTCACTTATTTTGCCTTGCTCCTCGGCTGGGCGCTTCCGCCCATTTTTTTACAGTGGCTTGCCGGATGGAAATGGTTGAACGCGCATCGCCGCGTGTGGCTGCTCGGCATTCTCATTCCGACAGTATGGCTCGTCGCGGCAGATTCCACCGCGCTCGGTGTGGTGTGGACTATTGCGCCGAACAAATCTACCGGAATTTTTTTCGGCAATGTGCCAATTGAAGAAGTGGTCTTTTTTACTTTGACCAACATGCTTGTCGTACAATCGTTCCTCTTGATTTATCACGCGCGCGAGCTCGCTCCATTCTGGCGCGAGAAATTATCGCGCTTTGGCTCGCAAAAAAAATCTCACGAGGTTGCCTCGTGAGATTTTTTGTTTTATCTGCTTTCCAACGCGTCGAGCACAATGTAGGAGCTTGAGGAGGACGGGTTTTTCCCGCCCGCGTTTTTGACTTTGAGCGTGTGGGCGCCCGGCGAGAGGTTGTTGAAGGTTCGCGTCAAATTGTATCTCACAGTGCGCGTGTATTGGTCAATGATGCCGACCCGAACGCCGTCAATTACCACTATCGCCTTGCCGCGATTTTTGAAACCGATGTACCGGACGGTGATTTCCGTCCCCGTAAAATTGTAAAGCAAGACCACCGCGTGTTTCTTGGCGCCGCGCGCAAAGTGAAACGTGTCATCGTATGCCGCCGCGTCATGGTCGGCGGACCAATTGCCGCGATACGTAATGGCGGGACTCGCATCGTCAACGACGACCAACGGTGCGGGGGTCGCGGTCGGCGAGGGCGTTTGCGTTGGCGTGCGCGTTGCCGTTGCGGTTGGCGGCTTGTCTGTGGCAGTGCGCGATGGCGTGGGCGTGAATGTATTGGTCGGTGACGCGGTGGCAGTGGGCGTTTGCGTTGGCGAAGTGTTTGTGTTCTTGAGCGTTTTTTGGAAATACAAAATAAAATTTACATGATTGTTGCCGGGCAAGCCCATGCCGCGCACCTCATCGCTGGGCAAGCCGCCCACATAACCATTGTACGGACCCGGACCATCCTGGGGCCAATAGTTTGCCCACATGGCAATATCCGCCGTGCCATCGTTTTTGGTTGGCGTGCTCGCAGAATCGTCGGGCCAGGTCTGCCAAACAATTTGATTGGCAACCGGCGTTGCGTTTTCGTCGGTGACGATATAGTACATGTTGTGATTGCCGCCGGACTCGTTGCCGTCTTGGTAATCTGCGCGAATCAATTTCCAATAATAATTTCCATCTAGCACATTCGCGGGGACGAGCGAAACATTCAGCCCCGGCAAACGCGGGTCCCAAATCACGCTCGGGTCCGAAGGCGGGTCCGCGCCGGGCACCGCGTATTGGAACGGACGCGGTTTTTTCAATTTTGGATGCGGCGTTGGTGTGGAGGTCGTGTCGGCGCGCGGGCGGCGCGGTGTCGGGGTAACGCGCTGCGAAATATTTTTCTGAAAAGATGTCGCGGCAGTTTCACTCCCGGGCTGCAGAGCATCCAGCGTAATGTATGAATCGGTCGCGTTCGCGCTTTTCGCGCCCGCGTTTTTTATTTTTAGCGTATGCGCGCCGGGCGCAAGGTGGTCGAAAGTTTGCGAGAGATTGTAGGTCAGACTTGGCGCGTATTGATTGATGACGCCGACTTTGATTCCGTCAATCAAGACTTTCGCTTTGCCGCGATTGGTGAAACCGATATACCACACCGTCATGCTCGTGCCGCTGAACGCGTACTGCAAAGAAACTGCCGCGCCTTTTTTGCCGCGCGCGTAATGAAACGTTCCACCGCTCGCATTCGCGTCGTTCGCCGTTTTCCAACCGCCGTTGTACGAAATAGCCGCGTCGGTGTCCTCAACCACATTCGGAATTTCGGTCGGCGTTGGTGTTTGTGTTGGCGTGAGTGTCGGCGTCCACGGCGTCGAGGTCGGCGCGTCGCTCGCGGGGTACAAACACGCGGTATCAAAAAAAACTTTGTTGCGTCCGTCGGTGTGATAATTTTGCGCGCGCAAGAAAAATGTTGCGGCAGCGCTTGGCGCGGTGAAATATAAATTCCATTCCGCGCGATTGAATCCGCCGCCGCCGTAATAGGGGATTGTCCACAAAACGGTCGGCGCGTTCGGGGCGGTGCCGCCTGTGGGGTCAATGCCGATTTGACGATTGATGAGCGTGGCGGGCGCGTTGTCGCCCGCAATGTCGTGCCGCGCCTGCCCCCATACCATCCAAAAATGGTACGTTTGTCCCGGCGTGAGCGTGGTCACTTGTTGATAAATGCCCGCGTCCCACGCGTCGAAATCGCGCCAGATATATTGCGAACCGTTCGGGTCATATCCTTCATTCAGCGCATTTTCAAAGTGCGGCTGCGTCATGCCCACGACAAATTTTTTCCATTTTTTCGCGACGACGCCAACCGCGCGCGGTTTGCCGCCCGCCATTGTGCCATTTTTCAAAAGATTGTTGCTGTCTTGCGCGCACGATGCGGCGGACGCGCGCGGTGGCGTTACCGCCAGCGTCAACGCGCCCGCGAGCAGCGCGGCAGTCAAAACCAACACGAGTCCGGATTGCAAAATTTTTGGATAAGGCATGTTCTTCCTTTGCAAAAGGGAACTATCGCGCGGGCATCGCGCTCGAACCATAGGGAAATGGAATGGAACGCCGCGCGCACCCAAGCACCGGAAATTGTAACGGCAAAGCATTACGGTACGCGTTACGATTTACCAACATTCGCTTACAATTTCCTATCAACGCGCGCACACAGCCGTTTGGAGCTGTGCTAGAATAAGTGACCATTTTTCTCAACGAGGAGTCCCCATGTCCAATTATCTTGAACGCGCGGCGGCGCTGCGCGAGCAGTTGGTTGCCACACGCCGCGATTTGCATCAACATCCCGAACTCTTTTTTCAAGAAATTCGCACGGCGAAAAAAATTACGGAACATCTCGATGGTCTCGGCATCGAGTACGCGACGGGCGTGGCGAAAACGGGCGTCGTCGCGCATTTGGGCGAAGGCGCGCCGGTGATTGCATTGCGCGCGGATATGGATGCCCTGCCAATTATGGAAGCGAATGAGGTGGAATACAAATCGCAGAATGATGGCGTGATGCACGCGTGCGGACACGACGCGCATGTAACCTGTTTGCTCGGGGCGGCGACGCTGCTCGCGCAAGATTTCGCGGCGGGGCGTTTGAGAGGCACTGTGCGTTTTTTGTTTCAGCCCGCCGAAGAGTGCGAAGATGATGAGGGCAAATCGGGCGGACAGCGCATGGTGGACGAGGGCGCGCTCGAAGGCATTGACGCGGTGATTGGCATGCACGTAATCAGTACGCTGCCGGCGAATCAGGTCTTTGTGCGCGAGGGCGCGTTCATGGCAGCGGTAGACAGTTTCACCGCGAAAGTGATTGGACGCGGCGGACACGGCGCGTATCCGCACGAGGCACTCGACCCGATTTGGCTCTCGGCGCAAGTCCTCAACGGCATTCACGGAATTCTTTCGCGACGCAAGCACCCCATCGAACCGGGACTCATCACCGTCGGTTCCATTCACGCGGGCAAAGCCGGTAATGTGATTCCCGTCGAGGTGGAAATGACCGGGACGATTCGTTCGTTCTCGCAAGAGACGCGTATGTTACTGCATCGCGAATTGGAAAACGCGTTTCGTCTGACGCAAGCGTTCGGCGGCGATTATCATCTTGATATTGAATACGGCTATCCGGTCACCGTGAACGACCCCGAAATGGCACGCTATGTCCAGCGCATGGCGTCAGATTTGCTGGGCGCGGAAAATGTCAAAGAAGCGGCGGTCGAAACGGGCGCAGAAGATTTTTCATTCATGGCGCAAGCCGCGCCTGCCGCGTTCTTTTATCTCGGCGCGAAACTGGATGAACGCAATCGCTTGCATCACGCGCCCGATTTTGATATTGACGAAAGTATTTTGCCGACGGGCGCGGCGTTGATGGCAGAAGCCGCGCGCAAATATTTGCAAGAGAATCAAGTGGGGGAATCAGCGTGAAGCATCTGGCGCAGTTGAACATTGGGCGGATGCTTGCTCCGCTCGATTCGCCGACGATGGCGGAATTTATGGCGCGTTTGGATGACATCAACGCGCTCGCGGAAAGCACGCCGGGCTTTGTGTGGCGTTTGCAAGACGATGCGGGCAACGCGACCGCGCTGCGTCCGTTCGACGATGATTGGCTCATTGTCAACATGTCCGTATGGGAATCGGTCGAACAGTTGAAAGCATTCACGTACAACAGCGCACACGCGGACGTGATGCGCAAACGGCGTCAATGGTTCGAGCCGCATACCGAAATGTATTTCGTGATGTGGTGGATTTCCGCCGGGCACATTCCGACAGTGGAAGAAGCAAAGGAACGTCTACGCTTTCTACAAACGAATGGCGAAAGCGAGTACGCGTTCACATTCAAAAAAATTTTCACTGTGCAGGCAACGTGATGGACTATCGCAACCGCGACGAGATTTGGAATTTGGTGTGCGAGTACACCGATTCGGAACAATTACGCAAGCACATGCTCGCCGTCGAAGCCGCAATGAAATATTACGCGCGGCAGTACGGCGAGGACGAAATTTTGTGGGGCAACATCGGGCTCGTCCACGATTTCGATTACGAAAAATTTCCGGAACGTCATCCGTTTCACGGCTTGGAAGTGTTGACCGCGCACGGCTTTCCGGAAGAATTTTTGTATGCCATTCGCGCGCACGCCGATTACGGCGACCCGCAAGCGCTCGAGGAAAAATATCGCGAGCCCGCGCCGCGCACGCGTTTGGTGGACAAGGCGCTCTTTGCGGTGGACGAATTGACGGGCTTGATTATCGCCGTCGCGTATGTGCGCCCGTCAAAAAAATTGGCGGACGTGGATGTGCGCGCCGTGCAGAAAAAATGGAAAGACAAAGCATTTGCGCGCGGCGCGAAACGCGAAGATATTGAACGCGGCGCGCAAGAGCTCGGCGTCCCGCTCGACCAACATATTCAAAATGTATTGACCGCGCTGCAAGCGGTGAGCGATAGTTTGGGCGCATAAAAAAAATCGGCGACATGTGCGCCGATTTTTTTTGGGGCGGTATCGCAGCTTGTGTGTAAAGCCGTGGTAGGGGCGAAGCATTTGGATTAGCAGCCATATGTCGAGTCGCGGACGCGTCACCCAATGCTTCGTCCCTACTGATACGCGTTCAACACGCGGTCGAGCCATAACGACAACGTTTGCGCGAACGCGCACGCACACAACGCGTAGGCGAGGAATTGCGCAGCGCGCGATTTTTCTGCGAGCCACGCGAGAACGAGTCCCGCGCTCAACGCCAGCGCGGGCGCTGCCCACAGCGTATAGCGCGTCGAAAACGAAGAACCGATTGTCACGAGCCCGAACAGCAAGCCCACCACCAGCCACGCGACCCAAATCACGCGCACGCGCGGCGGAAAATTTTGCCACGCGAGCGGAATACCTGCGATTCCGCCGATGAGCAAAACCCAACCCAGTTGTTCCCACGTAAAACGCGCCACGTCGGTAACACGTTTCAGCGTGATGCCGCCGCCGGTTGCCGCGCGCCCCGCGCTGAAATCATTCACAAAGGTTTGTGTTTGCGTCCAAAGCGGTTCGGTGAATTCCGCATAATACAAGAATGCGGCGAGCGCGACGCCGACAAGGAACAACCCCGCCAGCGCAATGCTCTCGCGTCGCGCGGTTTCGTCGCGCAGCGCAAAACGCAATACAATCGCGATGGGAAAAAAGGCGAGCAGGGAAAGAAAGACGCCGAGATGCGCGGTGGAAGCGAGCACCAGAAAAAAGAGCGCGAGTAGGGAACGTTCGCCGCAACGTTCCGAGACGAGTAGGGAACGTTCGCCGCAACGTTCC
>JAKOPZ010000041.1 GCA_029778615.1 Chloroflexota bacterium | reverse complement strand
TGCCACGTCTGCGTTTCGGGAAATACATAAAACGCGGGCGTGCGCGTATTCGAATGAAACGGACACAGCCCCGCGTACGACCTTCCCGATTTTCGCAATTTCACCGTCTGCGAAACGAGGTCAACAATGTCGAGTTTTTGTTTGATTTCGTCAACGACGGACATAAGTCAATTCACAATGGACAATGCACAATGGACAATGTGAATGCGTTCGTTGTGCATTCAGCATTTTGCATTGTGCATTGACTTGGGATATTGCCATTAGAACAAGGGTTTGTCAAACAACTATACGAAATGGGAAATCGCGGTGGGCAGATGGGGAATGGCGAAGCGCGCAGCACAAAAAAACGCGCATCGTGTACGATGCGCGTGGTTTCAAACTGTTCCGTTGCGCGCGTTCTTTAACGCGTTTGGAACTCAATCATCACCCGGCAAATGCCCCGTCCGCTCCAATTCCAATAACAATCGTTTCCGCCACAAGCCGCCGCCGTATCCCGTGAGTTCGCCATCTTTGCCAATGACGCGATGGCACGGAATCAAAATGCTGATGCGATTTGAACCGTTCGCGCGCGCGACGGCGCGGACGGCGGTCGGCTGTCCGATGCTGCGCGCAAGTTGTTCGTACGAAATTGTTTCGCCGTGTGGAATTTCTTGGAGTTCATTCCACACGCGTTCTTGAAACGGCGTGCCGTTCGTCGCGAGGCGCGTGGTGAAAAACTTTTGTTTCCCTTGAAAATAACAATTCAATTCCGCGCGTAAATTTTCCAACGCGTCGTTCGTCGTCGGCAGAATCGGCAAGCCGAAACGTTTGCGAATTTGTTTGTAATTAAATTCCAACATGCGCCTATCTGAAAATTCGAGAAAACAAATCGCGTCGCGCGTCGCGGCAGCGAGCAACGGTCCGAGTGGCGATTCGATAAATTGCGCGGCGATGTAATCACCGCTGCGGCGAGCGGTGGCTACGGAACCCGGGGGCGCGCCAAATGTTTTTGCAAATGCGTCGCGGAAACCGCTGTGGGATTCATAACCATTGGCGAAAACAACATCGCTTAATGGCTGACCATTCCGAATTTGCGTGAACGCTTCTGCCAAGCGTTTGCCGCGCTGCCATTCCGCGAACGTCATGCCGTAATGGTCGAGAAACCATCGCCGCGCGCGTTCGGGCGTGACACCCATACTTGCCATTTCGCGCGCGGTAATTTTTTCATCAGGATTTTTTTCGACGCGTTCCATCAACGCTTTCGCCCAACGCGGCGGCGCGCCATTCACATCCAACGGATGACAGCGTTTGCACGGACGATATCCCGCGAAAACCGCTTCACGCGCGGAAAGAAAAAATTCAACGTTCTCGCGTTTCGGATTCGCGGGACACGAGGGCAAACAAAAAATGCCTGTCGTTTTCACCGCAACGAAAAAGACGCCGTTGTAACTCGCGTCTTTGGTATAAAACGCGCGTTCCATTTCGTTACGGGAGAGATGGAGATTGGAGATTGGAGATTGGAGACTGGAGATTGGAGATTGGAGATTGGGACTTGGGCTCATGCGCGAAATTTTATGCGCGTTGAATTTTTTCGTCCACCGAAAAAGCGACGACATCATTCGCGCGTTCCATCATCGGGCGGAAGAGGCGAAACACGACTCTCAAAGCGACGTAAAAGATAAAGCGTTATGAGGACGATGACCTCGGCAATGGTGGCGAGGAAATAGAGCTGTGCCGCAATCGCCAAGCCAATCGCGGCGACGACCCAAATGCCTGCGGCAGTAGTCAAGCCCCGCACCGTGCCCACATCTTTGAACACCGCGCCCGCGCCGAGAAATCCCACACCCGTCAAGATATTTTGCCACACGCGCGAAACGTCATCCGAATTCGCAAAATACGATGTGCCAATCATCGCGAACAACGCGGCGCCGACGCAAACCAACATGTGCGTCCGCAGCCCCGCAGGACGTTTATCAATTTCGCGTTCGATGCCAATCAGACCGCCGAACAACGCGGCGAGGAATACATTGAGCGCGAGCTGCGCTTCGTGCGCGGGAATTAGTCCAAGAATCATGAGCGCCTCCTTGCGCGCATGGTCATTATAATTGAAAACGGCGGGACAACTTGTGCTCCGCCGTTTTTTTGTCAAGGTCCGCTCACGGTGGGATAACCTGCTCTGCGCCATTCGGTCACGCCGCCATCCACGCTCGTTACATTTTTGAATCCCGCTTGTTTCAAAATATCGCGCCCCACCGCGCTGCGATTGCCCGAACGACAAACGACGACAATGGGTTTGTCCTTTGGAATTTCCGAGACACGCGTCTCAAGTTGTCCGAGCGGAATTAATGTGGTGTTCGGAATATGAAACTCGTTCCACTCGGATGGCTCGCGCACGTCGAGAACGAACGCGCCTTCGTCGCGCAATTTTGCCGCATCTTGAACGGAAACTTCAGAGGGCAATACCGCGTTGGAAACAGACGCAGCGGGCGCGGCAGCAGAACCGCATCCTGCGATGGCGGCAAGCGCCAACAACATGATAATGGTGACGATAAAAACTTGTTTCATTTTCTCAACTCTTTCCGCGCTTGACGGGCAGACCCGCGCGCTGCCAACTGCTCATGCCGCCGCGCAAATTCACCGCATTGTATCCCGCGTCAATCAATTGTCGCGTCGCCGAACCACTGCGACTGCCCGACGCGCACACGCATATAATTTCGCGGTCTTGAGGCAATTTTTTCAAGCGCGGTTTTAATTCGCCCAAAGGAATGAGTGTCGCGCCTGCGATGTGTCCCGCGTTGAATTCTTCAGGTTGGCGCACATCCAAAACAAACGGCGCGGGTTTCGTTTGCAATTTCGTTTGCGCCTCGATGGCGTCCACAGCGGGCGCGCCGCCGCCAAACAACTTGTCGAAAAAACTCACGCTCTCCTCCGCAAATTGGATTTACGAAATAGATAGATGCAGAAATGCGTAAAAGGTTACACGCGCGCAAGAAAAAACCCTCCGGGTTACGGGAACCCCGAGGGTTTTGGATTCGCTTGGCAATTCAGGATACCAAATCCGTCATCCGCTTGATACAGCGCAGCCAGACAATCATGGCAGACTGCGCGTGTTCGGCGTCTTGCAGCGCGCCGGTTTCGACGTGCGCGATGTAGGTATTGCGAAACGTGTTGACCTTTTCTAAATCGCCATGCAACGAGGCAAAATCATTCCCCGCGAAAAGTTTTGCTACATCGCGCCATACGCCGTCCGCGCCCCAGCGCAATTTGTTGGCGTACTCGAGGCAAAAAAGCAGTGTCGCCAACTTCTGATTGGAACGCGCATACACCAAATTGTCGCGCAGGTAGCGTTGAAATTTTTCGAGCGAACGCTGCTGATTGGGCTTGAGCGCGCCGAGATAGGGATTGAAATAATCGTAGCGTTTTTGTTCGTCGGCGGGAATTTTCGGCGCAAGGCGCGACGCGACGATTTGTAGCGCGAAACGGTCGAGCGGTTCGAGGAGTGGTTGGAATCCGCCGCCGAGTGATTTGTAGCCTGCGCGAATGTCGTGGTCGAGCGATTCGACAGCTTGACGAAATGTGTCAGCGACGGGTTCGGGCGCGGATGCCATTCCCGCGTCGCGCAACACTTGCGCGAAAAAATCATCCGCTTGTTTGCGCGCGTTCGCTTCTGCGAGCGGCAGCGCGATTTGCCCCGTTTTGAATTCGTTGAGCAGTTCTTGGAGCGCGGGCTGACAGGCGCGAATCATTTCTTCCAACGTTCCCGCGCTGCTCTGTTGAAAGAGCATGTACGGCACATAAAGATACTGCCATTTCGTTTTTCCCGATGATGCGGTCTTGCACCATTCGACCGCCGCGCTGGCTTTGACGGGAACGTTAGGGTCCTGCCTGCCTTTCAGTTCCGCAAGCACATGACGTCGCTTGTTCAAGCGCACGATAAAGTCGGGAACGTACAACGCGCGATGTCCGTCGGGGCGCAAATAATCAACCGTTAGTTTTTGCGGTCCCGCGTTTTTGGCGAACGCAGTTACGTCTTCCGCGTAATCGAGAAAATCGGCGAACGCTTGCTCGAAATCATTTTCGCACGGTACGAGATTAAAGAGCGTGCGCTGCGCGGAAATCGCGGGTCGTTTTTCCGTACTCGTCGCTTGAAACGGTTTCCATGCGGAAATTTTTTGACCCGCGCTGACGCGCACGCGTTCTTTTTTCGTAACCGTTTTTTGCAGAATCAACGGCGTGAAGGTCGCCCGAATGTATTCCGTCACGTCAAGTTCGCGCATCCGATGGTCCACCTCGCCTGAAAATAAATCAACGGGACGCTCGAACAAAATTTTGGAAATGAATTGTTCGACGAGCGGCGTGAGCGTCGCGTGCGCGTTGGTGAGATGACACGCCGTTGCAAGCATTTTGGAAAAGTAACTCGGCGCGGACCACGCGGCGTTCAACAATCCCGCGTCCAACGACATGCGCGCGACGATTTCATCGGTGAACAGATGCCGCTCTTTGTACTCGATGGGTCCTTCTTTTTTCTTGCCAATGGGCAGGGGTTGAAAGCGCGCGTGAAAATAGTTTTCGATTTCGTCAAGCGTTAGCCCTTGCAGCTCGGCAGTGGTTTCAATCGAATCAGACACCATCGGAATTTCGAGTTCCAATTCATCAACGGGTTTGTGTTCGCGGTCAACAAAGATAGTGACCGTCTCTTTGAGCGCGCGTTCGATGGGGATGACGCCGATATCGAGTCCTTCTTGCGCGAGTTCTTGTTCATACAATTTGCGGAACGCGGGATGATGCACAACAGTGACCATTTCGGGAACGTCGCCCGCAGGAAACATCCGCCGCAAACCGCGCCCCAGGGTCTGTTCGGGCAAGATGCCCGCTTTGGCGGAATACGCGCGCAGCGGCACAATCGTTGTCACGTTGCGAACGTCCCATCCTTCGCGCAGCATCATGACGGAAACGACGCAGCGAAATTTGCTGTTGGGCGAATCGAGGTCGCGCGACATTTCGCGCAAGGCGCGCAAATCGTCGGGCTTCATCCCTGTTTCATTTTCGACGAATTCTTGAATCTCGCGCCCGCCGCGCATCACTTTTTTGATTTTGCCTTTCAAGCGGGTGTGGATGTTCAGCACGCGTCCTTTGAGCAAAGGAAACGCGTCCGTGTCGAGATAATCCGCGATTTCGTTCGCCGCGTCCGCGTCTTCGGTCATGACAAACAGAATGGGCTTGCGAACTTTTTCTAAATTCTTGAACGTCTCTTCATAGCGCGCATAACCGAGTTTGAGATGCATGTTGTAACGTTCGTGCGCGGGCGTGTTTTTGCCGCCGCGCTCAATGAGTTGGTCGGACTCGCCCAACACGGGAACTTTGACGATGCCTGCATCCACCGCTTCGCCCAGCGGAAAATCGCAAATGATGTGGCGAAATAAATCGCCGTTGTTGTGTTTGGGCGTCGCGGTGAAATCAATTTGCGCGCAGATGCCCGCGCCGCCTTTCGACAAATTCAATTCATGCAGCGTATCAATCGCGCGATTCCACGCGAGGTCGGGGTCGTGAAGATGATGCGCCTCATCATTCAACACCATAAGGCGCGGATGACTGGCAATCCGTTCGCGCAATGCCGCGCTCGTGTCTAATGCTTTGCCGCGCTTGACTTCGGGACCAAAAATTGCGCCCGTGTCGCCATTCTCGCTTTCGCCTTTATCCTCGCGTTTTTCGTAAAGCCGATGAATGTTCGTCAGGTACACCGCGCCTTGCGAACTCGCGCCGCCGGGTTCGTCTTGCAAAACGACTTGCACTTGGAAATCGTTTTTCCATTCGTCAGGCATATGCGCGCCATCAAGGAAAATAGTCGCGTTTTCAAAATCCTCTTTCAATCGTTCATAAACGGTGAGGTTTGGGGCAATCACCACGAAATGCCGCGCGAGGTTTGAGTTTGCTTCATACAACGAATGAAAATAACTCCACACAATCGCCAGCGCCATCACTTGAGTTTTGCCGCCGCCGGTCGCGATTTTGCAGCAGTATTCGGCAAAGCGGTCTTGTGCGGGCGGGATGCCGTCGGCAATATCGTCAAATTTTCCTTCGCCAAATTCGTGCAAGAGCGTGGCGACATTTTGCACGCCGCGCAGTTCGTACAAATAAATAATTGTTTCAATCGCTTCGCGCTGCGCCCAGTGATAACGAAAAATAATAATCGAGCCGTCATCTTCTTGTTTGAGATGTTCGCCATTGAACCAAAAATCCAAAAGGGTGCGCGAGGTTTGACTGATGCCGGGATACGCACTGCGCCGCCAATCGTCCACTTGCGCGCGAATGGAACGCACGAGCGGCGCTTTGCTCGGGCGACGTCCGGGCTGCACAATCGCGGGACTGCCTTGTCTTGGATTGGGGAGCCGATGCCGATTCGGTTCTTCCCATGGTTTGAACAGCGGCTCTAACGCGGCGGCGTTTTGTTCGGTGATTTGGAATGGCATTATTCAACCTCCAACACCGTCGTCGTGTCCACCCCAAACACGTCAATCACTTTGACGCAAATCTTGTGCCGTCCCTTTTTCGCGGACTGCTTTGTGTCCGCAGCGTATTTCCATCCAATATCCGTTTTTGTTTTCAGCGAACGGTCTTTGCGGGTGCGGAAATCTTGCCAATGATGTTCAAAGGGTTTGTTGGCGCGGTAATCGAAATCCACTGCCCAAAAGTCAATGAAATCGAACGGCGATTTGACCGCGCGTTTTCGCAAGGCGTCGAGTTCGTCTTCGGGCGCTTCGGCGAGTGAGGGAATGAAATTGACGAGTTCGACATCGAATTCGGCAGAATCCGCCTTGACCTGTTTGTGTTGGATGATTTTCGCTTGCAGCGCGCCTGCTTCAAAGAATTGCACCTCGGCGCGGTTCGGCTCCATGATTTCGCGCGGGATGTATTTGAGCCGAATCGTCAAATTGGTTTCGGCTTCAATCGCTTGTTTTTTCAGTGCGAGTTCCATTTCAAATTCCCACGCGAGAATGTGCAGTTCACGCGCGCCCGCCCCCTGCGCGGCTTGGGCGACGGCGCGCAGTTCGTCGTATGAAAAAATGCTGTCAATTTGGTCAACATGCACATATGCGCTTGCTTTTTTCCCGTGCAGCAATTCGCTTGAAGGGTTGGCGAGGAGCGACGCTTTGTAAAATTGCAAAACGAGTTCGCGATGATTTTGGTCTGCGCCTTTCAAACGTTCCAACTGCCACCACTGCCGTTCGTAGCGACCGAGGTTGTACACGTCAAAGGAACGATACGGTTTGTTGGCGTCGTGCAATTCGCGCTGCACTTGAATCAAGCGTTTGCGCGAAGTATGCACGGCATAGCGTCCCAAGTCCACGCCAATCCACCGCCGCCCCAATTTTTCCGCGACGGCGAGCGTGGTGCCGCT
>JAKOPZ010000040.1 GCA_029778615.1 Chloroflexota bacterium | reverse complement strand
CTTCGCCCCAACCGATGGTATAGACCGGCAATTTTTGCGCGGTGCGTTCTTTGAGGAACACGGGCCACGGCAGCGCAAACACTTCGATTTTGAATTTCGGATTCACTTGCTCGATGTTGCGTTTGATGATTTCCGCAATGATTTGACGCGTGCTGTTGCCGGTGTTGTACGTAATTTGCATGTAAAAGCCCGCGTCCCACACTGGCGTGCCATCGGCAGTTTTCCATTCCGATGCTTTGAATTCTTCCGCGCACTTGTCGAGATTGGTGGTGTATTTCGGTCCGTTGGGGTTGTAGCCGAGCATCGGATTGATAATGGGTCCGTTGCTCTGTTCGGCTTCACCTTGCCAGACATCTTTGATGTACGTATCCCAATCGAAACAATAATTGAACGCCTTGCGGATGTGTACATCGTTAAAGAAATCGGCGGGAATGCCGTTGCCGTCCAACGCGCCGCTCCCGATGTAATTGTTGCCGCCTTCGGTGTTGATGTTGGCGTTCAACAAAACATGCGTGGCGCTCGTTTGGGCGAGTCCGCGATAGCGCACCAAATTCCCCGTGCCGTTCAGCGTCGTGCATTTGCCCGTCGCCGCATCACAATCCTGTGCCGATACTTCATCCACCTGGGGCCAGAATTCAGGATTGACGGTGACGTAATCGGCATCGCCCGCTTGCAGGGCGGCGAAACGCGTGCCCCACTCATCCACTTCTTTAATGACAACACGCGGGATACGCGCGACGCCCGAAGGACCGCCGTCCCACGGCGCATCCTTGAGCCAATAATTGTCATTGCGAACGAGTTCAAATCCCTCGCCCGGTTTCCAGCTGCCGAGTTTATACGGACCCGTGCCATTCGCTTTGTTAAAGAGCTCACTCGCTTCTGCCGCCGGGTCGTGCCACTTGAGCCAATTGTTTTTTGCATCATTGGACGCGGCAGGCGCTTGCGTCGGCTGCGCGGCAGTAGTCGGTTGTGGTGCGCTGGTCGGCGGCACGGCAGTCGGCGGTGGTGCGCTGGTTGGTGGCACACTGGTTGGTGGTGGCGCGCTCGTCGGCTGCGCGGCAGGCGCCTGAGTTGGTGCCGGCGCGGGCGCGCTTCCGCCACAGCCCGCAATGATTGCTGCCATCACCATGACAACAATCGCAATCGAAAAAAACTTGTTCACGCTTCTCCTCCTTCGAGAGTTGGTCAAATGTATTACGCGTGTCCCGGCGAACGTATGCTGCGGACCTCCTCGAAGGAGAAATTCAAGATGGATGTGCGAGTCAAAAGACGCTTCATTGCGTAAGAGTTCAAAGGCAAATCAAATTGCGGGCGCGGAGCAGAATTACGCCTACATCTAGAATTACTTGATCGCGCGGCGAATGGATCCCCGCTCTGAAAAAAAAAGAGTGCAAACAATTTTGTTTGCACTCGAAACAGCTAGTCGGCGTTTAGCGGTTCGGACTGATTACCGTTGGATACGGCAGAATATTGTTGGGGTTGAATTCGTCCGCTGTGTCATTCGGGTTGGCGCGCCACGTAAGGATGCGGTCGTTCGACGGCAAGATTTTATCTATCGGCTGACGCGTCAAGAAAATTTCTTTGAGGACGGGGTCATCGCGGTCAGCAAAGATGACGACCTGCGCGTAACCATTATCGCTGGCGGTGAACTGTGCCGCGAGTTGAATGGAACCTTTGTTGATGGTCCACAAAAAGTAGCGTTCATTTAATCCCAGTTTGGGCAGATTGCTCGCGGTGAAAAGCAGTGTCGGTTGATTCGGAATCAATTCCACTTTGCCGGTGGCGTTCGATGTTGGGTCGTTCGGCGCGAGAATAATATTTTGTTTGAGTACTGATGCTTTGACTTGTTCCGCCACTTGGGCGTTCTGACGCACACTGTTTAATTCTGCAACAACCGATTGTTCGCGCGCGAGCGCTTGCTGCATCGCCTGCGTGCTGAGGTACGAGACGCCGACGAGCACCACGATAACAAATATGGCGACGCTTAACGAAACCATCCAGACGCGCGGATTGACCAGCCAACGCCCGCGTCGTGCCAGGGGTGCGGGAGGGGCAGCGCGCGGCGCGAACGTTTCTTGAATCGCGCGCACCTGCAAGTCCGCCTGTGCCGCTTGCATAATTTTATTTTTGAGCGCGGCGGGCGGACGCAGGGGCGAAGTGTTGCCCAACGCGTGGGGCAATTCACCGACGACTTGCTGCAAGCTCGCGAGTTTGGTGCGGCAGGCGGTGCAGGTCGCCAAATGTTTTTCCACGCGGGCGCGATAAAAAGGTTCGAGCGCGCCAAGCGCGTAGGCTTCCAGATGCAGACTCATTTCAGAACAATTCATTCGTTATGACTCCACTTCGGCGAACGCATCCGTTTGCGTCCAATCCAAATCGAGCAGCGCTTGCGGGGCAAGGGCGGCGCGCATTTTTTGGAGACCCAGACGAATACGCTTTTTGACCGTACCGAGCGGAACATCAAGGTGCATTGAAATTTCGGACTGACTCATTCCACCGAAATAGGCAAGGACAATGACGCGGCGTTGTTCGGCGGGGATGCGTTGGAGCGCCTGTGACAGCGCGTCCCCGCGCTGACGCTGCCATACCTGATCTACCACGTCCACATGCGGGTCCGGCGCTTCGGCAAGCAGTGAATCAATTTCTTCTGCCGCCACCACGCGCAAACGTTCACTGCGCGCGCGCAATTTATCCAACATATGATTGCGCGCAATAGACATGAACCAATGGCTAAACGGACCGCGCGCGGGGTCGTATTGGGACGCTTTGTTCCACAAGCGCAAGAAAATTTCTTGCGACGCTTCTTCGGCTTCATTCACGCCGAGCATGTGTCCCGCCATGGCAAAGACGGGCTGGGCATAGCGGTCATAAATCAAATGGAACGCGGGCATGTCCTGCGCGGCGACGCGGAGCGCCAGCAGTTCATCCGACAAGAGCTCATCGGCGCTTGTTTCGATGCCTGTTACAGACGGCTCGGCGGCGTTTGATTTTTGATCGCGTATTTCCGCGTGGCGGGAATCAAGCGGACCGGCAGCTGCTTTATCAAAAACACGCAGCGCCGACGCGACGCCGTTTTTCCAGCGGGTCGACTTGGGTAACATGCAAATTAGGTATGGGTGTGTGCTGGACCCTTGCTCCTTATTTTACACTACGTCCCGACAGAGTGATTGGATCCCCGTCAGCTTGATGGCGAATCGTAATCGGCAAAGTAAGACTTGTTGTGGTTGCCGCGATTTTGCACCGACCACGTTGGGCGCATCGCTTGTGAAACTCGCACCAAAAGTGAAATGCAGCGCTGTACGTAAGGCGACTGCAAAGTCCCTTGACAAGGATATGTCATTTCGAACCCCTCAATCCTTCGGGGTAAACTCTGTGAGAAATCTCGTTTGTCACGAAAGGTTGAGATTTCTCGCATCCGCTCGAAATGACAATTGGCGCGACTTTGCAGTTGCCTTGGCGCTGTACGCGATTTAATTGACAGTGAAATTTGAGGATGCTAGAATGACCCCCGCTCCGAACTTGTACGCAATCTCTTTTGCATTGCGCATAAGTTGCAAAACAGCATATGGCAACTTCAACTTTTTCGCAACCAAAATCTCAAACCAAACCAAAATATCAGGTCAAGTATCTCATTGGCGCAGGCATTATTCTTGTCGTCATTCTCGGCTTGATTGGTTTCGGCTTGACGCAAACGGGACAATGGGCAGTGAATCTGGCGGAACTCAAAGCCAAAGGTAATACCGCTATCGGACAAGGGGTGCGCGTGTCGGGACAACTCGAAGCCAATTCGATTGAAAAAAATGTCAAGCAAAATCAAATCGCGTTCGTCCTCACGGATGGCGTGAACCGTTTGCCTGTTTCGTATCACGGTGTCGTGCCGGATACGTTTGACCGCGCGGTCGAAGTTGTGGCGGAAGGGAAACTCAATGCCGACGGCACGTTCACCGCATCGAATGTGTTGGCGCGTTGTCCGAGCAAATACGACGAATCGAAATTGGAATGGTATGACACCAGTCAAGGCGGGAATGTAAATTACGGGCAGTGAAAAGAGCAGCAGGTAGTCGGCAGCAGGACATGGTCTTGTTGCCGACTACCTGCGGTTTAAAACTTGTTCATGTCAACACTCGGTTCCATCTCTCTAACTGTCGCCTTTGTCGTCGCGGTGTATTCCATGATTGCGGGCTATGTCGGCGCGCGGCGGCGCATTCCGGAATTGGCGGACAGCGCGCGCAACGGCGTGATTGTCTTTGGCGCGCTTTCGACGCTGGCGATATTTGCGATTGTCTACGCGCTGGTGACGCGCGATTTTTCGCTAACACTTGTGGCGAATCACACGTCGCGCGATTTGCCGCTTTTTCCGTACACGCTCACCGCGCTGTGGAGCGGACAAAGCGGCTCGTTGTTGTTTTGGTCGTGGATTCTGGCGCTGTACGGACTCGTCGTCGTTTTGAAAAAATGGGAAAGCAATCACGACTTGATGCCGTATGTGGTCAGCGTGATGATGTTAATCCAAACTTTTTTCGCGTTTCTGCTTGCGTTTATCACTTCGCCATTTGAAAAGATGGACGCGATTCCGTTGGACGGCGCGGGTTTGAATCCGTTGTTACAACATCCCGCGATGGCGATTCATCCGCCGTTGTTGTATCTCGGTTATGTTGGGTTTGCGATTCCGTTTTGTTTTGCGATGGCGGCGCTGCTGCGCGGACGTTCGGGCGCGGGACAGCCGATGAACGATTCGTGGATTCGCGCCACGCGCCGATGGACTTTGATTCCGTGGATGTTTCTGGGCTTGGGGCTTGTGCTCGGCGGGCGTTGGGCATACGACGTGTTGGGCTGGGGCGGTTACTGGGGTTGGGACCCGGTGGAAAATGCCGCGCTCATGCCGTGGCTCGTGGGTACGGCATTTTTGCATTCGGTGATGGTGCAGGAACGCAAAGGGATGTTGAAAGTTTGGAACATGGGGCTCATCATCATCGCGTTTACGCTCACCTTGTTCGGAACGTTTCTCACGCGCAGCGGCGTTGTCCAATCCGTTCATGCGTTCGCGCAATCGGAAATCGGTCCGCTGTTTTTGGGCTTTACCGCGCTGATGGCGCTCGGCGCGACCGCGCTGTTGTTTTTCCGTCTCGGCGAGTTGCAGAGTGAGAATGATTTTGATTCGCTCTTGTCGCGCGAAATATTTTTTCTCATCAACAATGTTTTGTTTCTCGGCGCGGCGATTGCGATTTTGATTGGCGTGATGTGGCCCATCTTGAGCGAAATCATTACGGGCGAAACTCTCACCGTCGGCGCGCCGTACTATAATCTTGTGGTGGGCACACTGCTCGCTTTGATTGTGCTGTTGATGGGAATTATTCCGCTCATTGGGTGGGGCGGCGCGACGCTGGCGAAACTGGGACGCAAAATGATTTTCCCGCTCGCGCTGACGGTTATTCTCACCGCGCTCGGTTTTGTGCTCGGCGCGCGTGACCCGCTTCCGTTGTTTGGCGTGGCGCTGCTCGCGTTCGCGTTTACTTCGACGACGACGGATATTCTCTTTGCCGCGCAAGCGCGACAGAAAAACACAAAGGAAAATTTGCCGACAGCGGTCGCGCGTTTGATTGGACGCAATCATCGGCGATACGGCGGCTATTTGATTCATCTCTCGGTGGTGATTCTCGCGCTCGGCGTAGTCGGCTCACGCGCGTATGCGACGGATGAGGTACGCGCGTTGGCGCAAGGTGAATCGTGGACGACGAACGGTTATACTTTGGTGTTGGAAGGTTTGACGCCGGGAGTCACCGAAGGCGAAGCAATCGTGACGACGGCAACGCTCGGTGTGTACGAGAACGGACAACGCATCACAACTCTGCGTCCTGCCGTGAAATTTTATGACCGCCAGCAGCAGCAAGCGACCGACCCCGCGATTTGGCATGATGTGCCGTTCTTGCGGCGCGACCTGTATGTGATTGTGCAGGGCTGGACTGACAATTTTGAAACGGTGAGTTTGCGCGCGTTCGTCAATCCGCTCGTGTCGTTGGTGTGGGTGGGCGGATTCCTCTTTTTGCTCTCGACCGTGCTCACCATGTTCCCTGACCCGCAGGAACGCCGCGCGCGCGAACGCGTGAAAAGAGAAATCGCGGTGGGCGGATTCGCCGGCGCGGGAGAATAGGAGAAAGCAAGAAAGGGAAACAGGTCAATCGGAATTCGGGTGTACCTGTCTGCTTGTCTTGCTACTACAAGTTTGGATTTCGTTCTTGCGATTCTTGTTCTCGCCGCCGCGCTCGTCGCGCTCGCGTACCCGTTGTATCGGGCGCGCACGCCGGGTGTGCTGGTCAATGCTTCCACCCTCGACGATTTGCTCGCACAGCGCGATGGCGTGTATGCGACACTGCGCGATTTGGAATTGGACCAACAGCTCGGCAAATTGGATTCGGCGGATTACACCGCGCTGCGCGAAAAATACATGACGCGCGCGACAGAAATTTTGCAAGAGCTGGACGAACTGCGCGGAAAAGGCGACGCGCAAGCCGCCAGCGCGGAAATTGAGAAACAAGTTACGGCACTGCGCGGGCAAAGGATGAATGACGAACGATACGAATCCGCTCCTCCGTCAGCCGTTGTTGTTGATTCGTCGGAATTGCGCTGCGCGAATTGCGGGCGACCGTACCACGCGGGCGACCAGTTTTGTGCGCGTTGTGGACGCGCGTTGAGCTGAAACTTGGGCATTCAGGAGGGAGGTTGAGATGGCTACAACCGTTGCAGAGATGAGTACGGCTGAACTTCGTGAAATGATTGCCGAGTCCGTTGAAGAAAAGTTGTTGGAGCTATTGGGTGACCCTGACGAAGGATTGGAACTGCGGAAATCCGTCAAGGACCGCCTGCTTCGTCAGCAACAAGCGGTCGCAGCTGGAGACCGTGGCGAATTGTTCGACGATGTTCTCCGTGAACTCGGTTTAGACTCGTGAACTGCGATGTATCAAATCCGAATCTTGGAATCAGCCAAACGTGATTTGGCTCGCCTGGATAAACCTGTGGGGCGGCGTATTGCCCCACGAATCAAGTGGCTTGGCAAAAATTTTGATGATGTAAAACCGGAAGCGTATACCGGTGACCTGAAAGGATTATATAAATTGCGCGTTGGAAATTATCGGATTATTTATGAAATCATTTCAAAGGAACAAGTGCTTGTGATTCATCAGATAGACCATCGCAGGGACATTTATCGCAAGCGGTAAGATATGCGATTGGCTCGCCGATTCTCTCTTTTGTGTATTTCGCACAGCGCCGCGTTATATTGCGCGGCGCTTGTTGTGTTTATTGCACTCGGTTGGATTTTTGTTGCAAACGTTCACGCGCAAGGTCCGACACAGATTCAAGGACAATTGTTCAACGGCACGCACGACGCGCCCGCGCAGAGTATTGCGAAGGTTCCGGTCACGTTGTTCCAAATTACCGCTGCCGGTCCGGTCACGCGCACGGCAGAAACACAAGCCGACGGCACGTTTACGTTTGCGAATGTTATCACCGACGCGACGGCGTATTTTGCGCGCGTGGACTATGCGGGCATTCGCTACTTTACCGAAATTCGTCCGCCCGAACTGGCGAGCGCGCTGCCGCTCACATTGACGGTGTACGAAACGCAAACGCTCCCCGCCAATTTCACGATTGACCGCGTGCATCTCATTCTCGATGTGCAGCCGAAACGGTTCAATGGCTTGGAACTTGTGCAAATCACCAATCCGATTGACCGCGCGTTTTATCTGCCTTTGCCATTACCCGCGAATACGAGTGATGTGCAATTTCAAGATGTGCGCGAGCAATCCATTGTCAAGCGCGAGGAGGACGGGACGATTTTGTATCCCATTCTGCCGACGACGACAGAAATCTTATACGGCGTAGTGCTGCCTTTTACGCCGCCGGACTATCGTCTTGAAATTCCCCTCGCGACCCAAGTTTCCGGATTCAATTTGCTTGTGGCGCAAACGAGCGGCGTGAGCGTTTCGGGGAACCAACTGGTCCCGGGCGCGCCGTTCACATCACAAAGCGGACAGCAATATTTGGTGCTGGCGGGTCCCGGACAAAACGCGGGTACGACGTTCCGCGCGACGATTAGCAATTTGCCCGGCGTGGACACAACACCGCAGCTGCAAACGTTGGTGCTGGTCGGCGGCGGAGTCGGCGCGCTCGCGCTGCTCGCGTATCCGATTTACACGCGTCGCACGCGCAAAGCGAAAGCGGTGGAAACGAGCGAACGCGTGAATCAATTGCAGTTGCTCGCGCGTTTGGACGATGCGTTTGACGCGGGCAAAGTGGACGCGGACGAATATCACGCGCAGCGCGCCGCGCTTAAAGCCGAATTGTTAAAACGGCACATGACCGACGACGAACGGCAGAATCCGGCATGATTGAAACATTGAAACTCGAAAAATCATTTGGCTTTCGCCACGCGCTCAAAAGTACGACGCTGACAATTGAGCAGGGACAGGTGGTCGCGCTGGCGGGACCGAACGGCGCGGGGAAAACGACTTTGCTGCGAATTCTGGCAACGCTCTCGCGCCCCACGCGCGGACGCGTCGCGATTGGCGGCATCGAAATTCCCGAAGGCGCGATGGCGGCACGTGCCACGATTGGCTATGTAGGACATCAGCCGCTCTTGTACGACGAACTTTCGGTGTTGGAAAATTTACGCTATTACGCGCGTTTATACAACGTCGCGTCCGCGTCGGGCGTGGATGGACGCATTGGCGAAGTGGCAAAGCAGGTGGGCATTGACAAACGTCTGCATGATTCTGTGCGGACCCTTTCGCGCGGGTATCAACAGCGCGTCGCGTTGGGGCGCGCGCTGCTGCATCGCCCAAAAGTGTTGTTGTTCGACGAACCATGGACGGGACTCGACCAAAACTCGTCCGAAGTGCTAAATGAAATTTTCGAGCAGGCGCGCGCGCAAGGCGTGACGGTTTTGTTTTCATCGCACGAATTTGAGCGCAGTCTGAATGTGGCACAGCGCGCGGTCATTATGCGGAACGGCAAGGTGGTCTATGACGGCGCGCGGCAAGCATGGACGAACGCGGCGGGCTTTGCCGAAATTTACGCGGCACAGCTCGCAAGCGTCGAGAGCGCGAAAACGGAACGCGCGAAACGCAATGGATAGAACGTGAAACGTGAAACGTCAAACGTCAAAGCGCAATTGATTGTAGAATCGCCATGATTTTTTTTCGACAACTGTATGCCATCCTCGCCAAAGAAATTGCCGTCGAGTGGCGCACGCGCGAAGCCCTGAGCGCGATGTTGGTGTTTAGTCTTTTGGTGCTGGTCATTTTCAATTTCGCGTTTGATTTGCAGGGTGTTGATATCCGCGTGCTCGGTCCCGGCATTTTGTGGGTCGCGTTTTGCTTTAGCGGCATTTTGGGTTTGGGGCGTTCGTTTGCGCGCGAACGCGACAAGGGCAGTATCGAAGGGATGCTGCTCGCGCCGGTGGACCGCGGCGCGATTTTTTTGAGCAAGGCAATTGCCAACTTGTTGTTTATTGTTGTGATGGAAGCGGTGACGCTGCCTCTGTTTATTGTGCTGTTCAACGCGCCGGTGGACTGGTTCCCGCTGGTCGGCTATGTCGTGTTGGGCACGATTGGCTTTTCGGCGGTTGGCACGCTGCTCTCGGCGATTGCGGCGTCAACGCGAATGCGCGAAGTGATGCTTCCCGTTTTGCTATTTCCGATTCTCGTGCCGCTGCTCGTCGCGTCGGTCAAAGTGACACAGGGCGCCATGCAGGGCGCGGCATTTTCGGACTATCAGGGTTGGCTCAATTTGCTCGTTGCGTATGATGTTATTTTTCTGACGGTCGCGTATCTGACGTTTGAATATGTGGTTGAAGAGTAGCAGGGAGCAAGCAGCAAAAGAGAGCGCGGCTGCCTGCGGCGTTCATTCATTCTTAATGATTTCGTGCAACACTTGCGCGTGAGGTGAAAAAAATGACCGGAACACGTCAGTGGTCGGACTATTTGGGCATCGCCGCATTCATCGGCATCGCGGTCGGTTTGTATTTCGCGTTTGTGTACGCGCCGACGGAAGCGACGATGGGTTCGATTCAGCGCATTTTTTATTTTCACATGGGTTCCAACGCGGCATCGCTGACTTCGATTTTGGTGGCGGCGGTCACCGGGGCATTGTATTTGAAAACAAGTGATGCGAAATATGACCGCGTATCGTACGCGTGCATGGAACTCGGCGTGTTGTTTGGCGCAATTTCGCTCGGCACGGGGATGATTTGGGCGCGTCCGGTATGGGGGACGTGGTGGACATGGGAAGCACGGCTCACGGCATTTCTGATTTTGTGGCTTGTGTATGTGGCGTACATCATGCTGCGTTTGTCCGCACGCGATGATGTGACGATTGCGCGCATTGCGGCGGTGTTTACGTTTGTCGGCGCGGTGGATGTGCCATTCATCATTGTTGCGCCGCGCTTGTGGAAAGGACTGCACCCGGTTTTGTTTGGCACGGACGCGGGGGGAGAATTTACGTTCAATATCACACAGCCGATGTTGGTCACGCTGCTCATTTGCATCGTGGCGATGCTCTTGTTGTATGTGTTTTTGCTGGTCCAGCGCGCGAAATTGGCAAAGCTGGAAACCGATGTGGCGGAACTGCGCGAACGCTATGCGTCGTAACGCGGCGGAGAAAACATGGAAGAATTACTCAAAGACATTTTGCGCGAAGTCCGCAATCTCTCGTACCTCTTTTTCGCGTTCGGTCTGATTTGGACGCTGTTATTTTTATATCTCTGGTCGCTCGCGCGCCGCGAACGCGATTTACAGCGTCAAGTGGATGAAATGAAAAAACTACGCGCAGAGGAGGATGAGGAGGAGTGAGGCGCAACGCGTGCGGAGAGAAACGCGCAAACGTAAAACACCATTCCTGCTGCGTGCTGCCTGATACTTGCTTATGAGTATTCCATTAATCGTTCTCGCGTTCGGCGCGGGAATGCTTTCGTTTTTGTCGCCGTGTGTGTTACCGCTCGTGCCGATTTATCTCGGCTACTTGAGCGGCGCGGTAGTAACGCCTTCAGGCGTCACCGTTGCGCGCGGGCAGGTGATGACGCACGCGCTGACATTCGTTTTGGGATTCACCACTATCTTTATCGCGATTTGGTCGGCGCTGTTTGCGTTGACGCAGTTCGTGGATAAATTTTTGTTGTCGCAAATTTCGGGAGTGATCTTGATTGTGTTCGGCATCAACATGCTCGGCATTATCAAGCTTCCGTTTTTGTATCAAGAAGCGCGCGTGCAGTTTCGCTCGAACGAGTTGGGGTATCCGCGCTCGTTCTTGACGGGCATGGCGTTCGCGGCGGGCTGGACGCCGTGTGTGGGACCGATGCTTTCGCTCATCATCAGCGCGGCGACACAAACTTCCACCGCGCTCGAAGGCACCGCGCTGCTGCTCTTTTATTCGGCGGGCTTGGGTGTGCCGTTCCTCATGACCGCGTATGCGCTGGACTCGATGGTCGCGCGACTCAAGGGATTCAACAAACACTTGCAAACGATTGAACGCGTAAGCGGCGTGATTTTGATTCTCGTCGGCATCATGCTGCTGACGAATCAATTTCAAATTCTGAACGGTTACTTTTATCAACTGACGCCGGAATTTATTTTCCAGTTGGAAGAAAATTTTGCCAAAGTGTTGGGCGTGAGTTTGAATCAATAATTCACCTTACGGATGTCATTTCGAACCCCTCAATCCTTCGGGGTAAACTCTGTGAGAAATCTCGATTTTCCACCGCGAGATTTCTCGCAAAGACGGCTCGAAATGACAGCTCTGCGTAAGGTGACTCAATAAAAAAAGTAGAGACCCGCCGAAAGGCGGGTCTCTTTTTCGTACCGGACTATGGAATTACATAGAACTTCCACCAAGTCGTCCACTTGCTGCATCCGGCTTCATTGCAGGCGCGCACGCGCCAGTAATACCAATGGGTCGCCAAGAGTTTCTTGACTTTGGCTTTGGATGCCGTTGTGGTCGCATTCTTGAAAGGCAATCCATTTGTCGCATCCTGTCGGACTTGGAGTTGATAGCTGGTTGCCCCTGGCGAATCACACCAATCGAGTTTGCGTTTGGGACCCTTGACCTGCTCGTTGTTCTTGGGTGAGACAAGGCAGGGCTTGGGTGGTTTGGTCACCGGCGCATTGGTGGGGGTCGGAGTCAACGTGCTTGTTGGCGTAAAGGCACGCGTAGGTGTGTTGGTCGGGGTTGGTGTAAACGTTCGCGTCGGTGTGTTGGTCGCGCTTGGTGTAAAGGTGCGCGTCGGAGTAATTGTAATAGTCGGTGTGTTGGTAGGACCATTTCCCGATGTAAAGGTCAGGGCAATTTTCAATTCACCGCCGAGGAGAATGCTCACTCCATCATGCCCTTTTGACAGTAATGGCGTGTCACTATTCTTGGCAGTACTTTCCATCGGCCAACTTGCCGCTTCGATATAGTAGCTGACGCCTTGATTCACTGCCACATCTTCCAACAGTGAGGTCAGACTCCCGCCACTATCATCATCACACGCGATGTTGGTCAGCGAACCGCGCGCTCCGGTCCAAATACCCAGTATTGTGTCGAATCCGCTGTCCACCGTATTCACGTCCAATAATCCCGACTGGGCTGGTGTGTATTTATACCAAACACTTCCGGAACCTTGGCGTGGACCGCCATACGCGCATGGAAAGTTGGGGTCATCGTTTGCAGACGAGGCACTTGTGGTGTCTTGGGTTGTCGAATAGGGAGATGTAGAAACGATGACTGCGTTTTCAATTTCATCATTTGCCGGTGGAATGGCAAATTGGAAATTGAAATACAAAAGTCCGCCCGTTGCTTCGGTTTGAATGGGCTTTTCTTTTGCGATGGTCGCGCCGCCATCCGTCGAGTACGCGGCTGCTTCGATGTAATAAGTTACGCCTTGTGTGACTGACACACTGCTCACGCGTGAGGTCAGATTGCCGCCGGAATCATCATCGCACGCGACGTTCGTCAACCCGCCGCTCGGACCGGTCCAAACTGCCAACAGTGTGTCGTACGAACTGTTCACGGTGTCCGCAGAAATTTTCCCGTTGGCAGAGGGAATAAATTTGAACCAAACCGTTGACGAACCTTGTATGGGTGTCCCGTACGCGCACGGAAAGAGCGGGTCATTCGCGGCGACGGTGGCGCCAAGGGTGCCCTGGAGTATCGCGTAGGGATTGGCATTTATCAACGTCGCGTTTTCAAACGCGTCATTCGGCGCGGGCGTGTTCGGCACAAAGGTAAGGTTGAGCGTCAATATGCCGCCCATTTTGGTGTGTACGTCGTCATTTGGCTTGTGTGGTTTGGAAGCCGCGCTCGAGTCCAAGGAACTGTAATCCACCGCTTCGATATAGTACGTTTGACCGGCGGTGAGTTCGGCAGACACTTTGGACGTGAGGTCGAAAATGGAAACATCATCATTACACGCGACGCTGGTCAGGTTTCCCGCTGTCCCTTGCCACACTCCCAAAATGGTGTCATAGTCGGTGCCACCTGTCGTGACGATGGCGAGACCGGCATTCGCGGGCGTGAATTTGTACCAGACTGTCGAGGAACCCGTGCGCGGACCACCGTACGCGCACTCGAGTAACGGGTCATTGTTTGCTGTCGTTGCGTCAACGGTGTCCTGCGTGTTGGTGTAATCATTGGAACTAATGGTGATGGCGTTTTGCAACTCGTCATTGGCAGGTGCCACGCCCACGCGAAAGCGCACATTATCTTCTAACGTAAGATTGCTGCCGTTATAAGGAACGACGAGGGACGCGCGGAAGGTATAAAAACCGCCGGTCAAGTTTCCGGGCAAAACAAAGTCGTGGGTAAAAGTTTTCGCGCCGGGAGGGAAGGATGTGCCCGCGCCGCCCGGGTCATAGCACAAATTGGGAACGCATGTGCCGTCGCTTTTGAGAATAGACCAGACCGGAAACGCGGTCAGGCTTTGTTGCGTGCGATTGTTGGCGACGAATTTTGCGCGAACTGTCTCGCCGGGCGCAAAGCGCGTTTTCGTTTGGTCGTTTGTATCCGTCGTGACGGTCTCGTCAATGGTGACTTGACTGCTTAGATTTGTATAGAGCAAGCGATTGGGTGAATTGGCTCCGATTTGGGTGAGGTGATTTGTCGTTGCCGAGTTGCGGATGACGCTTTCCACTTGCGGGGGGGTGAGCGACGAATCGCTTTGGAGCAGCAATGCCACAACGCCTGCTACATGCGGCGACGCCATTGAAGTACCGCTCAAAGTTTCAACCGCCGTATCACTCGAATTGTACGCCGAACGAATGGAAACGCCTGGCGCAAACAAATCTACACAAGAGCCGTAATTGCTGAATTCCGCGCCCACATCACTCGAATCGCTTGCACCAACAGTGATGGCTTCGGACGCGCGCGCGGGGGAATACAAACACGCATCGTCCGCGCTGTTACCCGCGGCAACGACATAGCTCACACCCGCCTCTGTGGAATTTTTGAGCGCATCGTCAATCGGCGTGTACGCGCCGCCCCCGAGCGACATGTTGGCGACGGCGGGCAGGACGCGATTCGCCGTGACCCAATCCATCCCCGCGATGACGCCGGAAAAGGAACCGGAACCATCACAATCTAACACGCGCACGGCATACAATTTCACCGCTTTGGCAACGCCGTACGTTGTGCCGCCAATGGTGCCGGAAACATGCGTGCCGTGTCCATCGCAATCGTTCGTGCCATTGCCATCATCAATCGAGGTGAAAGCGCCAAAGGCGCGTCCGCCGAACTCGGAATGCGTAGTGCGGATGCCGGTATCAATCACATACGCGTTCACACCCGAACCTGTGAGCGAATAATTGTACGCATTGTCGAGGGGCAAATCGCGTTGGTCAATGCGGTCCAAACCCCACGGCGGATCCGGCTGTGTGGTGTCGGAATAAAGCTGCGCGGCGCGTCGGCGTTCTTGGTCGGATAAACGGACGGTTTGGTCTGCCGCCACATACGCGACATTGGGCTGCCGACGCACCACATCCAACGCGGCGGCGCTCAGTGTCGCGGCATATCCTTTGAGCGCGGCGGTATAAGTGAAATGAATCTGTGCGCCCGCGTTCACCGCGGCTTGTTCCGCCGTTGCCACATCACTTTCGCGCGCGGAATTTTTCAAGACCACAATATAGCGTTCGGCAATTACATCCGCGCTCTCGGTTTCGATGAGCGGCGCGAGCGCGGGTTCTTGCAGCGGCGGCGCGGCTTGCGCGGAATGTGCGACTGCCGCGAGCAGCATTAGCAAGACGAGCAACAACGCGAAACGAAAAGTCTGCCAAGCAAGAATGGGGTGATGGGGTTTCATCGCTGCCTCCTCCAAAATGATAGTGCAACTCTAGGTGTTGCGACTATGACGGTGAATTTCAATTGTAAGACAATACAATGTTTGCCCTGCCCGCGTCAATGGTTTGACCGATACAATTACCGATACATTTGCCTCACGTCGCGGTTGGTTGCTAAAACGCCACTGACACCGGGACTTTTTTCCAGTGGGAATGAAATTTCGCTAAAGATTTTGGCGTGAGTTTGAATCAATAAAGAAAATCGAGACCCGTCACAAGGCGGGTCTCTTTTTTTGGTACGGTGCTATGGAATTACATAGAACTTCCACCAAGTCGTCCACTTGCTGCATCCGGCTACGTTGCATGCGCGCACGCGCCAGTAATACCAATGGGTCGCCAAGAGTTTCTTGACTTTGAGTTGGGATGCCGATGTGGTTGCATTCTTGAAAGGCAAGCCGTTGGGCGCGTCCTGTCGCACTTGAAGCTCATAACTCGTTGCCCCCGCCGAATCGCACCAATCGAGTTTGCGTTTGGGACCTTTGACCTGCTCGTTGTTCTTGGGTGAGACAAGGCAGGGCTTGGGTGGTTTGGTCACCGGCGTATTGGTGGGGGTTGGCGTCAGACTGCTAGTTGGTGTAAAGGTACGCGTCGGTGTGTTGGTCGCGGCTGTCGTGAACGTGCGCGTCGGTGTGTTGGTCGGGGTTGGTGTGAATGTGCGCGTTGGCGTGTAGGTGCGAGTTCGTGTTAGTGTCATTGTGGGGGTTCGGGATAGTGTTGATGTAAAAGTCGGCGTACTGGTCATGGTTGCAGTTTGTGTAGGTGTTGCAGTTGACGTCTCGCTGGCGGTTGCGGTATTGGTCGGTGTTGGCGTATCCAGTTGGCGGAAACTGGCAGTTGTAAATGCGTCTATTGTGACAATTGTTGAAATCGGATTGTTCGAACCGACAATATCACCATCCCATGACAAAAACTCGTAACCCGGAGCGGGATTCGCCGTCAAAGTTACCGTGGTTCCAGCGATAAACTTGCCTCCTTCGCCGCAATCGGGCAATGGATTAGTGACTACTATGCCCCCAAGTGGCGGTTCAGTAGAAACTTGCAGTGAGTAGCAGTCCCCAAAATCCGAAGAATTGTAATAGGCGGTGGTATAGGCACTTGGAATTATTTGAGTGGGTGCTCCATCTGCTTGCATGTCGAGAACATATAGATTCACGACTTCGTAGGGACCGCTAACCCCTGACTCTCGTATAGTATTTCCGTCAAAGTGTAGACTGACCGTTTGCATTCCAGTACCGAGTGCGAGAGTATTATTTGACTGGGCCACTAACGTTGTCCCATTCTTTAGATCTGCCAAGAAATTGTAATTTCCTGAAGACACTACGTTGACTTGCATATCGATAAGCAATGAATCATGCAGACTTTCTCCGGGCCGATTATTTGCGTGGTCAGCGAAATGACCAATCACTTGAACGCTCTGAGCTTCAATTGATATTTGTTTGTGTGCTTGGCGCGAAAATATAGCTCCCGAGTCCGTTCCCGTTGCAGTAAAGATTGCGCTGAGATTCCCTGGCGAATTCGGAATGGTATAGCTGCCAAGATACGTACCATCTCCCATGTCATTCAGGGTTGCAGTCTCTTGTACTCCATCAGATCTTGTGAGTTCAACTTGGACTGTTGATCCAGAAATTCCATGATTGCTAGCTTGTAAAGTTGCTGAGAAAGTAGCAGTGTCACCGATCTGATACGTATCGTGGTCAGTGTGAATTGATAAAGAGCGGTCCGTATCCAATGCCGCAAAAGCTGCAAAGTGCGTCCCATTCGGATCAGCATTTGATGCCGAAATATTCAATTGCCAATTCCCTTCTTCTGTTATTGCGAACATATACCTTGCCCAACCGGGCGATTCCCCATCTCCAGGATTTCCATTGTATGTGACAACAGTCGGATTAGCTGCGGCAAAACTGGGATCAATTAGCTGACCAGCGGGGCTTGTCAATGAAAAATCAATAGTGCCTTTTGACCACATGAGACCAAACAGGCTATTTTGAGTTGTGTCGATTGGGATTGTGTAAGAGAGTATCTGGCTCGGTTGAATATCCCCCTCAATCAAGGGTGTAAGACTTGAGTAGTTAACTTCAAGGGGCGATTCCGCCACTCCAAATGTCGCCTGAATTGGACACTCCGAATGCAGAATCAAGATATTCCTGATGCACTGGTAAGCTGCGCTGGTATTTTCTCCAGAGGTTGGTTTGAAATAACTCGTACCCCATTCATTGACGTGAACTTCATCGGTCCAATAGCGATTGATCCCCCCGCTAACATTTTGATTGGAAATGGCGACCGAATGCAACGTGGCAAAATAGTAGAACCCCGTTGAGCTGTATTTTCCTACTATCCCGTCATTGTCACCGTCTGTAAGCCGGACCAGTGGAGAAAGTGGTCCCTGATTGGGCTGACCGCCAATCAGATAATAAGATCCCGTGTAATTATCCACGGTGCTATTAAATAACAACATTTCTCCAAACTTCCACTGACAGACGGCTTGTCCCAATATGCAAAACGGAAAAATATCTATATTGACGCCGCCGTGAGGGGAACCAAGTGTAATGAGACTCTTTACATCTCTGCGATCCCTCTTTCTGTACTCATCGGACATGAGGTATGCGCGACTAACCAGCCCACCCATACTATGTCCAACTAATATGACTTTTTGCTTGTGGGTCTGATGTTTAACCTCAGCGATTTGATCAGCAAGACACTTGGCATTCACTTGAAGGAGCGGTGTGTATGATTGAGGAGATGGACCTGTTGTTATATGAGCAACCCATACGTCGAAACCATCATCTTGAAACCATTTAGGCATTTCGAGGAACCCTTTATAATGATCTGGGTCTGTAGAAGACCAGTGCTCAATGCCCCGCTCACATGAATCAGTTTCGCCAGAAAAAAAACCTGCAAAGCCGTGAACCATTACGACTGGGAATTCTCGCAACTCAACTAGACCTCGCCTCACAGGGAATACGTCCCTGCCAAGAAGGTTATTATTGTAATGACTAAATACCAGTCCTGTGCTGGGATTTGAGTCAAGTAGAGAGCCAGGGATAGCAGAGCCAGGGAACTCGAAAAAAGTGTTTGGGCTGCCAGTGCCATTTGAATAACCTACACGCGCAGAATATCCTCCTAATCCTGCATTGCCCCCGCTCGCTGAGCCAGTTTCCCACTGTATAGTCCCGTAATTGAACTCTATATCAAATGACCCTGTGCCTTGGTCTGAGCGGTCAATGAGCACAAGTTGAAAACTATTCAGTTTGTCAGTGCTCGATGCAAAGTAACCAACATTGAACCAATTGACTCCGAACGCGGGATGTCCATTGATGCTATCCGTGCCGTATGTTACGGCACCAGAATCAATTCCTCGCGTATCGACATCGGCAAAAAAGGGCGCAATTATGACGCGGCTTGTGCTTGTAAGATCGTACGGTGTATAAGTGGACTGGGGAGAGTCAAAGGTTACGTTCCCATTATTGTTTACATACAGATCACTGTAGCTGTTCCCAAAAAAATTCAACTCGAATCCAATTGGCACAAGTTCCGTATATCCGTCATCATTTGGGGGAAGAATATTCAACGTAAATCCAGAATTACTTCGCAATGCACCAGTGGTTACAACCGGGTCGTTTGTTGTTCTTTGGATTGGTTTTCGTCTGCCGGGGCTTGGGTCGGTCGGTTTGGACTCGGGCGCAGTAGGCGGGGTTGGTCTTTGTGCAGCAGTCGTCAACACAAATTCCGGCGCGAGCATGAAAACCAAGACCAAACTTGCCAAAAGAACAATTGTGAATGCTAGGCGCGTTTGCATGCATGTTCTCCTCTATGACCAGAAATTACGGCAATGTCAGAATTTGCAAATGAGTATACTGTGTCTTCATTTCGCTTTGGTTACCAATCGGTATAAATTTAGTATTCCTTTTTTGACCAACCCTTTACCAAAAAATAACACCGCCCTCTCATCGCGAGAAGGCGGTGTTTCACTGGCAGTGAAAAATTTTTTTGCGCGGCTAACGGCTCACTGCTCCCACAAATCCTCCGATAACGACGCCGAGCACTATCACTAGCGCGAGGAATACGATAATCAAAATTGCCAACCCCAACGCAACCGCG
>JAKOPZ010000257.1 GCA_029778615.1 Chloroflexota bacterium | reverse complement strand
TATCAAAAAGCCGCAGAGATTCAGTACGGCAAATTGCGCGACATTGACACCAAGATTGCCGAGAGCGAAGCCAAACTCGCGGAATTGCAAAAGCAAGGCGCGCTGTTGAAAAAACAAGTGACCGAAGACGACATTGCCGAAGTCGTTTCGAAATGGACGCACATTCCCGTCTCGCGTTTGATGGAAGGCGAAGTGCAAAAACTGATTCAGATGGAATCGCGTTTGCACGAACGCGTCGTCGGTCAAGAAGAAGCAATCGTCGTCGTCGCGAACGCGGTGCGCCGCGCGCGCGCGGGACTAAAAGACCCGAATCGCCCCGTCGGTTCGTTCATCTTTCTCGGTCCCACCGGCGTCGGCAAAACCGAACTTGCGCGCGCGCTCGCGGAATTTTTATTCGACGACGAGAACGCGATGATTCGGATTGACATGAGCGAGTACCAAGAAAAGCATACTGTCGCGCGATTGATTGGCGCGCCGCCCGGTTACATTGGTTACGACGAAGGCGGACAACTCACCGAAGCCGTGCGCCGAAAACCGTACTCGGTTGTGTTGTTCGACGAAATCGAAAAAGCCGCGCCGGATGTGTTCAATGTGATGTTGCAAATTCTCGACGATGGGCGTTTGACGGATGGACAGGGACGCGTCGTAGATTTCAAAAATGTTGTCGTCATTATGACGTCCAACATCGGCAGTGAATTTTTGGGCATGTACGCGGGGCGCGACATGTCCGAAGGGGAATGGGAAAATGTCAAGAACCGCGTCATCGAAGAAATGCGAAAACATTTCCGTCCCGAATTTTTGAATCGCGTGGACGACATTGTGGTGTTCCATTCGCTTTCGATGGAGGACTTGAAACACATCGTCGAGATTTTACTCAAGCAAGTCGCGCGGCGTTTGGAGGACCGTCACATCAGCATCGAACTCACGGACAAGGCAAAAGAGTTTTTGGTGAACGAAGGATACGACCCGAAATACGGCGCGCGTCCTTTGAAACGCACGATTCAACGCCGCGTCCTCGACCCGCTCGCGCTCGATGTCTTGAACGGACGCATTCGCGACGGCGACCATGTGGTTGCGGATGTGGAAAATGGGAATTTGATTTTCCTGCAAGAGGATACGAATACACGGAGTGATGGGAAAAAGAAAAAAGAAAAAGTGGTAGCGTAATGAAATAAAAAATTCGCAACATGTTTCCGTTGCGAATTTTTTATTTCACTCAAGTTCTTTTTCATACCGCACAAAATGCACCTTCACCCGCATCCCCGCGCGTTCGTACAAACGCGTCGCGCCCGTTAAACTGTCTGCATCCACGCCAAGTCCCACTTTTTTGATTCCGCGCGTGTAACATTCGTTGAAAACGCGATGCAATATCGCAAGTCCCAAACCATTTTTGCGCCACGCACGTCGTACTCCGATTTGGCGCACCCAGCCGCCCGCGAACGAATGTAACACCATCGCCGCTGCAACGACCTCAGCGCCTTGTGTCACAACGGTTGAAAGTTCGGGCGACCATTCCGCGTGTTCCGCGTATCCCGCCCACCACGTCTCAAACTCCATGTCCTTGTGTCCGCGATGGTCACGAAACGCTTCTTGAATGCACGCCCACACCGCGCGTTCATCGCGGTCGCGTTCAAAGGAACGCATCACAAAACCATCAGGCAAATCGGGAGCGGCAGGTTTCTCGTTCAATTCAATTTCCATCACGTAATCGTGACGCGGGGCTTGGTTATAACCGCGCCGCTCAAAACGTTCCGTCCAGTAACGTAATTTCTCGCTCACAATCCACTGCACGATTTTTTTGTTCGCATACGCGCGCGTCCGCGCTTCGACCTGCGCGATGTGAAAATCTTCGAGTCCGCGTTCTCGATATTTTGGATGTACGCACGTCGTCGGGTCCACACGCGTAAACTCGCGCGTGTCATA
The DNA here is from genome assembly GCA_029778615.1 of Chloroflexota bacterium. GTDB lineage: Bacteria > Chloroflexota > Anaerolineae > UBA4142 > SHND01 > SHND01. The sequence goes on along the minus strand of JAKOPZ010000257.1, from coordinate 2,147 downwards.
GGTATTGCCATACGCGACAAGCGCGCCATCTTGCGCGTAAATCAACCACGCGTCGCGTTCCAATACAAAGCCATCGCGCCGCCAATCCGCGCGAATATCTTCGACCGACAAATCGGGTTCGCCAAAATCGGCGGTATCACACACTGCGAGCAAATCGGTGACGGCTTGCGCGTCGTCGGGTGTCGGCGCGCGCAGTGTGAAACCCTGGGGTATTTCGTTTTTCATTTCATTCCTCATGCCATTGTCAACGCGGGCGTCAACACTTTACGAAATTCCGTAAAGTGTTCGTGTACGCGCATCCCCGCGCGTTCGTACAAACGCGTAGCACCGGTCAAACTTTCCGCGTCAACTTCCAATCCCACGTGCGGCACACCGCGTTTGTATAATTCTCCAAACACGCGGTGCAACAACGCGAGTCCGATGCCACGCCCGCGCCACGGACGACGCACAGCCACTTGCTGGACCCAGCCGCCAAGTTCATCGTTCAGCGTAATGGTCGCACCGACAATTTCATCGCCGTCGAATGCAAGATATGAAAGTTCGGGCGACCATGCTTTGTGTTCAATTACATACGACGCCCATTCGTCATACGGTACATCTTGATGCTGCCACAAATCGCGGAACGCTTCTTGAATACACATCCACGCGGCGCGTTCATCGAGCCCGCGTTCAAACGCGCGAATGACAATCCCGTCTGGAACAATCGGCGCAGGTGGTTGCTTGTCCAAATCAATGTGCATTATCCACGCTTGTCGCACTGCTTCGTAACCCCAGCGTTCCATGCGCGCGACGCGTGCAGGCGCGTTTGCGTTAATGACATGCCGAAGGATAATCGGCGCATCCGTCACGCGTTCGCGCGCCCACTCTTCGGCGCGTTCGAGCATCCATTCTTCGATACCGCGATTTTTGTGCGCGGGATGAACGCAGGAATTATTGTTCAAGCGCACGAGTCCGCCCGCATAGTGCATATCGGCATAACCGACCACAGTTCCATCGTTCGCCAAAATCACCCAAGCGTCTCGCGCCAAATCGAAATTTTTGCGCCGCCACATCGCGAGCAAATCTTCCAATCCGTATTCAGGTCGTCCAAATTCTTCAATGTCGCACGCGACAATCAAATCAGTCACTGCTTGCGCGTCGTCCATCGTCGCCGCGCGCATAGAATATCCTTGAGGCAATTTGTTTTTCATTTTTAAATTCCCGTAGTAACGAATTTATTCGTTCCAAGGTAACGGTTGAAATCGTTACTACGCGTTGATTCATTCGTTCAAATGTAACGATTGAAATCGTTACTACGTGTTGATTCATTCGTTCCAAGGTAACGGTTGAAATCGTTACTACGGTTTCGTAATCTTTGCGCGTCGAAAGCGCGCGTCGCGTTTTGCTTCGGCAATCTCCAATTCGGGAAAATGTTGTTCGACCAGCGCGAACGTTTCTTCAATCACGCTGTGCATTTCGCGCGCGCCGGCGGGCGAACCATCGCGCAATGCCAACATCATGCGTTCTGCCAAACGCGCGGGTTTGAATTCCATTGCGTCCGCGACCTGCACAAGCCATTTCCCGCGCGGGTGCGCCATCCACATCCGATTCAGCGCGAGCAAAACCGCCAACGCTTGCTTTTGCGTTTTCACCAACAAGTCATACGCCAGCAAAATGTCGCCGCGCTCGAACAACATCTCGACGCCGTTCCAGCCGCCAAATTCGATATTGTCCTTGATGATGCGTCGCGCGAGTTCATCAGGATAGTTTGCCAATGTGGCGCGCCATGTTGCGATTTGTTCCGCGCCGTGTAACGGAATGGAATTTTGCAGCGCGGCGAAACGCAATTGTTTGTCCACATCGGTATCGTATTGTTCAAACACCGCGCGAATAAAGTCATTAATCGTCGCCGCGAGAAAGCTGCTGACTTCGACTTTCAAACCGTCCACAAAATACGCGTCCGACCATTCAAAACCTTCGAGCGGAAAGTAGTATTCAATGGTTCCATGCATCGCTTCGATGACGCTTTTTCTATCGTCATCCGTCGGCGGTTCGTTCCAAAACAAATCGAGTTCAATGTCCGACCATTCGTCCGCCCAATCGCGCGCGACGGAACCCGCGACGACGAGCGCGCGCAATTTTGGATTTTGCGCGTACAACGCGGCGAC